>JBDTUG010000266.1:0-5776 GCA_040007855.1 Caldimonas sp.
CCACAACGCAAGACTCCCCGGTTCACCGAGCTACTGATGAAATATCCGGGCTAGGCGCCTGGGCAACAGAGAGAGGCCCGCGCCGAGGCGGCGGTCACCAGCCGCCGCGGTGGAAGAAGCCGCCGAGCGACACCCGGACGTTGTCACCGCACTCGGGTAGCACCTTCGTCACCAGGTGATACGTGCCGGCGCGCAGCAGCACGAGGCGATTGCGCTTCGGCAGGATGCAGTGGCCGATGCCGCGCTCGAATACCGAGTCGTCGCGCGGGCTCGCATGGAGCCAGCGGCGACCGTGGTACACGAAAGGATCGAGGTCCTCGCCGCCGCGCACGATGTCGGCGTTGGTCTGTTCGTCCAGCACCACGAGCAAACCGCCCCAGTGGACCCGCCAGTGAGGTGACAAGAAATAGACGAAGGCTCCTGTGTAGGCGCCGGCCCCGTCTCCGTGCATGCCCAGCGCGGTATTCGGCGGATAGACCCAAGCGCCCACCGAGTAGTGGTGCCATCCCTCGGGCTCCCCTGCGCCAACCACTGGCGCCCACCGAGGCAAAACCCCATTGAGCGCGCTGATGAAGTCGTCGACCGACTGCTGGACCGGATACCTGCGGATGCCGTCGTTTCCTTCGGCGCCCGGCGCGTTGCATGTGAAGTGATCGACGCTGCACATTGGAAAGCCACAGTTCGGACTCCACACCCGATTGACGCTCCCTGTGGTGTTGATGTGTCGGTAGTCGAGCCGTTCGGTCCAGTCATAGACCTCCTGGTAGGTCTGCTCCGGCAAGAAGTCGTCGATGACGACGCACGAATCCGTCTGCAGCGCGGGGCCACGGTCAATCTGGCTGGCTGGCGTTTCAGGCATGTCACCTCCTAATCTCCTTGCGTCCGGGAACCCAATCCGCAACGCGCCAAGGGCAGAACAATGCTTCGCACCTGGCCAAGACTGCGCGTAGATGGCGATGCAGCGCGGTAGGGGCGCCAGCTGCTAGTGGTCTGGCGGCAACCGCCCGGAAGCCCGGGCGTCCAGTCAGCGCATCCAAGGCCAAATACATAGGAAGCGGGGCCGCGTCATGCCCGCTTGGCCGCAGTCCACGCAGCGAAGGCGTCGACCAGACCGGCACCGGTCGCGACATCTCGCCCCGGAACGGCCTTGATCCCGCCGCTCTTGGGATTGGTGGTGCCCTCGGTCACGTCGCGCGCCGTGGCGCACAAGATCTTCTTGACCTTGGCGGGCGTCAACCCAGGGTTGACGCCGAGCATCAGCGCACAGACGCCGGCTAGCTGTGGGGCGGCCGACGAAGTGCCGCTGAACACCGCCCAGCCGTCGTCGCCGGCGCTGCCGTCGTAACCCTGAGAAAGCTTGTCGTAGAACGAGCCGAAGCCGACCGGGAGCGTCAGGTACTCGCCGTTGGGGAGCAGGCCGACCAGGCCGCAGACGTCGGGCACCGCGCGGCGGGGATAAACGCCGCTGATGAACGCCGAGGCCATGTCGGACGCGATCAGCTTCTCGCGACGGTTCTTCGTGCTGGCATAGACGCCGCCAGCGGCGATCACCTCGGACATCTGCGAGGGAAAGCCGAACTGGCCGTTGCCTGCGCCGACGACGATGACGATCTTGTCGGCGACCGCCTTGATTGCGTCGGCCAGGTCCTTGTCGGCCGAGGTGAGAGGAACCGGCTGCACCGGTCCGTTCGGATCGTAGAGCTCCTGGGACACCAGGCTGATCGAGATGACGTCCGGGCTGAACGTCAGTGCCGTCTGGAAGCCCTCGAGCAGGGTCGCGTTCAGCGAGGCCAGCGACTCGTTGTGCAGCTTGATGCCAATGAAGTCGACCTCGGGTGCGACCGACAGCAGGTTGGCAGCGACGCCGGTGCCGTGGCCGAAGTCGTCGAGCTTGCCGTCGGATGCCAAGCCGGCCAGGGCAACCTGCATCGAGAACGGACGCTGCCCGAAAAACACATGGTCGGTGACGAATCCGCTGTCGATCACGCAGACCTTGACGCCGGCACCCCTGCCTTTCGTTCGGGCGTGCACCTTGGTCGCCCGGAGTTTGCGCGGCACGCCCTTCAGGACATCGAGCCGTGCACCGTGTCCGGCCGGGCGCTTGGGCGGCGGCAGCACGGCCACGCCCGGCGCGGCATAGATGTAGGGGCGTTGGATCGAGATGCTTTCGACGAAGCGGGCGATGTCTTGAGGAACCGGTATGGCGCCACCTCGCGAGACGACGTATTCACCTCCCATGGATGAGAGAGCGCCCGCGGCCAACGGCACACGCTCGACCGCCACGTCGAACGCCTTCTGCAGTTGCCCCGATGAGCAGCGCACACAGAGCGAAGTCGGCCCCGAGGAGCTGACCTCGAGCTGCCAGCCTTCGAACGCGCGGGCCAGGGCCAAATGTTCTTCGGTGCCGGCGAAGGTCTTGCCGGCGAGCCAGAGCTTGTAGAAGCGGCGGGCGATCGGCTCGCGGAACCGAAGGGACAGGCAGATGTCCTTGGGTTCCGACACGCCGGCGGCATTTGCAGGCACGGCGCGCAAGAATCAGTGGGGAATCGGCGTGCTTCCGCCAGAGGTCGTCCCGATATCGCGCGCGGTAGCACCCGCAGGCAATTTTCCCGACTCCAGGACCTCCAGCGCCTTTCGGAGGGAGATCGTGGCGCGCTCGATTTCTCCAAGCCGATCTTTCGCGTTCTTGAGGATCGTGGTCGCGGCATCTGCGGGAAGTGTCGTCTTCATGGCATTCTCCTGGTCAACTGAAAACACGCACGGGGCCGCTTCTGTGACTCGCCGACTTCGTGCGAGGCAGCTCGAGACGCAGCCTGTCGATTCGCTGCACCACGGGGGCGGCGATGCCAAAGGCGACCCGTAGCTTCGGCAGCGCATCACTCACGAGCATCGCGGATTCTGTGTCGCGCCCCAATCGATGCAAGGAAACGGCACGATTGAGCCGATAGAACGGGAGCAAAGGGTGATCCTTGCCCAGCTCCTGATCGAGCTGGGTCTCCGCATCGACAAGCGCGGCGACGGCCGATTCATCGTCACCCCTGGCCTGCAAGGCGAGCCCGACGTACAGCTTTGTCCGACCCAGCAGTCCTGAAGGCAAGTCAGACGCCCCTTGCAACTCGAGCGCCGACTGCGCCGATTTGTATGCCTCGTCGGCGGCGCCACGAAACAGAGCCTCTTCTGCCGATATCCAGAGGGCGACGGTGCGATCGGCGGTGTTCGCCGCTGCATCGGCTGCGACGGCGGCGATGCGCTCACGAACGTCCGGGTAAGAGCTCCAGACGCGCGCCGCCGCGACAACCCGGCCGAGGTTCAGGAGATTGGCAATGCTCTGTCGCGGTGATGACGAATCGAGTGATCCTTTGACCAGGCCGCCGACCATAGAGAGCGATTCGTCGCGCATCTCCAGCCTGGCGAACATCAGCGCGCGAATGTTCAGCAGCAGGACGCAGTCGATGTGATCGGCACCGGCAATCCTTTCACACTGTGACGCCAGCGCCTCGGAAGTCCGCAGGGACTCGGCGTACCGCCCGGCCTTCATCAATAAATGGACCCGGGCGATCGACATTCCCATACGCGGAATGGGAGCCACTGAAGTATCCGCCGCTATCGCGGCGATCGACTCGTCGACCACCGCCAGCGCTTTGTCGAATTGTCGGAGTTCGCCCTCGACGTCCACGAGCCCCTTGACCGCTTCCAGCGTGCGGAACGCGGTCGCACCGTGTGCGGCTTTGGAATGGACCAGCGCCTGGCGCATGTCGAGTTCCGCGGCAGGAAGCTTTCTGAGGATCCTCTCGATCCACCCTCTCGTCCACAAGACTTCGGCCTGCAGGTCATGATCGTCATGAAAGGGCGTGGACGCCTGGACTGCTCGATCAATCAGATCACTCGCGCGCGCGAAGTCGCCGACGCGATAGACGACATTCGCAAGCCGGGCCTGCGCGAAGATCCACTCTCGCTTGTGGTTCTGGCCGACGTACAGGCCGGCCAATCGCGAATACGTCATTTCGGCGACCGTCAACATGCCCTGATTGACTTGCGCGACGCCAATGCTCTCCAGCACCGTCGCCAGCAACTCCGGCTGCCCGCGCAAGTCGACGGCCGCGCGCTCGCTCGCGGTCTCGAGCATCTGTCGGGCCGCCGGCCCCGACCCCTGCAGCTTGTCCGGATCGGCGACCCTGAACATCGCGATCATGAAGTCGCGCGCAGCGATGGCGCGATCGGCTTCCTGGCTGGCCTTCCAGCTCATCGCCAGCGACACCGCCGCGGCGATCGCCAGGGCCAGGCCGACACCGCTGCCGAGCGAGACCGTGAGGGCGTTGCGCTTCAGGAACTTGCCGAGACGGTACGCGGCGGTCGACGGCTTGGCGCGCACCGGGAGGCCGTTCTGCCAGCGCTCGAGGTCGTCGCGCAGCGCCTCGACCGACGGGTAGCGGTCCTTCGGGCTGACGGCGAGCGCCTTCAGGACGATCGCGTCCAGGTCCGACGCCAGCGCGGCGCGCAGCGCCGGCACCGAGCTGGAGCGATGGCCGGCGATCGCGTCGTCGAAGGCGGCGCGGCTCGGCGCCGGCGGCTCGCGGTCGAACAGACCCGCATCGACCCGGTCGGCGAAGCCGAGCTTGACGTCGTAGGGCCGGCGCCCGCACAACAGCTCGTAGAGCACGACGCCGAGCGAGTACACGTCGGAGGCGGTGGTCAGCGGCTGGTCGAGCAGCTGCTCGGGGCTGGCGTACTGGAGCGTCAGCGGCCGCCCGGACTGACGGGTGAGATCGGTGTTCGCCGAGGCTTGGTTCGACGACTCGAGCAGCTTGGCGATGCCGAAGTCGAGCAGCTTGACCGAGCCGTCGTCGGTGACGAGGATGTTTGACGGCTTGAGGTCCCGGTGCATCACCAGGCTGGCATGCGCGTACTCGACCGCGCGCAGCACCTGCGCGAAAACGCCGACCCGCTGCGCGACCGCCAGCCGCTTGCCGTCGCACCAGGGCCTGATCGCTTCGCCCTGCACGTATTCGAGCGCCAGCCAGGGCTGCCCGGCGGCGGTGACGCCGGCGTCGCTGAGGCGGGCGATGTTCGGATGATCGAGCGAGGCGAGGATGGTCCGCTCGCGCTTGAAGCGCTCGGCCAGGGCCTCGCGCTGCGCGCGCGCCGGGTGGCTGTGCAGGAGCTTGATCGCCACCTTGCGCTCGAACGCTCCGTCGACGCGCGCGGCCAGCCACACCTCGGCCATGCCGCCCGAGCCGATGTGGCGTACCAGCCGGTAGGCGCCTATCCGGCTGCCTTCGTCCCAGTCCGAGCCGGGTGCGGGAGGCATCGGCTCGATCGTCGGCAATACACCGAGGAAGTTGCCAGCGGCGACCCGGGAGCGGGCGTCGAGCATGCGCTCGAGCTGCGCCACCAGGCGATGCTTGTCGGCGCGCAATTGAAGAAGCCAGGCAGCCAGCCCGGCTGCGTCGAGCGCATCGGCGCGCTCGTACAAGGTGGAGAGCTCCTGCCAGTCGCTGACCGTATCCCGGATCATGGCCTCGCCGCGATGGTGGGGAGGGGAGGATACGTTGCGTGAGGCGGCCAAGGCAAGCGCTATCGGCCCGTCACGCGACGCTCCGCAATGAGGCGCGCGTGCGCCGCGCCGCTCACTGCGCCGGCCAGGTTTCGGTGGGCCCGATCGGCGGTGCCACGTCCCGCGGACCCGCCGGCCGGATCGCTCCATACTCGGCCGGCACGCCTTGGCTCTGGTCGCCGCCGGCACGGATTGCGCGCGCCTGCGCGGGCCGTGCGCGCG
>JBDTUG010000267.1:0-5768 GCA_040007855.1 Caldimonas sp.
CCGGCGCCGGCGACCAGGGCCTGATGTTCGGCTACGCCTGCGACGAGACGCCCGAGCTGATGCCGGCGCCGATCTATTTCGCGCACCGCCTGGTCGAGCGCCAGGCGCAGCTCAGGAAGGACGGCCGCATGCCCTACCTGCGGCCCGACGCGAAGAGCCAGGTGACGATGCGCTACGTGGACGGCAAGCCGCATTCGATCGACACCGTGGTGCTGTCGAGCCAGCACGACCCGAGCCAGAGCGAGACCTCGACGAAGATGAAGGCCTCGTTCATCGAGGCGGTGATCGAGGAGATCATCAAGCCGGTGCTGCCGAAGGAGTGGCTGAAGGACACCAAGTACCTGATCAACCCGACCGGCCGCTTCGTCATCGGCGGCCCGCAGGGCGACTGCGGCCTGACCGGCCGCAAGATCATCGTCGACACCTACGGTGGCGCCTGCCCGCACGGCGGCGGCGCGTTCTCGGGCAAGGACCCGTCCAAGGTCGACCGCTCGGCCGCTTACGCAGCCCGCTACGTCGCCAAGAACATCGTCGCCGCCGGCATCGCCCGGCAGTGCCAGATCCAGGTCGCCTACGCGATCGGCGTGGCCAAGCCGATGAACGTCACGGTCTACACCGAAGGTACCGGCAAGATCTCCGACGACAAGATCGCCGCCCTGGTGCACGAGTTCTTCGACCTGCGCCCGAAGGGCATCATCCAGATGCTCGACCTGATGCGGCCGATCTACGAGAAGACGGCCGCCTACGGCCACTTCGGCAGAGACGAGCCGGAATTCACCTGGGAGAAGACCGACAAAGTTGCGGCCCTCCGGGCCGCAGCCGGCCTGTAAAGGCCGCCGCGCGCTCCACGCGCGGTTTGTCGGTCTTCCGGCGCAGACTGACTTCGCGCAGCGAAGTCAAGGCCCCTAGGGCCGGGTCGGAGCCAGAAGAACCACCGGCGAAGCCGCTGACTGGATGCTGCGGCCCTTCAGGCCGCAGCGGCTTCGGCGCAGCCGGCGGCCGTCAGGCCGCATCAACCTCGCATTGGCCTCCGATACCGCAAGATCAAGCCGGCGGCAACAACTTCCGCAGCACCGCCGGGTCGACCGGCTTCCTGAGGTAGTGGTCGACCCGGGCGAAGGCGTCGGCCACGCGCGGATCCTTGTCGCTCCAGCCGGTCACGGCGATCAGCACGAGATCGTCGCCGTGCTGCTCGCGCAAGCGCTTGGAGAGCTCGCTGCCGTCGAGGCTGGGCATGTCGATGTCGAACAGGACGCAGTGCGGCTTGTGCAGCTCGACCAGGGCGAGCGCCTCGTTGCCGTCGTGGGCGATCCAGACCTTGTAGCCGTCGGCTTCGAGCGCGTAGGCCAGCGCTTCGGCGACGTCGGGGGCGTCGTCGGCGACCACGACCCGGGCTTCGTCTGCTTCCATGGATCGGGTCGGGGTCCGGTTGAACGGCGCGGGCTGCGCTGCGCGGGCGAATGTACCAGCCAGGCCTGCGCGTATCCTTCCAGTTCCACCGAACGCGATGTTTCCCGAGACGCCATGCCCCTTGCGACCGAGCCGATCGGCAGCATTCCACGACCGCTGCGCCTGCTCGACGCGCTGGAACGGGTCGCCGGCGACGATCCCTCCCTCGATCCGCTCTACGAAGACGCGGTCCGCGACACGATCGAGCGCTTCGAGGCGACCGGCTCGCCGGTCGTCACCGACGGCGAGCAGCGCAAGTTCCACAACTTCTGGACCTACTGCGTGCACGGCCTGCCGAACATGGCCTCGGACGGCTTCAGGATCCCGTTCGCCGCCGGCCACACCCGGCGCATGCCGCGCCTGACCCGGGGGCCGTTCCGCTACGGCCGCCATGCCGACAGCTACCTCGAGGTGGCGCAGCGCTATGCCCACGTGCCGATCAAGCAGGCGGTGATCTCGCCTTCGGCGCTGAGCCTGCTCTACCCGGAGGAAGAGCTGCCCGGATATCCGCGCGATCGCTTCATCCACGACCTGCTGCACGAGCACGAGACCGAGGTCCGGCGTTGCCTCGACAAGGGCGCGCACAAGGTGCAGGTCGACTTCACCGAGGGCCGGCTGGCGGTCAAGCTCGACCCGTCGGGCCGCCTGCTGCAAAGCTTCGTCGACCTCAACAACATGGCGCTCGGCCGCTTTTCCGATGCGGAGCGGCAGCGGATCGGCGTGCACACCTGCCCGGGCGGCGATCGCGACTCGACGCACAGCGCCGACGTCGACTACTCCGAACTGCTGCCCAGCCTGTTCGCGCTGAAGGCGACCCATTTCTGTGTGGCGCTGTGCGGCGAGCCCGACCCGGTGCGGGTGCTGAAGATCATCCGCGAGCACCGCAAGCCCGGGCAGCACGTCTTCGTCGGCGTCATCGCGCCGATCGACCCGCGGATCGAGAGCGCCGAGGAGGTGCGCGACCGGCTCCTGCAGGCGGCCGATTACATCCCCGCCGACCGGCTCGGCAGCACCGACGACTGCGGCTTCTCGCCGTTCTGCGACGACCGCTCGACCACCCGCGACACCGCCTTCGCGAAGATCCGGGCACGGGTCGAAGGTACCGCCCTGGCGTCGCGCGCGCTGGGACTGAGCGCGTGAGCACGGACAACAGCGAAGACGGGCTGCTGCGCTCGGTCGCGCTGCGCAATGCCAGCGCGATCCAGATCGCCCGCCAGCGCGCCGAGGACGACCTGCGCCGGACCAAGGCCGAGCTCGAGGCGCGCAGCCTGGCGCTGGCCCGGTCGCTGGCCGTCATGCAGGCAACGCTGGAGTCGACCGCCGACGCCATCCTGGTGACCGACGACAGCGGCCGGGTCGAGACCTTCAACGAGAAGTATCTCCAGGTCTGGCGACTGCGCCGCGACGAAGTCGAGAACGCGAACCATGCCGGCCTCGCCGCGCGGGTCGCTCACCTGTTCCGCGAGCCGGAGTCGCTGGCGGCGCGCATCCAGGCGGTGTACGCGTCGACCGCCGAATCGCTCGACCACCTGGAGCTGGCCGACGGGCGCTGCTTCGAGCGCTTCTCGCGGCCGCAGTCGATCGACGGTCGCACCGTCGGCCGGGTCTGGAGCTATCGCGACGTCACGGCGGGCAAGCGCGCCGAAGACGCGCTGAAAGACGAAGCCCGGGTGCTCGACCTGCTGAACCGGACCGGCAGCGCCGTCGCTTCGAGCCTCGAGCTGAACGTGCTCGTGCAGATCGTGATCGACGCCGGCACGCAGCTGAGCCAGGCCGAGTACGGCGCCTTCTTCTACGACTCCGGCGACGGCTGCGGCACCGCCTTCCACTGGCACGCGCTCTCAGGCCTGCGGCGGCACAGCGGCGACGAACCGGCGCCCGAGCAGGCCACGCCGCTGTTCAGCCCGGAGTTCGAGGGCGACCAGCCGATCCGCTTCGACGACGTGCTGCTCGACCCGCGCTTGCGAGCCGTCGCCGAGGCGCACGCGCTGCCCGGCGGGCACGGGCCGGTGCGCAGCTACCTGGCGGTGCCGGTCCGCTCGCGCACCGGCAAGCCGATCGGCGCCCTCCTGTTCGGCCACCGCCGGCCCGGCGCCTTCGACGCGCGCACCCAGCGCATCGTTGCCGGAATCGCCGGGCAGGCCTCGATCGCGGTCGACAACGCCCGGGTCTACGAGGAGGCCAGACGGGTCGCCGAGGAGAAGGAAAGCCTGGCCCGGGCGGAGGCCACGGCGCGGACGGAGATCGCCCGCGTCAGCCAGCTCAAGGACGAGTTCCTGGCCACCCTGTCGCACGAGCTGCGCACGCCGATGAGCGCCATCCTCGGCTGGTCGAAGGCCCTGCTGCTGAAGCGCTCCGACCCGGCCAGCCTGGAGCGCGGCCTGGAGGCAATCGCGCGCAACGCCACCGCGCAGGCGCGCCTGATCGACGACCTGCTGGACATGAACCGGATCGTCTCCGGCAAGGTGCGGCTGGAAGTCCAGCCGCTCGACCTGGCGTCGGTCGTCGAGGCCGCGGTCGAGGGGGTCCGGCCGTCCGCCGAGGCCAAGGAAATCCGCCTGCTGCAGGTCCTCGAGTCGTCCGCCTGCGCCGTGTCGGGTGATCCGAACCGGCTGCAGCAGGTGGCGTGGAACCTGCTCACCAATGCCGTGAAGTTCACGCCGCGCGGCGGCCGGATCGAGGTCTTGCTGCAGCGCGTGAACTCGCACCTCGAGCTGGTGGTGCGCGACAACGGCATCGGCATCGACGCGCCCTTCCTGCCGCAGGTGTTCGATCGCTTCCGCCAGGCCGACGCGTCGACGACGCGCACGCACGGCGGCCTCGGCCTCGGCCTGTCGATCGCCCGCCGGCTGGTCGAACTGCATGGCGGCAGCATCCAGGCTGCCAGCGACGGGCTCGGCACCGGCGCCACCTTCGTCGTCTCGCTGCCCCTGACTGCCCTGCGCAAGGAGCCGAACCGTGCTCACCCGACGGCGCGCGGCGAAGGCAACGCCGGGCCGGCGCTGGTGCTCGACCTGAAGGGGGTGACGATCCTGGTCGTCGACGACGAGGCCGACGCGCGCGAGCTGGTCGAGCAACTGCTCAGCGGCTGCGGCGCCGCGGTGCATACGGCGGGCTCGGCCGGCGAGGCGCTCGCGGTGTTCGAGAAGGTGCTTCCCGATCTCTTGCTGAGCGACATCGGCATGCCCGAGCGCGACGGCTACCAATTGCTGCAGGACGTGCGCCGACGCTCGCCGGAGCGCGGCGGCAAGACCCCGGCGATCGCCATGACCGCCTTCGCGCGCTCCGAGGACCGCACCCGCTCGATGGTGGCCGGCTACCAGGTCCACCTGGCCAAACCGGTCGAGCCGCACGAGCTGCTGGCGACGGTCGGCAGTCTGGTCGGCCGGACCGCCGTCCGGTGAGCCGGCGCGGACGGCTCGGGCCCCGGCCCGGCCGCCGCCTCAGAACTTGCCGTGGTCGAGGTAGGCCTGGCGCGGGTCGATGCCGCCGAGGATGGCCGCGCGTACCTTGTCCTCGGTGCTGATCGCCAGTTCGGCGGCTTCGATCACCTCGGCGGCGATCGCCCGCGGCACGACGACGATGCCGTCGCAATCGGCGAGCACGTAGTCGCCCGGGCGCACCACCATCTGGCCGTAGCTGATCGGCTCGTCGTAGGCGACCGGCACCCAGGCGCCGACGATGTCGCGCGGCGTCGCCTTGTCGCAGAAGACCGGAAAGCCGAGCCGGCGGATGAAGGCGGTGTCGCGGCAGCCGCCGTCGACGATGTAGCCGCGCACGCCGCGGAACTGCAGCGTCTCGGCCGAGAGCTCGCCCATCAGGGCGCGCTCGGCGTCGTGGCCCTGCATCATTACCACGTGGCCCTTCGGCGCGCGTGCCAGCAGGTCGGTCCAGCGGAGCAGCGAGTCGTGTGCCGAGACCGACGCGTCGGGGCCGCCGCGGACGGTGAAGACCGGCCCGGCGGCGACCATCGCCAGGTCGAGCGGAACGATCGTCGGCGGCAGCACGCAGGCGGTGATGCCGCGCGCCCGCAGCACGTCGTAGACGACGCCCGTGTAGCAGCGGGCGAGCCGGTCGGCCAGAGCGCCGGGTGCGCCGGGTGCGCCGGGTGCAGGATCCTCCCGCATCGCGCCGCCCTACAGCGCCACCGGACCTGCGATCGACGAGCCGCCGGCCTCCCGGGCGCGCTGCTGGCGGACCCGGTCGACATAGCCTTCGCTCTTGGCCAGCTGGCCGCGGATGATCTCGTTGTTCTTGCCCATCACGTCGATCGCCTTCGAGCGGAAGGTGTCCATCGCGTCCATCGCCTTGAAGGTCTG
>JBDTUG010000268.1:0-5767 GCA_040007855.1 Caldimonas sp.
CGCAAGGCCGGCATCATCGCCGTCGATCTCGACGATGGCGACTACCTGATCGGCGCGGCACTCACCGACGGGCTGCACGACGTGATGCTGTTCAGCGACGGCGGCAAGGCGGTCCGCTTCGACGAGAAGGATGTCCGTGCGGTCGGCCGCGGCGCCCGCGGGGTGCGCGGCATGGCGCTCGACGCAACCCAGAGCGTGATCGCCATGCTGGTCGCCGACGACGAGACGCAGAGCGTGCTCACCGCCACCGAGAACGGCTACGGCAAGCGCACCTCGATCGTCGAGTACACCCGGCACGGCCGCGGCACCAAGGGAATGATCGCGATCCAGCAGACCGAGCGCAACGGCAAGGTCGTCGCCGCGACGCTGGTGAGGCCCGACGACGAGATCATGCTCATCACCGACAGCGGCGTGCTGGTCAGGACGCGCGTGGCCGAGATCCGCGAGCTCGGCCGGGCGACCCAGGGCGTGACGCTGATCGCCCTGGACGACGGCGCCAAGCTGATCGGCCTGCAGCGCATCGTCGAGAACGACGCCGTCGACGCCGTCGAAGTCGACCCGGGAGAGCCCGGCGGCGACGCGGTGCCGCCCGAAGGAGAAGGCGCATGACCCGCCCCGCAACCCTGTGGCTGGCCGGCGTCGCCGCCGCCCTCGCCGTGGCCGGCAGCGCGTCGGCGCAGGGCACGACCAAGAAGGAGCTGGCGCAGAAGGTCCTGCAGATCCAGCAGGCCGAGATCGAGAGCGTCGCGCGCAGCATCGTCGAGCGCCCGGCGGCGCAGATGATGCAGGAGGCCGGCCTGGCCATGCAGCGCCAGGTGGCACCCGACAAGCGCGAGGCGATGGGCAAGGCGATCGAGGCCGAGGTGAAGAAGTACATCGACGAGGCATTCCCGCTGGTCCGCGAGCGGGCCGTGCGGATCGCGCCGTCGACGATCGGCGCCACGCTCGAGGAAAAGCTGAGCGAAGACGAGCTCAAGCAGCTGGTCGCCTGGCTCGAATCGCCGGTGTACAAGAAATATCAGGCGCTCGGGCCCGACATGCGCAACGGCTTCATCCAGAAGCTGCTCGCCGATGCCCGGCCGGTGGTCGATCCGAAGGTGCAGGCGCTCGACGGCCGGCTGCGCGCCATCTTCGGCGTGCCGCCGGCAACGCCGGGCGCCTCGGCCGCCGCGCCGGCGCGGCCGGCGGCGCCCGCGGCGCGGGCCAGCGGCAAGCAATAAGGCGGCCGCCTTATCCCATGGCAGCGACCCTTCCCGGCCGAGCGAGCGACATCGCCAGCCTGCGCGTGCAGATCGACGCGCTCGACAAGGAGCTGCTCGGCCTGCTGAACCGGCGCGCCGCCGTCGCCCGCGCGCTCGGCGAGCTCAAGCGCGCCGAGGGCTCGCCGGCATTTCGCCCGGAACGCGAGGCGGCGGTCATCGACGGCCTGAAGGCGGCCAATCCCGGCCCGCTGCGCGCCGAGAGCGTGGCGCCGATCTGGCGCGAGATCATGTCGGCGTGCCGCGCCCTGGAGACGCCGACCCGGGTGGCCTACCTCGGGCCGGCCGGCACCTTCAGCGAGCTCGCCGCGCTCGGCTACTTCGGCACCTCGATCGTCAAGGTGCCATGCGCCAATGCCGACGAGGTGTTCCACGCGACCAGCGCCGGCGCCGCCGACTTCGGCGTCGTGCCGGTCGAGAACTCGAGCGAAGGGGTGGTCACCCGCTCGCTCGACCTGTTTCTCACCTCGCCGCTGATCATCGTCGGCGAGACCAGCCTGTACGTCCGCCACAACCTGCTGCGCCGGATCGACTCGAGCGCGGGCGTCGAGGCCGTCTGCGCCCATCCGCAGGCGCTCGCCCAGTGCCACGCATGGCTCAGCCATCACCTGCCCGAGGCCGAGCGGCGGCCGGTGGCGAGCAATGCCGAAGGGGCGCGCCTGGCCAGCCTCGACGAGCGCCTCGCCGGCATCGCCAGCGAGCGCGCGGCGAGCGAATTCGGCCTGTATATCGTCGCCCCGGCGATCCAGGACGACGCCCACAACCGGACCCGCTTCGCCGTGCTGGCGCACCCGGCCGCGCACCCGCAGCCGAAGGCGACCGGGCACGACTGCACCAGCCTGGTCGTCTCCGTGCCGAATCGCCCGGGCGCGGTGCACGACATGCTGGTGCCGCTGAAGGTGCACGGCGTGTCGATGACGCGCTTCGAGTCGCGGCCGGCACGCTCCGGGCAGTGGGAGTACTTTTTCTACGTCGACCTGCAAGGCCATCCCGACCAGCCGGAGGTCGGCGCCGCCCTGCAGGAACTGCGCGAAGTCTCGTCGTTCTTCAAACTGCTCGGCACCTACCCGGTCGACTCGCACTGACGCGATGACGCGCCTTCGCCCCCTTCGCCCCCTTCGTCCGCCGCCTTCCGGGGCGGCGACCGGCTGCCCGCAACGGGCGGGCCCGGCCGGCGCCCACTAGCATGTTCCAGCAACTGGGCGTGATCGGATGCGGCCTCATGGGCGGGTCGTTCGCGCTCGCCCTCAAGCGCGCCGGCCTGGTGCGACGGGTGGTCGGCTACAGCAAGTCGCCCTCCACCACCGAGCAGGCGCGCCGGCTGGGTGCGATCGACATCGCCGCCGAGTCGGCGCTGCTTGCCGTCTCGGGCTCGGACCTGGTGCTGATCGCCGTGCCGGTCTCGTCGACCGAGGCGATCTTCAAGGCGATTCGCCACCTGGTCGAACCCGGCTCGCTGATGATGGACGTCGGCTCGACCAAGCGCGACGTCGTCGATGCCGCCCGGCGCGTCCTGAAGGACCGGATCGTCTCTTTCGTGCCGGCCCATCCCATCGCCGGCAAGGAAGTCGCGGGAATCGCCCACGCCGACGCCTCGCTGTTTCAGGGCCGCCAGGTGATCCTCACGCCGCTGCCGAAGACCTCGCCCGATCTGCTGCAGAAGGCGACCGACACCTGGGCGGCGATCGGCTCGCACGTGCTGCGCATGAGCCCGGAAAACCACGACGCGGCGTTCGCGGCGGTCAGCCACCTGCCGCACATCCTGGCCTTCGCCTACTTCAACTCGGTGTCGCGCCAGCCGGCCGGGCGCGACTACCTCTCGCTGGGCGGCCCCGGCTTTCGCGACTTCACCCGGATCGCGGCGAGCAACCCCGAGGTCTGGCGCGACATCCTGATGGCCAACCGGGAAGAAATCCTGAAGCAGACGCAGCGCTTTCGTCATACGCTCGATGCGATGGAACACGTCGTGAAGACCGGCAACACCGAAGCACTCGAAGCCCTGATCCGCAGCGCCAGCGATGCGCGGGCGAGCTGGCAGATGAACTCGGCAACACCCAATACGCACCGTTGACCCAGGGCCTGTGAACGCCACCGGAGGGTTCGCGTGTTCAGCACCCGCTTTCTCGACATTCCGCCGCTGAACGGCATCGCCGGCACGGTCCGCGTGCCGGGCTCGAAGAGCATCTCCAACCGCGCCCTGCTGCTGGCCGGGTTTGCCTGCGGCACCACCGTCATCGAGGGGCTGCTGCACTCCGACGACACCCGGGTCATGCTCGACGCCCTGGTGCAGCTCGGCTGCCGGATCGAGGCCGGCCCGGACCGGCTGGTCGTCCACGGCACCGGCGCCCGGCCGGCGTTGCGCAGTGCCACCTTCTACCTCGCCAACGCCGGCACGGCGATGCGCCCGCTGACCGCTGCGCTGGCGATCGTCGCCGCCTCGACCGGCGCCAGCTTCGAGCTGCGCGGCACGCGCCGCATGCACGAGCGGCCGATCGGCGACCTGGTCGAGGCCCTGCGCGGCCTCGGCTGCGTCGTCGATTGCCTCGGCAAGGAAGGCTTTCCGCCGCTGCGCGTCAGCGCCGGCGCCGGCCCGCTCGCGCTCGAGCAGCCGATCCGGGTGCGCGGCGACGTCTCGAGCCAGTTCCTGAGCGCCCTGCTGCTCACGCTGCCCCTGCGCAGCGACTCCGCCGACGCTGTGATCGAGGTCGAAGGCGAGTTGATCTCCAAGCCCTACGTCGAGATCACCCTGAAGCTGCTGGCCGCCTTCGGCATCGCCGTCGAGCGTGACGGGACGCGGCGCTTCCGCCTCGCCGGCGGCCAGGCGCTGCGCTCGCCGGGGCGCTTCGCGATCGAGGGCGACGCCTCGTCAGCCTCGTACTTCATCGCCGCCGCGGCGATCGCCGCGGTCGATACGCCCTTGCGCATCGAGGGCGTCGACGCCGGCTCGATCCAGGGCGATATCGGCTTCCTCGACGCCGCCCGCGCCATGGGCGCCGAGGTCGCGTCGGGACCGGGCTGGCTCGAGGTACGACGTGGTCGCTGGCCGCTGGCCGCCATCGATATCGACTGCAACGCGATCCCCGATGCGGCGATGACGCTGGCCTCGCTCGCCCTGTTCGCCGACGGCACGTCGCAATTGCGCAACATCGCCAGCTGGCGGGTCAAGGAGACCGATCGCCTCGCCGCCCTGGCGACCGAACTGCGCAAGGTCGGCGCCGACGTCGTGGAAGGGAGCGACTCCCTGTCGATCGCGCCTCCGGCCACCTGGCGCGCCGCCCGTATCGCGACCTACGACGACCACCGGATGGCGATGGCGATGTCGCTCGCCGCCTTCAACCCGCTCGCCGGGGCCGGCCCGGGAGTGCCGCTACGGATCCTCGACCCGCGCTGCGTCGGCAAGACCTGGCCGGACTACTTCGAGTCGCTGTTCTCGGTCGTCAGCGCGGCGCGCGAAGCGATCCCGGTGCTCGCCATCGACGGGCCGACGGCCTCCGGCAAGGGCACGCTGGCGAGCGCGGTGGCGGCCGAGCTCGGCTACCGGCTGCTCGACTCGGGGGCGGTCTACCGGGCCACCGCCGTGGCGGCCCTGGCCGCCGGCATCGACGCCGGCGACGAAAGCGCGCTGGCCGACCTGGCGGCCGGGCTCGACCTGCAGTTCGACGCCGAGCACTGCTTTCTCGACGGGCGTGACGTGAGCGACTCGCTCCGCCTGGAGCCGGTCGCGGCAATGGCGTCGCGCATCTCGGCCTGGCCGGCGGTCCGCGAGGTCCTGCTCGGCGTGCAGCTCGCCTTTCGCACCGCCCCGGGCCTGGTGGCGGACGGGCGCGACATGGGAAGCGTCGTGTTCCGCGACGCCGAGCTCAAGGTGTTCCTCACCGCAGGCCCCGCCGAACGTGCCGATCGCCGCTACAAGCAGTTGATTTCAAAGGGAATTCCCGCTAATATCGACAGTCTTCGTGCCGACCTCGAGGCGCGTGACGCTCGCGACAAGAATCGCGGCGCTTCGCCTCTCAAGCCAGCCGAAGGCGCGCTCATGCTGGACAACTCGGCGCTCTCGATCGAAGCCTCGGTCGAAGCAGTGCTGAAAGCCTGGGATGAGCGCAGACCTTTCGACAGAACGCCGGACCGTCATGTGGACCGGCCGGTCTAGAGGCCAGGCCCGCCGCTTTCCCTCCTCGTGCCGCCGGGCACACCGAGGCGTCGGATCGACAACCTAACCCGCGACGCGAGTCGCAACGGAAATTCAAGCCCCATGTCCCAAGCTCAAGTCGCCACGTCGCACGCGCCCGATTCCTTTGCTGCGATGTTCGAGGATTCGCTCAAGAAGGCCGAGATGCGCACCGGCGAGGTCATCACCGCCGAGGTGGTCCGCGTCGAACACAACTTCGTGGTCGTCAACGCCGGCCTCAAATCGGAAGCCTACGTTCCGATCGAAGAATTCAAGAACGACATCGGCGAGCTCGAAGTCCAGCCCGGCGACTTCGTCTCGGTCGCGATCGACGCCGTCG
>JBDTUG010000269.1:0-5764 GCA_040007855.1 Caldimonas sp.
CAAGTTCGACACCTCGATCCTCGGCGCCTTCATCAAGATGATGGGCGTCTACCCGCCGGGCTCGACGGTGCAGCTCACCGACGACCGCTACGGCACGGTGGTCGCGGTCAACTCGTCGCGCCCGCTCAAGCCGAGCGTGCTGATCCACGACGCCGGCGTGCCACGCGAGGAAGCGCTGGTGCTCGACCTGGAGACCACCGTCGGTCTCGGCATCCGGCGCAGCATCAAGCCGCAGCAGCTGCCGCCGACGGCGCTCGATTACCTGGCGCCGGGTCCGCGCGTCGCCTACTTCTTCGAACCGGCAGTGCTGCTGGAGGTCGAGGAGTGAGCGGCTCAGGCAACGGCGGCGCGCCGCCGGGCGCCATGGACAACCCGCTGCCGGTCGATCGCTTCAGCGTCGCCGATGCGGCGCGGCGGACCTGGCCGCAGCTGATCGAATCGATGCTCGAGGCAGTCTGCCTGGTCGAGCCCGAGGGGCTGCGCATCGTCGCTGCCAACCGCCCGGCCGGCCGGCTGCTCGGCGTCGTCCCGGCCGAGCTGGTGGGCCGCGACATGCGCGAGCTGGCGGCAACGCCCGAGGACGAGGTCTTCTGGCGCGACGTCGCCGACGGGCAGGTCGCGACGCCGCTGATCTCGGAGTCGTTCGTCAGCCGCGCTGGCGGTGTCGCCGTGCCGGTCACGCGCCGGGTCAGCCGGGTCGAGCCGGCGCCGGGAACGGCGCTCTACGTGGTTGCCCTGCAGGACCGCAGCGCCGAGTTCGCGGCCGGGCGCAGCGCCGAGGCGGCGCAGGCCGAGATGCAGGCGACCCTCGAGTCGGTCAGCGACGGCGTTCTGGTGACCGACCTGGCCGGCCACATCAGCAACTTCAACCGGCGCTTCGCGGCGATCTGGGACCTGCCCGACGAAATGCTGCTGCTGCGCGCCGACGACGAGGTGTTCGACTGGATGCGCCTGCAGGTCGCCGAGCCGCGCGAGTACATGATCCGGCTGGCCGAGATCGACGACGCCACCCTGCTGCAGGCGAGCGACCGGATCGCCCTGCGCTCGGGCAAGGTGGTCGAGCGGGCGACCGCGCCGCAGTGCAGCCGCGGCCAGCCGATCGGCCGGGTGTTCAGCTTCCGCGAACTGCCCTGACCCGAGCGCGCCGGTGACGCCGCCGGCGGCTTCGTAGACTACGGGTTCGCAACGAAGGACCCGATGACCGCGATTGCCGGAAGCGCCGCGCTCGAGCACCGCCTGGGAAAACTGACGCCTTCCCTGGCAGTCGTCCTGCCGGGGGGCCGGCGAATCGGCTCGACCGATGCCGCCGTGACCCTGCGCCTGAACGAGCTGTCGCCCTTCACCCACCTGGTGACCGGGCAGATCGGCAAGGTCGGCGAGGACTACGTCGAGGGGCGGCTCGACTTCGACGGCAACATGCGCGACCTGATGACGCTCGCCGCCGAGCTGATGGCGAGCGATCCGACCGAGGTCGCCGTGGTCGTCCCGCCGCCGGTCGGCTGGCTGCAGCAGCTGCTCCACCTGGCCCGCTCGCGGGCTCGCCACCGGCCCGAGGTCGACGCCCAGCAGATCCAGTTCCACTACGACGTCTCGGACGACTTCTATGCGCTCTGGCTCGACCCGAAGCGGGTCTACTCGTGTGCCTACTACCGCGAGGCCTCGCTCGACCTGGCCGGCGCCCAGGAAGCCAAGCTCGAGCACATCTGCAGCAAGCTGATGCTGCGCGACGGCGAGCGCTTCCTCGACATCGGCGCCGGCTGGGGCGGGCTGCTGCTCCACGCCGCCGAGCACTACGGCGTGCAGGCGCGCGGCATCACGCTCAGCCGCAACCAGCATGCCTACGTCAACCGGGTCATCGAGGAGCGCGGCCTGGGCGGGCGGGTGAAGATGGACCTGCTCGACTACCGGAGCCTTCCGGAGAGCGAGCCGTTCGACAAGATTGCCTCGGTCGGCATGTTCGAGCACGTCGGCCGGGCCCAGCTGCCCGGCTACTTCGCCAAGATCCATCGCCTGCTCAAGCCGGGCGGCCTGCTCCTCAACCACGGCATCACCGCCGGCGGCACCCGCAACCACCAGCTCGGCTCCGGGCTGGGCGATTTCATGGAGCGCTACATCTTCCCCGGCGGCGAGTTGCTGCACGTCTCGCACGTGCTCGAGGCGACCAGCCAATCCGGGCTCGAGGCGGTCGACGTCGAAAGCCTGCGCCCGCACTACGCCCGGACGCTGTGGGCGTGGAGCGACGGCCTCGAGGCGCACCTGCCGGCGGCCCGCGCGGTGACCTCGGAGACAGTGGTGCGCGCCTACCGGCTCTACCTGGCCGGCAGTGCGCTGGCCTTCGAGCGGGCCTGGATCTCGCTGCACCAGATGCTGTGCGCGCGGCGCACCGGCGATCCCGGCTCGGGGCCGATGCGCGGCGCACAATCGGCGTTTCCCTTCAACCGCGCCTACATGTATCCGCCCGCCCGGGGCTGAGCGAGACGCGCCGCCGCCGATGCCCTACGTGTTCACCTCGAAAGCCGATGCCCGGCTGCTCATGATGGAGCCGGCCGCCGAGCAGATACTGCGCATCGTCGGCCGCGAGCCGGCGCGCCAGGGGATCATCGAGGCGGCGGCGATTCCCGCGGCGATGCGGGCGATCGAGACCGCCATTGCCGCCGAGGCCGGGACCGCCGGCGGCGCCGCTGCCGACGACGTCGACGACGAGCGGCGCGAGCCGCGAGTCGGCCTGGCGCAACGTGCCTGGCCGCTGCTGGCGATGATGAAGCGCTCGCTGGGCGAGGGCGCCGACATTGTCTGGGGCACGTGAGCCGAGCGGCAGCCGCGGGGCCGGGCGAAGCGGCCGCAGCCGGCGCCGGCATCCTTCGCGCTGCCCGCCATGACAAGAGGAGGACCGTGAGATGAAGCTCTGGAGCGACAGCTGGGTCAACGGCGAGCGCATTCCGCCCCGCTACGCGGCCGGCCGCCTGGACACGCCCGAGGGTGTGACCTTTTCCGACAACCTGAGCCCGCACCTGGCCTGGAGCGACCTGCCGGCGCCGACCCGGTCGCTGGCCCTGATCTGCCACGACTTCGACGTGCCGAGCCGCGGCGACGACGTCAACCAGGCCGGGCGCGAGGTCCCCGCCGAGCTGCCACGGGTCGACTTCTTCCACTGGGTGCTGGCCGACCTGCCGGCGTCGGTGACCGAGATCGCCGAAGGCGCGTTCAGCCGCGGCTTTACTCCGCACGGCAAGCCCGGCCCGGCCGCCGGCGTCGCCGGCACCGGCGCGGCCCGGCACGGCTTCAACGACTACACCGGCTGGTTCGCCGCCGATCCGGCGATGGCCGGTGACTACTTCGGCTACGACGGCCCGTTCCCGCCCTGGAACGATTCGCTCGTCCACCACTACGTGTTCACGCTGTACGCGCTCGAGGTCGCCCGGGCGCCGCTCGAGGGCCGATTCGGCGGCGCCGACCTGCGCCGGGCGATCCACCCGCATGTGCTGGGCGAAGCGACCCACTCCGGCACCTACACGCTGAACCGCCGCCTGCTGCGCTAGCGCGGCACTGACGCCGCCGATCGCATGGAGCCCGATCCGCACGACGCTCACCTGACCCGCGTCGTCGCGATCCGCCACGGCGAGACCGTCTGGAACGCCGAGATGCGGATGCAGGGTCAGCTCGACACCGCCCTGAGCGAGCGTGGCCGCGGGCAGGCGCGCCGCCTCGCCGAGGCGCTGGACGGTGACGGCATCGAAGCGATCTTCGCCAGCGACCTGGTGCGCGCCGCCGACACGGCGCGGGCGCTGGCCGGCCCGCTCGGCCTGCCGGTCCGCACCGACCCGGGCCTGCGCGAGCGTGGCTTCGGCATCTTCGAGGGCTTGACCTACGCCGAGATCGACGCGCGCTGGCCGGCCGAGGCGGCGCGCTGGCGCCGCCACGATCCCGACTTCGGCCCCGAGGGGGGCGAGACCCTGCGCGAGTTCAGCGCTCGCGCGGTCGCCGCCTGCAGCCGCATCGCCGCCGGCCAGGCCGGGCGCTCGATCGCCATCGTCAGCCACGGCGGCGTGCTCGACTGCCTGTACCGCGCCGCCTCCGGCATCGGCCTGGACGCGCCGCGGTCCTGGGAGCTCGGCAATGCCGCCGTCAACCGGCTGCTCTACACGCCGCGCGGCTTCACCCTGGTCGGCTGGAGCGACACCGCCCACCTCGAGGGCGAGACCCTGGACGACGGCAGCGAAGGCGATCCGTCGGCGATGGTCGCGCGGCGATGAGCGGGGCGGCCGGAGCGACCGGTCCGAAGGCCGGTGATCCGGTCGCCGCGATCGACACGCCGGCGCTGGTGATCGACCTCGACGCGATGGAGCGCAACCTTGCGGCGATGGCCGCGTTCGCGCGCGCCCGCAACGTGCGCCTGCGGCCGCACGCCAAGATGCACAAGTGCGCGGCGCTGGCCCGCCTGCAGATGGCGGCCGGCGCGGTCGGGGTGTGTGTTCAGAAGACCAGCGAGGCCGAGGCGCTGGCGGCGGCGGGCATCGACGACATCTACATCTCCAACGAGGTGATCGCCCCGGCCAAGCTGGCGCGGGTGGCGGCGCTGGCGCGCCGGGTCCGGCTGGCGATCGCGGTCGATTCGGTCGACGGGATCGACCGGCTGGCGCAGGCAATCCGCGAGGCCGGCGCGGCGATCGACGTGTTCGTCGAGGTCGACGTCGGCCACGGCCGCTGCGGCGCGCCGGCGACGGCGGCCGGCTCGCTGGCGCACCGCGTCGTCTCGCACGCGCCGCCCGAAGGGGGCCTGCGCTTCGCCGGCCTGCAGGCCTACCACGGCGCGGCGCAGCACCTGCGCGGCGCCGACGAGCGCGCAACGGCGTCGCGCCATGCGGCCTCGCTGGCGAGCGCAGCACGGGCCAGCATCACGGCCGCCGGCATCGCCTGCCCGCTCGTCACCGGCGCCGGCACCGGCAGCTTCGCGTTCGACACGGCGAGCGGCGTCTGGGGCGAACTGCAGGCCGGCAGCTATCTCTTCATGGACCGCGACTACGCCGACAACGCGCCCGGTCCGAACACGCCGCGCTTCGAGCACGCCCTGTTCGTCAAGAGCCAGGTGATGAGCCGCGGCGCCTCGCATGCCGTCGTCGACGCCGGCCACAAGTCGCACGCGATCGACTCCGGGCTGCCGTGGGTCTGGCAACGCGAGCTGCGCTACGCCAACGGCGGCGACGAGCACGGCATCCTGCAGCCGGTCGCCGGCGGGTCGGTGGCCGATCTGCCGCAGCTCGGCGACACGGTCTGGCTGGTGCCGGGGCATTGCGATCCCACCGTCAACCTGCACGAGCGCTACGTCGCGCTGCGCGGCGGCCTGAGCGCCGGCGTCGTCGAGGCGGTGTGGCCGATCGAGGCCCGGGGCTGCGTCGCCTGAATCGGCGGCGCGGGCCGGATCACAGGATCTCTTCGCCCAGCAGCTGCGCCAGCAAGCGAACCGGCAGCGCCGGCCGGGCCGGCGCTTGCGGTTCGGCCGAACGGGTGCGCTGGGCTGCGCCTTCGCCGGAGAGCCAGGTCAGGCGATCGCCCTGCTGCTGCACCTTGTAGCTGGCGAGCTGCTGGCGCATGCGCAGGAACCTGGCGACCTGCCGGGCCAGCGGGGCGCTGTGAATGACGATGCCGGCCTCGGTGTTCACCCGGGCCGAGCGCGGGTCCATGTTCATCGAGCCGACGAAGGTCCGCTCGTCGTCGACCACCGTCAGCTTGGTGTGCAGCCGGCCGAGCGAGCTGCCGCGGCCGG
>JBDTUG010000270.1:0-5745 GCA_040007855.1 Caldimonas sp.
CCTTGCGCTCGCGCAGGTACTCGTCTTCCATCTCGTCGAACTGGCGCGCCAGCACTTCGAGCTGCGCCGAGAGCGCCCATTCGGCGTTGTAGTGGCGCTCGCGGATCCATTGCTTGGTCGCGCCGGTCAAGGTCTCGTCGTGGAGCAGCATCAAGTGGACGTCGAGCAGGGCCGACAGCTCGGCCGGCGCTTCCACCGGAAGATCGTCCTTCATCGCCGCCAGGCCAGTCGCCACCGCGTCGCGGGCCGCGCGCAGGCGATCGATCTCGGCGTCGACTTCCTCGGCGCCGACGTAATAGTGGGCGACGTCGATCCGGCTCGACGCGACCAGCACGGCACGGCCGATCGCGATGCCCCGCGAAACCGGCAAACCGAACAGCTGGAAAGTCATCGGACGATCCTAGCAGCGCAACAGCGGCCTACTGCCCTTCACCGAACCTGTCTTCGATGAGCGCCACCAAGGCGTCCATCGCCTGGCGCTCGTCTTCGCCCTCGATCTCGATCTCGATCTCGCTGCCGATGCCGGCGGCCAGCATCATCACGCCCATGATGCTCTTGGCATTGACGCGCCGGCCGTTGCGGCTGAGCGAGACGTCGCTGCGAAAGCTGCCCGCGAGCTTGGTGAGCTTGGCTGACGCGCGCGCGTGCAGGCCGAGCTTGTTATTGATCCTGGTGCTCGCCTTGATCACTGCCGCGCGCCTTCAACGCCTGGTTCTGCGGCCGGGTCGCGGCCACTTGCATGACGCCCTGGGTCGCGCCCGCCACCGCGCGCGCCGCCAGATCGTCGAGTGATCCGCCGACGTAGCACAGCGAGCGCCAGAGCATGGGCACGTTGACGCCCGCAACCACCCTGACCTGCAGTCCGTCGGCCAGCCGCTGGGCGACGTTGCAGGGTGTGGCACCGAACACGTCGGTGAGGATCAGGGCTTCCGGCGAGCGCACCTGCTCGAGCAGCACGCGGCCCCGCGCCTCGATCTCTTCGACGCCCAGATTTGCCGGCACGTCGAGCGCGAGGACTTGCATCGCGCAGTCCGGAAATGCGTGCTCGGCGACCGCTTTCAGCGACGAGGCGAGCGGCGCGTGGGCAATGATCAGGAGTCCGGGCATGGCCGGGCATTATCGACAGTTGCCTGCGTCGGTGTGCCCGGCGCGGTGCCGGCCGGCCCGTTCAGGGGGTGAGCCTGATGGCGGCGAAGAAGGTTTCAGCGGCCTCCGGCGGCAGCGCTTCGCCGACCGCCGTCGCCTGGTAGAGGCGCAGCCCCTTCACGAAGAACACCGCCTCCTCGACCGCCGGGCGACCATTGGGCAGCCGGCCCAAGACGCGCAAGCGGGCGCTGTTCGGGTTCGGCGTCGCCCCGGGTGGTGCGAACGGGCGCGTCTCGGCGACGCCGCCGAGGTTGGCGGCGGAACGCGCACGCAACTCGCCGAGCAGCGGTGCGACCTGTTCCGGCTGTGCGGCATCGACGAGAGCGAGCGCAAACATCACCCCGTCCGCCATGCACGAATGCAGGCGCATGCGGAGATCGACCCCGGCGACCCGTACCGGCCGCTCGTGCCGCTCCGGGCGACACGGAAAGAGCATCGCCAGGTCGCCGCCTTCGGGCCGCGAAACGCGCCAGTCGAGGGCAGGCGAGCAGGCGACCAGCGCGCTCAGCAGCAGGACGGCGATCCGGCCGCACGAGGTGCTCATGGCGACGATTATCCCGATGCGCCGGCTGCCACCGGAGCTCGACAATCGACCGCATGGCCGACGCCGCGACCCCGCCCTCCCGACCCGTCGGGTCGGCCACCGACACCCCGCTGGCGCTCGCCGGCGTGCGCGTGCTCGACCTCTCGCGCGTGCTGGCCGGACCGTGGTGCACCCAGGTCATGGCCGACCTGGGCGCCGACGTGATCAAGGTCGAGCGGCCGCCCAGCGCCGATCACCCGGGTGGCGACGACACCCGCGGCTGGGGGCCGCCCTTCCTCAAGGACAGCGCCGGCCGGGAGACCGGCGAAGCCGCCTACTACCTCGGCACCAACCGCAACAAGCGTTCGCTCACGATCGACATCGCCACGCCGGCCGGAGCGGAGCTGGTGCGGACGCTGGCCCGGCAGTGCGACGTCTTCGTCGAGAACTTGAAGGTCGGCGACATGGCGCGGCACGGCCTCGACGCGGCCTCGTTGCTGGCCCTCCATCCGGGGCTCATCTACTGCTCGATCACCGGCTTCGGCCAGACCGGGCCGTACCGCGACCGCGCCGGCTACGACTACGCCGTGCAGGGGATGGGCGGCCTGATGAGCGTGACCGGCCCATCGCGCGCCGAGATCGCCGACGACGCGCCGGGCGGCGGGCCGCAGAAGGTCGGCGTCGCGGTGGCCGACCTGTTCACCGGCATGTACGCGGTAACGGCGATCCTGGCCGCCCTGCGCCACCGCGACGCGACCGGACAAGGCCAGGCGATCGACATCGCCCTGCTCGACACCCAGGTCGCCATGCTCGCCAACCTCGGTGCCGGCTACCTGGCGACCGGCGTGGCGCCGCAGCGTGCCGGCAACGCGCACCAGAACATCGTCCCCTACCAGGTGTTCGAGGTCGCCGACGGCCACCTGATCCTGGCGGTCGGCAACGACGGCCAGTTCGGGCGCTTCTGCGCGGTCGCCGGCTGCCCCGAGTTTGCCCTCGACGCACGCTTCGCCCGCAACGCCGATCGGGTCCGCCATCGCGCCGCGCTCGTCCCCTTGCTCGCCGGCCTGCTCAGGCAACGGCCGCGCGCCCAGTGGCTGCAGGCGCTCGAGGCGGCGAAGGTGCCGTGCGGGCCGATCAACGACCTGGCCGACGTCTTCGCCGACCCCCAGGTTCGCTCGCGCGAAATGACGGTCGAGGTGAGCCACCCGCTCGCCGGGCCGATCCAGCTGGTCGCCAGCCCGATCCGGCTCTCCGAGACGCCGGTGCGCTACCGCCTGGCGCCGCCCCTGCTCGGCGCCGACACCGACCAGGTTCTGGCCGAGTTCGGCCTCGACGCCGCCGCGATCGCAGCGCTGCGGAGGGACGGCGCGCTCTGAATTCGGGCGCTGGCGCCCGCGCGGCGGGCGCTTGCAGGCCCAAAACAGTGAACAAGTTGTCACATTTCGCGACTTTCTGTGACCGCTCGTCTGCGCCGTCCGGCCGGCCACTGGCGTCCCGCGACCCCGGCGCCGACACTTCTCGCTTGAAACGCGGCCTGCTTCCCGGGCTGCCCGACGCCGCGGCAGCACGGCGCCGGTGAGTTCCGATGCGGTCGACCCCCCGGCCCTCCAGAAACGTGTATTTCCGACCTGCCGAAGCCCTCCGATGCCCCAAGCCAGCCTCTCCCTCGCCGTGCGAAACCACCCCGATTCCCCCGCCGCGACGGACGACGAGCGATGGCACGAGCTGGTGTCGCAGGTGGGCGCCGAGATCGCCGAGCCGCTCACCGCTGCCCTCGAGCGGATCCACCTGCTGACAGCTACCGGCAAGATCGATCGCGCCGGGCTGCGTGCCCTGCGCGACGAGGTGGAGCAGGCACGTCAGGTCGGCATGATCGGCCAGCAGCTGACCCGCTTCGCCTCGGGACGGGTGCGCCAATCGCACGAAGTCCTGCAGCTCGAAGAAGTGCTGAAGAGCGTGCTCGCCCTACGCACCCGGGAAACGCAGGCCCGCGGCATCGCCGTCAAGCCGCAGTTCAAGTCGGCGCGCGTCATCGTCGACGGCTCGCTCCTGTTCAGCCTGCTCAACGCGACGCTCGACTGGGCGCTCGCCAACGCGCACGCGCACATCGAGTTCACGATCGATTTCAAGACCTGGCCGGCGCACGCGCGGCTCAGCTGCAAGTTCGCGCACCGCCCCTCCGGGACGCCCGACGACATCAGCGTGACGAGCGCGTCGCCGCCGCGCCTCGACTCGCTCAGCTGGCGCCTGATCGAGCAGACGGCGTGGACGATGGGCCTGGTGGTCGATCGCAAGGAGGCTTCCGGCGTCAGCACGCTCGTCCTCGAGTTCCCGAAGACCGCCGGCGAGGAGATGGAGGGGCTTTCGGCCTCCGAGATCGACGACGTCTCGACCCAGTCCGGCAACTCCAAGGCGCTGGCCGGCAGCCACGTGCTGGTGGTCGCGTCGCGGCGCGAGGTGCGGGTGCTGATCCGCGACGCCCTGCGCAACATGAGCATGCTGGTCGACTTCGTCAGCTCGGTCGACGAGGCGGCGAGCTTCTGCAAGGAAGGGCTGCCGCACGCGATCATCATCGAATCGATCCAGCGCGGCGGCCGCTTCGCGTCGTTCCGCGACGAAATCCTGGCCGAGGTGCCGGACTTCGTCTTCATCGAGATCCTGGAGCAGGGCTCGACCTTCGAGATGTCAGGCACCAATGGCGCGACGATGGCGCGGATCGGCCACGACGTCGTCGCCAGCTCGCTGCCGGCGGCGCTGATGTTCGAGCTCTCGAGGAGCCTGTAGAGGGGCCTCCCGGCCGCGGTGCCCGCGTCCGGGAGGCGAAGCACTCGGTCACCGAATCCCGCCCCAGTGACGATCCGCCGCGCGTCGCCGACGCCGATCGACCTCAGCGGGCCCGCACGCCGGCGATCGCCGCGCCGACGATCAGGATCGACGCGCCAGCGATCCAGGCGGTCAGCGGCCGGCCCGAGGTGACGAGGAGCAGCAGCGTCGAGGCGAGCGGCGTCAGGTAGCTCAGGATGCCGATGCGCCGGGCGTCACCGCGCTTCAGGGCCGCATCCCAGAGGTAGAACGCGGCGCCGAGCGGGCCGAGCCCGGTGGCCAGGACGAGGCCCCACTCACGCCCCGACAGCACGACACGCGGCTCGAACGCGAGGTGGCAGAGCAGGGCCAGCGAGCCCGAGATCAGGGCGAACAGGCCGACCGCGGCGGTCGGGAAGGCGGCCACGCGCCGCGTCAGCAGCGAGTAGCTGGCCCAGATGAAGGCCGAGCCGAGGGCCGGCAGGTAGCCCCAAGCGAAGCCGGCTTCGACGCTCCGGCCGCCGAGGATGGCCAGCGCCGCCCCGGCGAAGCCGACCACGGCCGCGCCGATGTGGACCGGCCGCAGCGTCAGGCCGGGCAGGAACACCGGCGCGAGGACGACGATCAGCAGCGGCCAGAGGTAGTTGACGAGATTGGCCTCGACCGGCGGCGCATGGCGCAAGGCGACGAAGAGCAGGAAGTGAAAGCCGAACAGGCCGTAGACGCCGAGCGCCAGGGTCGACGCCGGCACCCGCCACTGGCGCGCCAGCGGCCAGGCCGGCACGCTGCCGATCAAGAGGGCCAGGCCGGTCAGGAGAAACGGCGGCAGGCGGGCCAGGGCGACGCCCAGCGACGCGAGCGTGGCCCAGAGGGCGATCGCGCCGAGGGCGAGCCCGGTCGCGTTCACCGCAGGCACGTCCGGCGCCGGGGCGCGGCCACCCGGCTCAGCGCCAGAACCGCCACACCAGCCAGAGCGCCGCGCCGATCAGGCCGGCACGCGCCGCGAGGCGGCTGCGCCCGCGCAGCAGCGACCAGTCGAACGGCTCCTGGTCGAAGCTGTGACCGCGCCGTGCGTCCGCTTCGGCCTGCATGCCGGCCGCCCATTCGCGGCGGCGCGGCAGATCGGCCTCGATCGCCTCGAGCCGGCGCTTGACCGCGTGCGGCGGCGGCTTCTCGGCATTGGCCTTCAGCCTCGGCGCAAGCCGTTCGACCGCGCCAAAGGCCTCGCGCATGGTCGGGATCGCCAGCGTCGCGCCGCATTGCGCGCAGCTCAT
>JBDTUG010000271.1:0-5745 GCA_040007855.1 Caldimonas sp.
CGCCCGCCTGGAAGATCGAGGCGCCGTGGCGCGCCGGCACGCCCGACGACGGCGCGCCCAAGGGCCCCTGGTGGCAGCGCTTCGGCGACCCGCGACTCGACGCCCTGCAGCGCCAGGCACTCGCCGGCAGCCCGACCCTCGCGCTGGCGGCGGCGCGCCTCGACCAGGCGCGTGCGGTGCTGCGCGCCACCTCGGCCGGCCTCTGGCCGAGCGCCAGCCTGGGCGCGCGCGCGGCGCGCCAGCGCATCTCGGCGAACCGGCCGCTCAGCAACTACGCTTCGCCCAACTTCGCGACCGTGCAGAACGACTTCGTCGCGTCGCTCTCGGTCGGCTACGAGCTCGACCTGGCGGGCCGGGTCCAGCGCAGCGTGGAAGGCGTTCGGGCCAGTGCCGAGCAGTCGGCGGCCGACTTCGAGAACACCCGCCTGCTGCTCGGCACCGATCTCGCCACCGCCTACTTCAACCTGCGCGCCATCGACATCGAGCTCGATGTCCTGGCCCGCTCGATCGCGCTGCAGCGCCGCTCGCTCGACTTCGTCGGCACCCGCCACGATCTCGGCGTCGCTTCGGGGCTCGACGTCGCCCAGCAGCAGGCGCTGCTCGACACCACCCTGACCCAGGTCGACCTGCTGCGCCGCCAGCGCGGCCAGTTCGAGCACGCGATCGCCACGCTGACCGGCAGCCCCGCGCCGAGCTTCGCGCTGGCCCCCGGCATCGCCGCCCTGGAGCCACCGGCGGTGCCGCTCGGCGTGCCGTCCGACGTGCTCCAGCGCCGGCCCGACGTCGCCGCCGCGGAGCGGGCGATGGCGGCCGCCAATGCCCAGATCGGCGTTGCCCGCGCCGCCTTCTATCCGAGCATCACGCTGGCGCCGACGCTCGGCGTCGAGAGCCGCGCCCTGGCCCGCCTGTTCGACGCACCCAGCCTGCTCTGGTCGTTCGGCGCCTCGCTGGCGCAGCCGGTCTTCAACGCCGGACGGCTGGACGCGAACGTCGATTTCGCGCGCGCCAACTACGACGCGACGGTGGCCACCTATCGGCGCGTCGTCCTGACGGCGATGCAGGAAGTCGAGGACGGCATCGTCGGCCTGGCCGCGCTCGAGCGCGCCGACCTGCAGGCGCGTGCCGCGGCGGCGACGGCGCGCCGCGTGCTCGAGCTGGCGACGGCGCGCTACGAGGGTGGCGCCACGAGCTACCTCGACGTGATCACGGCGCAGCAGGCGCTGCTCTCGGCCGAGCGTCTGGCCGCGCAGGTCGGCGGCCAGCGCCTGCTGACTTCGGTGTTCCTGATCAAGGCGCTGGGCGGGGACTGGCAGGCGGCGCCGGGCTAACCAATAGGGTCCGTCAACGCCATTGCGTCACGGCGCCGCGGCTTGAAAGCGTGCCGAAGCGCCCCACTTGGTCTGCATCGGCCCGTCTGTGCGGGCTCTCGGACGCTGCCATGGCCGCCCCTCGACTCGAACCCCTCCGGACCCGCATCGAAACCGTGATCGCCCTGTCGCGTCTGCTCGAGCGGGTCGAGACGAGCGGCGTGAAGATCGGCGCCGACCAGTACCGTGCCCTGGTGCGCCAGCTAGGCGCCGCGCTCTCGGCGCCCTTGCCCGAGCCCGCGTTGCAGGCCATCCTCGGCGCCCATCCGGCCAGCGCCGAGTTGTACGAAAACCTGCACTACGAGCGTTCCGGCCTGTCGCGCTCGACGCTCGACCGCTCGGTGTCGACCGAGATGCTCGCCAGTCAGGCGATCGATCGGGCGTTGCGCTCGTCCCGGGCCGCCTGAGGCGCGGCCACCGACGACGCGCTTGCGGCGCGCTCGGCGGCGATCGTTTCGGCGACCAGCTTGCGGAAGCGCACGACCGCCGCGTCCATCGCCAGCAGCATCATCGGCGCCTCCGGGTCGGCCTCGATCGCCTGGCTTTGCGCCGTGATCATGGCGCGGTCTTCCTCGAAGGCGACCAGCAGCGACCGGTAGAGCGCCTCGGCGATCGAATGGTCGCCCTCCTCGACCCGGCGCGCCTGCTGGAAGAAGTAGTGGGTGCTCGTGTCGGTCTCGGGCGTCACCGTCTGGCAGCTGTGCAGACGCACGGCCCGGCTCATGTCGCCCTCGGCATCTCCCACCGGCCGCCCGCCCGAATGCATGAGCAAGGTACCGGGCAGGACGAAGTCGTAGACGAACCAGCGGTCGAGCTTGCCCGGCAGCTGCCGCACGGCGCGGTAGTAGGGCGGCGCCGCCACGTCGTGGACCTTGCGCGTGACCCGGATGCCGCGCGGCACCGGCTCGATATCGGCGCGCGCCTGGGCGATCGCGGTCGAGCCGCCGAGCGTCTTCTCGTGGACGTAGCTGAGGTGCGAGAAGTCGAGCAGGTTGTCGCAGATCAGCGGCTGCGGCGTCTCGTAGTGCATGTAGCCCGGGACGTAGTCCCACTCGGGAGAGTCGCAGGAGAAGTTGTCGGGCAGCAAGGCCGGGTCGGCGGCCGCCGGGTCGCCCATCCAGACGAACACCCACTTGTTCTTCACGGTCACAGGATAGCGCTGCACGCGCGCCTTCGCCGGCACGGTCTCGGCGCCCGGGATCTCGATGCAGCGGCCGGTCGCGTCGAACAGCAGCCCGTGGTAGCCGCAGCGCACGCAGTCGCCTTCCTTCCTGCCCTTCGAGAGCGGCGCCAGCCGGTGGCAGCAGCGGTCGCGCAAGGCGGTGATCGCGCCGTCGGCGGTGCGGTAGAGGAGGATCGCCTCGCCGAGCACGGTGCGCGTGAACAGCGTGTCGTGCGGTACTTCGTGGTCCCAGGCGATCACGTACCAGCAGTTGCGAACGAACATGGCGGGTCCAGGGAGGGTGGATCGCGCCGAGGATAGACCTGCATGTAAACCCGGACCCCCGGGACTCTCCCGAAGACAGCGCGGTGCCCGGCGGCGACGATGCGCCACCCATCAGAAGGAGATTCGCGATGTCGTTCCATGCCTCGAACGCGGGCCTGCGCCCGGCCCTCGCCGCTCTGGCATTGGGGCTCGCCGCCTCCACCGCACTCGCCGAGATCCACATCGGCGTCACCCTCTCGACCACCGGCCCGGGTGCCTCGCTCGGCATTCCGGCCGAGCTGGCGCTGAAGATGTGGCCGGCCGAGATCGCCGGCGAGAAGGTCCGCTTCACCATCCTCAACGACACCACCGACTCCACCATCGCGACCAAGAACACGCAGCGCCTGATCAGCGAGGAAAAGGTCGACGTGATCATCGGCTCGTCGGTCACGCCGACCTCGCTGGCGGTGGTCGAGACGGCGGGCGCTCTGCAGGTGCCGGTCATTTCGCTGGCCGGCGGCGGCGCGATCGTCCTGCCCCAGGACGGGCCGCGCAAATGGGCGTTCAAGCTCTCGCCGACCGAGCCGATCTCGATCGGCCTGGTGCTCGACCACATGCAGAAGAACGCCAGGGGCAAGTCGATCGCGACGATCGGCATCGCAACCAGCTACGGCGAGGGCTTCCTCAAGGCGCTCGAGGCGGCGGCGCCGGCGCGCGGATTCAGGATCGTCACCAGCGAGCGCTACAACCCGACCGACGCGAGCGTCACCGCGCAGGCGCTGAAGATCGTCGCCGCCAACCCCGACGCGGTCTACATCTTCGCCGCCGGCACGCCGGGCGCCCTGCCGCAGATCGAGCTGGCCAACCGCGGCTACAAGGGCCTCGTCTACCAGACCCAGGGCGTCGCCAACAACGACTTCCTGCGCGTCGGCGGCAAGAGCCTCGAAGGCAGCTTCATGACCGTGGCGCCGGTGCTGGTGGCCGAGCAGTTGCCCGAATCGAACCCGACCCGTAAGCCGGCGATCGACTTCGTGAACCGCTTCGAGAAGGCCAACGGACCGGGTTCGCGCTCGCTGTTCGCGGCGACCGCCTGGGATGCGCTGCTGATCATCCAGCAGGCCTCGCGCGAAGCGATGAAGAAGGCCAGGCCGGGCACGCAGGAATTCCGCGCCGCGCTGCGCGACGCGATCGAGAACCTGAAGGACTTCGTCGGCTCGGAGGGCGTCTACAACATGAGCGCCAGCGACCACAACGGCGTCGATTCGCGCAGCCAGGTGATGGTGAAGATCGAGAACGGCACCTGGAAGCTGCAGCCGTAGGACGCCCGACGTTTCGGCTTGCGGCCCCCGAGGGGGCCGCGGCAGGGCCAGGGTCCGCCCAGTGCCCGCCCGGCCCCGCTTGCGCGCCTACAGCTTGGGAATCCGCAGCGTCTTGCTGACCATCAGCGTGCCCGAGAGTGCGAACAGCAGTGCCAGCGGGTGCAGCTGCCCGCCGAGCAGGTTCCACGCACCGCCGTAGATTGCAGGCCCGATGCGGCCCTGCCAGGCAGCGAAGGCGAGCACCGCGGTCAGTACCACGCTGGTCGGGATCGGCGTGCCCTCGAAGTACGCCACCTTGTCGCTGCCCGCCGAGAGGCTCTCGGCGGTGACGTTGTAGCGAGCCAGCCGCGAGACTCCGCAGCACACGAAATAGACGAGGATGACCGAGTCCCAGACGCCGGTCAGGCCCACCGCGTAGGCGAGCGCCGCGGGGGCGACGCCGAACGAGATGACGTCGGCCAGCGAGTCGAGCTCGCGGCCGAGCGGAGAACTGGTGTGGCGCCAGCGCGCGATCCGGCCGTCGAGCACGTCGAAGAAGAAGGCGGCCGGCCCGAACGCGGCGGCGACGAGCAGGTCCGCCGAGTCGCGGGTGACGAGGTAGCGCATCGCCATCAGCACGCCGGCCACGCCGCAGGCCGCGTTGGCCAGGGTGAAGGCGTCGGCGAGGTGAAAGCCGCGCAGCATCGAGAAATGGCGGGGCGGGGACGTGGGCATGGCGGGCTCGGGGCGGCGAAGGGCCGCCCGAAGGCCCTGCAGTGTCGGCCAGGAAGCGGCCCGCGTCTGCCAGTCAATTCCCACAGCAGGACGCGCCCTTTGCGGCTCGCCAGACTGGCCGCGATCGCGTTCACTGGACCTGTGCCGCCTCGAGCGGGCCTTTCAGGAGACGACGATGAAGACCAGCCCCAGCCCCGCGGAGACGCCAGGCGCCAGCGCCCAGCGCGAGGCGCTCAACGAATCGGAGAAGAAGGCCGCCGTGCAGCAGCCAGGCAGCTACAAGGAAGAAGAGACCGCCGACAAGATCGTCCAGATCCCGCCCGCCGGACCGGACAAGAAGCCGATCCGCGGGCTCGATTCGTAGCCGTAGCGATCGCCGTAGTGAAGCAGCCGTGGCCGAAGCGTCGGCGCGGCGTGCCGCGCTACTGCTCTTCCGACCAGGCGTAGCCGTCGCGCGCGACCAGCGCGCTCGCAGCCGCCGGGCCCCAGGTGCCGGCCGTGTACGGGCGCGGGCCGGCGTCGTCGTTGCGCCAGGAAGAGAGGATCGGCTCGACCCAGGCCCAGGCCTCTTCCTGCTCGTCGCTGCGCACGAACAGGTTGAGGCGACCGGCGATCACGTCCATGAGCAAGCGCTCGTAGGCACCGACCCGGTTCTCGGCGAACGCCTTGTCGAAGTCGAGGTCGAGCGATACCGGCGCCAGCGCCTCGGCCTGGCCGGCGCCTTTGGCGGCGAGCAGGTGCAGCTCGAGGCCGTCCTCGGGCTGCAGCTTGATCACCAGCTTGTTCGCCGCGTTGTTGCCCGGAAAGATGGTGTGCGGCGTCGGCCGGAAGTTGACGACGATCTGCGCGTCGCGCGCCGCCAGGCGCTTGCCGGTGCGCAGGTAGAACGGCACGCCCGCCCAGCGCCAGTTCTGCACCT
>JBDTUG010000272.1:0-5714 GCA_040007855.1 Caldimonas sp.
CCTCGAACCACGGCTGGGCCATCTTCACGCCCAGGGCCTTGGCCTCGTCGCTGCGCGCGATGCACGCGCCGTCGTTGTTGGAGAGCACGACCACGGGCTTGCCGATCAGCGCCGGGCGGAACACGCGTTCGCAGCTGACGTACATGTTGTTCACGTCGACCAGCGCGAACACGGGGCGGACCTACACCGAGACCTGCTTCACCACGTGCGTGACGACGCCCCAGATGTCGAAGGCGTCGTCGGCGTCGCCGGCCCACACGTCGGCCACCGAAGGGTCGGTGGCCTGCAGGCCGAGCGCTTCGCCGCTCTTGCAGAGGCGCCGGCAGAGAAACTCGTCGTGCCGAACGGCGATCACCACTTGCCCGTGGCCGGCCTCGAGGGCGCGGTCTACCAGGGCGAGGTCGCCGTCGTCGATGCCAGCCTCGCGCATGGCCGAGCCGGCGATGCGCACGAGAAAGGCCGCCTCGGGGTGGAGGATCAGGATTTCGTTGAGATCGAGCCGGCCGACGCCGCTCTCGCCCGCCGCGGAGCCGAAGGTGAGCGCGACGCGCGAGCGCGGCGCGGCCGACGAGGCGGTCCGGCGCTCACGCAGCATTCAGAACCAGGACCAGACCCGGCGCATCCAGCGGGGGAGGTGGTGGGGGCTCGGGGTGTAGGTGTAGCGAAGCGGGTCGTGGCGCATGTCGGTCTCCTGCAAAGGGATACTGTATAGAACCACAGTACCGTCCGCAAGAGCCCGCGCTGCCGCTCGACCTGCCCTAGTAAGCGACCTCCCAGGTGCCACCAGGCGCGCGCACCACCACGAGCTGCGGCGCGTACAGCATGAACAGGGTCATGCCCGCGCACATCTGCGTCTCGTCTCCCTTGATGCGCTCGAAGGCCTTGCGGTCCAGCGCGAACAGGTCGCCGCCCTTGCGGCGCAGCACCACTTCCGGATTGCCCGTGGTCACGAACTCGAGCTCTCCCGGCGCAGGCGCTGCGATGCGCACCCCTGCGCCATAGGCGGCATCCAGGCATTTCGCCTTGCGAACCTTCGCGAGTCTCCCCGGCTCGGTGACGCGCCCCTCGAGCGACTTGTAGACCTCGGCGAAGCCGGGCTTGAACCACTCGGCCCGCGTCTTCAGCATCTCCGCCAGCGCACTCCGGTCCGCATCCGAGAGCGCTGTCACGGCGGGATAGTGATGCCAAGGCCGGTCGGTCGCGAAGTCGGCGGTGAACTCGCGCTCGAGAACGACCTTGCCGGCGGCGGCCTTGTCTTCCTTTCCCGCTTCCGACATGTTGGTGGCCGAACCGCTGCCGGGCCCGGTGTTCTGCCGGGTCACCTGGTCGGTCACCGTCGCCCAGGCCAGGCGTGCACGGTAGGCGGTCTTGGTGTCGGCCGGTTCGAACTCGATGCGGATCTTGTTCTTGCCCTTCCTGACGGCCGGCCCCGCCGACTCCATCGGCAGCCAGACCGAGGCAGCCACCTCGCGTTCCTCGAACAGGACCGGAATGGATTCCTTGCGGACCTCCTGTTCGGCGAAGGGAACGTTGTTCAGGAAGATCCGCGCCTTGCCCGGGACCGACTCGACGGTCTTTTCCTTGTCCGGATTGCCCTTGAACGCGGTGAACTTGAACTCGACGTTGAGAACCGCGGCCGGCGCGAGCGCCGGCAAGAGAAGGAGCGACGCGAGCAGAACACCAAAGCGATTCATCGAGGGACCTCCGGTTGCCGGCATGCGAAAGGGCGCGTCGATACTACTTTCGCAAGTCAGCGCCGGCCAGCCACTCCCCCTTTTCAGGCGCCGGGAGAGCGAGGAAGACGCTACTTGCGGGTGTAGATCTGGTCGAACACGCCGCCGTCGGCGAAGTGGGTCTTCTGCGCCATGGCCCAGCCGCCGAAGGTGTCGTCGACTGTGAACAGGGTGGTTTTCGGAAACTGCTTCGCGTATTTCGCGGCGACCTTGGGGTCGATCGGCCGGTAGAAGTTCTTCGCCGCGATCTCCTGCCCTTCGGGCGTGTAGAGGTATTCGAGGTAGGCCTGGGCGAGCGCGCGCGTCCCGTGCCGGTCGACCGTCTTGTCGACCACCGCCACCGGTGGCTCGGCCAGGATCGAGACCGGCGGATAGACGATGTCGAGCTTGTCGGCACCGAATTCCTTGATCGACAGGTGGGCTTCGTTCTCCCAGGCGAGCAGCACGTCGCCGACGCCGCGCTCGGCGAAGGTCACGGTCGAGCCGCGCGCGCCGGAGTCGAGCACCGGGACGTTCGAGAACAGCTTGCCGACGAAGTCCTTCGCCTTGGCGTCGCTGCCGCCGGGCTGCCTGAGGGCGAAGCCGTAGGCGGCCAGGTAGCCCCAGCGGGCGCCGCCCGAGATCTTCGGGTTGGCGGTCACGACCGAGACGCCCGGCTTGACCAGGTCGTCCAAGTTGCGAATGCCCTTCGGGTTGCCCTTCCTCACCACGAAGATGTAGGTCGAGGTGTAGGGCGAGCTGTTGTGAGGAAGGCGCTTCTGCCAGTCGGGCGGGATGAGCTTCGATCGTTCGGCGATCTCGTCGATGTCGTAGGCCAGGGCGAGGGTGATATGCGCCGAATCGTCTATTGGCATGAAAACCGATTCCTTGCCCCGGGCGTGCCGCTTGCATAAAGTCGCGGCCTCCATGGAAGACACACTCCCCCCGCCCGCGCCGGCCGACGACGAGCTCGTCGCCCGCCTGCGCGGGATCGCCGCCCGGCACGACCGGCCCGCCCTCGCCTCCAGCCTCGGCGCCGAGGACATGGTGCTGCTGCACGCGATCGCCACCGCCGGCGTGCCGATCGAGGTGTTCGTCATCGACACCGGCCGCCTGCACGACGAGACCCTGGCGCTGCTCGAGACGGCGCACGCGCGCTACGGCAAGCCGATCGAGGTGTTCCGGCCGCTCGACGAGGGCGTCGCCGCGTTCGTCGGCGAGCACGGCCTGAACGGCTTCTACGACGGCGTCGAGCAGCGCCACCGCTGCTGCGCCATCCGCAAGGTCGAACCGCTGGCACGGGCCCTCGCCGGGCGCGACGCCTGGCTCACCGGGCAGCGTCGTGCCCAGGGACCGGAGCGTGCCGCGCTGCGCCTCGAGGAGAGCGACCTCGACCGCGGGATCGCCAAGTACAACCCGCTCGCCGACTGGTCCGACGAAGCGCTCTGGGGCTACATCGCGCGGCACGGCATTCCCGTCAATGAATTGCACGCGCGCGGCTATCCCTCGATCGGTTGCGAGCCCTGCACCCGCGCGATCCGCCCCGGCGAAGACCCGCGCGCCGGCCGCTGGTGGTGGGAGCAGGGCGCGGCCAAGGAATGCGGACTGCACCTGCCGGCGATCGTCGTCGAGCACGCCGGCGCGGGCGCTTCCCCCGTGGCGGCGTCGCCGTCTGGGGCGGCCGGGATGTTCCGCGCCGAAGGCGGCCCGCCGAGCGGCTGAGCAGGCGGGGGCGGGCGGGGGCGGGCTGAGCGGGCGGGAGCGGGCCGGGGGCGGCGCCGGCACGCCTTCGGGCTCGCACAATCGGGCCCATGAACTACCGGCGCCTGATCGGCCTGACGCTGCAGCGGCGCGAGCGGGCCGCCGAGTGAGCGGACCGGTCGTGCCGCCGATCGCCCTGCAGCTGCTCGCGGCGCCCCGGCTGCTCGTCGACGGCCAGGCCGTCCACGTCGGTTCGCGCAAGGCGCTGGCGGTGCTCGCCGTGCTCGCACTCGACGGCAGCGCGACCCGCGACCGGCTCGCCGCGCTGCTCTGGCCCGAGGCCGACGGCCCGGGCGGCCGGCGCAACCTGCGCCAGGAGCTGTTTCGCCTGCGCCGCCTGCAGGTGCCGGTGCTCGAGTCGGCCGACGGCGTGCTCGGGCTCGATCCTTTGCTGGCGGTCGACGCCCGGCAGCTGTTGCGCGAGGAGCACCTGCATGGCGCCGCCGGCACGCCGCTCGAGGGACTCGACGGCGTCGGCAGTCCTGCCCTCGACGACTGGCTGCAGCGCTGGCGCGACGAGCTCGGGCAACGTCACGGCCAGCTCCTGCTGCGCCGGGCCGATGCCTGCGAGCAGCGCGGCGCGCTCGGCGAGGCCCTGCCGCTGCACCAGCAGCGATGGGCGGCCGACCCCTGCAACGAAGCCGCGGCGCTGGCGGTGATCCGCGTCCAGGCGGCGCTCGGCGACCGGACCGCCGCGCTGCAGTCGTACCAGCGCCTGGTAGACACCTTGCGCGACCAGCTCGACCTCGCCGCGTCCGAGCCGGCGCAGGCGTTCGCGCGCGGCCTGCGCCAGGCCCTCGGCGAGCCGGCCGCGGATACGCCGGGTGCGGCGCCGCCCGACCTCGCCGCGGCCGAGGCGGACCCGGTCCCGGTCGCCGCAACGTCGCCCGGCGTGCCCGTGCAGGTGCCGTTCGTGCGGCGCCGCGCCGTGCAGGAACAGATCGAGGCGGCCTGGGCGCGCGGCCGGCGCGTCTACCTGCACGGCAGCGCCGGGGTCGGCAAGACCCGGCTGGCCAGCGAGCTGGCGGCCGCGCGCGGGCCGTGGCTGCGCGTCGCCTGCGAACCGCAGGACGTCGAGCTGCCCTATGCCTCGGTGGTGCGCCTGTTGCGCACCATGCGCGACGCCGCCCCCGACGTCGTGCTGCCCGAGTGGGTGCGCCGCGAGCTGGCGCAACTGATGCCCGAGCTCGGTCCGCCGCCGCAGGCACTGGCCACCGACGAGGCGAGGCAGCGTCTGCTTGCCGCGGTGGCCGCGGCCTGGACCCTGCTCATGGAGGACAACTTCAGCGCCCTGGTGCTCGACGACTGGCACTGGGGCGACGCCGCCAGCGTCGAGCTCTGGGCCCGGCTCGACGAGTCGGCGCCGGCAGCGACGGCGACGGCCGGGGTGGCGTCGATCATCAGCTACCGCAGCGCCCAGCTGCCGGCCGCGGCCCTGCAGCGACAGCGCGCCGACATCGACAGCGGCCGCGGCGTCGCGGTCGCCCTGGAAGGCATGGACGCCAGCGAGGTGCTGGCGCTGACGCGCGCCCTCTCCGGCTCGCCCGGCGGGCAGCTGTTTGCGCAGCGCCTGCACGCGGCCACCGAAGGCAATCCGTTCTTCCTGCTCGAAACGATGCGCCACCTGTTCGCGCAGCGCCTGCTGGTCGCCGAAGCGACCGGCTGGAGCACGCCCTTCGACGAGGACACCCAGGACTACGCCGAGCTGCCGGTGCCGCCGAGCGTGCGCGCCGCCGTGCTGGCGCGCGTGCGCGCCCTGGGTGGCCCGTTGCTGCGCCTGCTCGAAGCGGCCAGCCTGTGCAGCGGCGCGATCGAGGCGCGCACCCTGGCCGGCCTGGGCCGGCTCGACGAGGAAGCGGTGATCGCCGCGCTCGAGCATGCGCAGGCCGCGCAGCTCGTGCAGGACACCGGCTCCGGCTGGCGCTTCGCCCACGACCTGGTGCGCCAGTCGCTCGTGCAAGGCCTCACGCCGGCACGGCACCGGCTCCTGCACGAGCGCCTCGCCCGCCAGCTCGAGCGCGCGGGCGAGGCGCCGGCGCTCGTGGCGGCGCACTGGGAAGCGGCCCGCCAGCCGGCGGACGCGGTGCGCTGGCGTGTCGCGGCGGCGCAGCAGGCGGTGCGCGTGCACGCCCTCGGCGACGCGCTGGCCGACTACGCGCAGGCGCTGGCCGACGGCGCGCGGCGCGCGGCCGCCGCGGCGATCCACCTCGCCTGCGCCGAGCTGCACGGGCGCCGCACCGA
>JBDTUG010000273.1:0-5705 GCA_040007855.1 Caldimonas sp.
CGACGCGGCTGGTGCGGATGTAGTCGAGCAGCGAGGTCTTGCCGTGGTCGACGTGGCCCATGACGGTCACCACCGGCGCCCGCGACACCGACTCGTGCTCCGAGTCGCCTTCGGCTTCTTCCTCGAGGAAGGCATCGGGATCGTCGAGCTTGGCGGCCATCGCGGTGTGGCCCATTTCCTCGACGACGATCATCGCCGTCTCCTGGTCGAGCTGCTGGTTGATCGTGACCATCTGGCCCAGCTTCATCAGCTGCTTGATGACCTCGGAGGCCTTGACCGACATCTTGTGCGCCAGGTCGGCGACGCTGATCGTCTCCGGAATGTGGACTTCCTGGGCCTGGAATTCGGCCGGGGCCACGAACGAGCTCGGTGCGCCATCGTTGCGGTCGCCGCGCCGGCCGGCACGCGGCGCACGCCAGCCAGCGCGTCCAGCGCCGGGCGCGCCGCGCGGCGCCGCCTTGAGGGCGCGCTTCTTGGCGGCGTCGTCGGCCCAGCTCGAGCTGAGCTTCTCGGACTTGATCGACTTCTTGTCGCCGGGCTTGGCGACACCGGGCGCGGCGGCGCCGGGAGCGCCCACCTTCTTGTGGATCGTGCCCTTGATGGCTTCGGCCGGCTTGGCGGGCTCTTCGGGCTTCTTCGCGACGAGCACCTTCTTCGGCGCGTTCATCATCGTGCGGATGGCCGCGGCTTCGTCTTCCGCCGCCTTGCGCCGCTTGGCCAGATCGGCCGCGCGCTGCTTTTCCTCGTTTTCGATCGTGCCGGCCTTGACGACACGTAGCCCGGACTTGATCGGCTCAGGGCCGGCCGGCTTGGCTTCCGCCGGCCTGGCCTCGGCCGCTTTCGTGTCGGCCGTCTTCGCGTCGGCTACCTTGGCCAGGCTGACCGGGTCGGCCGCCGCAGCGGCGGCAGCCTCGGCGGCCTGCCTTGCCGCAGCCTCGCGCGCGCGCAACTCTGCCGCTTCGCGCTCGGCGCGCTCCTGGGCTTCGCGCTGCCGCTGCTGCTCCTTCAGCTCGTCTTCCTGCACGCGCAGGCGTTCTGCCTCGGCGTGCGCTTCTTCCTCGCGGCGACGCAACTCGGCCTCGTGCGATTCGGCCGTGGCCGGATCCTCGACCGGCGCGGCGGCTTCGTCGCGCTTGACGAAAGTGCGCTTCTTGCGCACCTCGACCTGGATGGTGCGCGCCTTGCCGCTCGAATCGGCCTGCTTGATCTCGCTGGTCGACTTGCGGGTCAGGGTGATCTTCTTGCGTTCGACGCCGGGCGCGGCACCGTGCGACGAGCGCAGGTGATCGAGCAGGCGCGCCTTGTCGCTCTCCGTCACCGAGTCGTCGGTGGAGGCCTTGCTGACGCCGGCCGACTGCAGCTGCTCGAGCAGCGCCGCGGCCGGGCGATTCAGCTCCGCGGCAAGTTGGGCGACGGTGGTCGATGCCATAGGTATGTCTATCCTTGCGTTGCGGCTTCTTGCGTCGCCGCTGCTTGCGTTTCGGCAGCGGTGAACCAGTGTTCACGCGCTTTCATGATCAGATCCTTCGCCTTCTCGGCGTCGACCTGCGTCATCTCGGTGAGCTCGTCGACGGCGAGGTCCGCGAGATCGTCGCGGCTGTTCACGCCGCCGGCGTTCAGCTTGGCGATCAACTCGGGCGTCAAGCCGTCGAAGTCGTTCAGGTCCTGCGAGACCTCGCCGGCGTTCTCGGCCTTGGCGAGTTCCATCGTCAGCAGCGCCTGCTTGGCGCGGGCGCGCAGCTCGTTGACGGTGTCCTCGTCGAAGCTCTCGATCTCGAGCATTTCCTGCATCGGCACGTAGGCAACTTCCTCGAGGCTGGCGAAGCCCTCGGCGATCAGGATGTCGGCGACCTCGGCATCGACGTCGAGCTTGTCGACGAACAGCTTTCTCACCGAGTCGGACTCGGTGGCCTGCTTCGACGCCGATTCCTCGGCGGTCATGATGTTGATCCGCCAGCCGGTCATCTCGGACGCGAGCCGCACGTTCTGGCCGCCGCGGCCGATCGCGATCGCGAGGTTTTCCTCGTCGACCACGACATCCATCGCGTGGCGCTCCTCGTCGACGACGATCGACTGCACGTTGGCCGGCGCCAGCGCGCCGATCACGAACTGCGCCGGGTCTTCCGACCAGAGGACGATGTCGACGCGCTCGCCGGCCAGCTCGTTGGTGACCGCGTTGACTCTGCTGCCGCGCACGCCGACGCAGGTGCCGATCGGGTCGACCCGCTTGTCGTGCGACTGCACGGCGATCTTGGCGCGCGAGCCCGGGTCGCGGGCGCACGACTTGATCTCGAGCAGCTTCTGCTCGATTTCGGGGACTTCCTGGGCGAACAGCTCGATCATGAAGCCCGGCGCCGAGCGCGAGAGCAGGATCTGCGGCCCGCGCAGGGTCGGGTCGACCTCGGCGATGTAGGCGCGGACCCGGTCGCCGGTGCGCAGGTTTTCCTTGGGGATCATCTCGGAGCGGCGCAGCCGCCCTTCGATGCGGCCCGACTCGACGATCACGTCGCCCTTGTCGAGGCGCTTGACGGTGCCGACGAAGATCTTCTCGCCGCGCGAGAGAAAGTCGGTCAGCAGCTGCTCGCGCTCGGCGTCGCGGATCTTCTGCAGGATCACCTGCTTGGCCGCCTGCGCGCCGATCCGGCCGATCGAGACCGACTCGATCTGCTCTTCGATGTAGTCGTCGACCTCAATGTCGGCGATTTGCTCGACCGCCTCGAAGTGGAGGATCTCGGAGTCGGGCAGCTGCAGGCCGGCCTCGTTCGGCACGACGTGCCAGCGGCGGAAGGTCTCGTACTCGCCCGTCTCGCGGTCGACCGAGACGCGGATGTCGACCTCGCCGCCCTGGAGCTTCTTCGAGGCCGAGGCCAGCGCGGCCTCGACCGCCTGGAAAACGATCTCGAGGTCGACGCTCTTCTCGCGCGAGATCGCGTCCACCAGCATCAACAGTTCACGGTTCATTGAATCCGACCTCCGTCCGTCTCGTCCTGTGCGCCTGCCTCATGCGCGGCGCCACCCTGGGGCGCGAACCGGCGCCCCTTGAAATCGATCACCGGGACGAGCCGCGCCTCGCGCACCTCGTCGAGCGAGAAATCGAGCACCTTCACCTCTTCGGCCGTGCCGCTCGCGGATGGCAGCGGCCCGGCGGCAGCCGCGCGAGCCTGCGCCGAGCGGCTGGCGGCGTGCTTTTTCGCCGCCGCCTTGGCCGCCGTCGGCGCCAGCACCAGGCGCCAGCCGTCGCCTCCGGCGAGCAACTCGCCGCGAAAGCGCTTGCGCCCCTTGAAGGGCTCCTTCAGCGTCACCTCGACCTGCTCGCCCGAGAAGCGGGTGAAGTCAGCGGTGCTCTTGAGCGGCCGGTCGAGCCCGGGCGACGAGACCTCGAGCCGCTCGTAGCTTGTGCCCTCGACTTCCAGCACGTGCTGGAGCTGCCGGGTGACCTTTTCGCAGTCGTCGACGGTGATGAAGCGCGCCACCCCGGCCGGGGCCGGGTGGTCGATCGTCACCCGGAGCAGCCCACCAGCCGCACGCTCGATCTCGACCAGGTCGTAGCCGAGCCCGCGGACAGTGGTCTCGATGTCGGCGTGCTGGCTCATGGCGAAGACTGGCGGCGTCTGGGGCTCTGAGAAAAAGGCGGTGTCCAAGAAACTTTGCAAAAGCAATCAGCCAAAAAAAATGGGCCGGAAGATCCGCCCACTTGACGCTATCTGGGAAAACGAGAATTGTATCCATTCGCTCGCCTACCGGCAAGCAGGGCTGCTGTCAAGAGGCGACGCAGGCGCAGTCGGCCCGTGGTGCGGCCGGGCGTGGCGGGGGTCACGTGCCAGAATCCCGCCGCCCTCCCCGCTCCTGGAGCCTCCCGATGGGATTTCTCGCCGGCAAACGCTTTCTGATCACCGGCGTTCTCTCCAACCGCTCGATCGCCTACGGGATCGCTGGCGCCTGCCGGCGCGAAGGCGCCGAGCTCGCCTTCAGCTATCAGGGCGATCGCTTCCGCGAGCGGGTGGCCGGCTTTGCCGCCGAATTCGGCTCGTCGCTGCTCTACGACTGCGACGTGGCCGAAGACGCCCAGATCGAGGCCATGTTCGCCGCCCTCGGCGAGAGCTGGCCGACCTTCGACGGCTTCGTCCACTCGATCGGCTACGCACCCAGGGAGGCGATCTCCGGCGACTTCCTCGAAGGCCTGTCCCGCGACGCCTTCCGGATCGCCCACGACATCTCGAGCTACAGCTTTCCGGCGCTCGCCAAGGCGGCCGCGCCGCGCCTCAGCGACAAGGCCGCCTTGCTCACCCTGACCTACCTGGGGGCGCTGCGCAGCGTTCCCAACTACAACATCATGGGGCTGGCCAAGGCCTCGCTCGAGGCCTCGGTGCGCTATCTCGCGACCAGCCTGGGCCCCAAAGGGGTGCGCGTCAACGGCATCTCGGCCGGGCCGATCAAGACGCTGGCGGCGTCCGGCATCAAGGGCTTCGGCAAGATCCTCGACGTGGTCGAGCAGAACGCGCCGCTGCGCCGCAACGTGACGATCGAAGAAGTCGGCAACGTCGCTGCCTTCCTGCTGTCCGACCTGGCGGCCGGCATCACGTCCGAGATCACCTACGTCGACGCCGGCTTCAGCCACGCCATGGGGGGCGCCGGCCTGACCTGAGCGGCCTCAGGGCAGCTTGGCGGCAACCTGCCGCGCCGCGCTGCGGGCGGCGTCATCGGCCGAAGCGCCCTTGTCCCAGACCTGGACCGTCGCCAGGACGCGCCCGCGCTCCGGCGGCCCGTCGGCCGTCCTCGGCTGGGAATTCTTGGGAAAGTAATAGCCGCAGGTCGTCGTGTGGTCGCCGCCGTTGGTGGCGCTCAGCTTGGTCTCGAGCCGATTGCCGCACCGACCGGCCCGCCGAGCAGCTTTCGGCCTCGACCTGGCTGGCCACGGCGAAGGTCGGCGAGCGTCCGCCTTCAGCGTACGCAGTCGACGAAATACTGACCGTCCTCGACCCCCACACCCTGCAGTTCGCTCATCGATATGAGGCCGTGCACGTCGGTGTCGAAGCCGGGAAAGGCCTTGTTGAACGAGCGGGTGAAACGCAGGTAGTCGACGATCTTGCGGTTGAACATCTCGCCCGGGATCAGCAGCGGAATGCCCGGAGGGTACGGGGTCAGCAGCGTCGTGGAGATCCGGCCCTCCAGCTGGTCGATGCCGACCCGCTCGGTCTTGCCGTGGGCGATGCACGCGAAGGCGTCGCTCGGCTTCATCGCCGGGACGATGGCTGAGGTGTACATGTCGGTCACGAGCCGGGCGATGTCGTCCCTGGCATAGAACTCGTGGATGCTCTGCGAAAGGTCGCGCAGGCCGACCCGCTCGTACCTGGGGTGCGCTGCGGTGAATTCCGGCATCACCTTCCAGCACGGCTGGTTGCGGTCCCAGTCGTCCTTGAACTGCTGCAGCGCCGTGAGCAGCGTGTTCCAGCGGCCCTTGGTGATGCCGATCGTGAACATGATGAAGAACGAGTACAGGCCCGTCTTCTCGACCACGACGCCGTGGTCGACCAGGTACTTGGTGACGATCGCCGCCGGGATGCCGGTCTTGGCGAACTTGCCCGACATGTCGAGCCCGGGCGTGATCAGCGTGCACTTGATCGGGTCTAGCAGGTTGAAGCCCTCGGCGAGGTTGCCGAAGCCGTGCCACTTGGCGTTGGCCTTGAGCATCCAGTCGGCGCTGG
>JBDTUG010000274.1:0-5699 GCA_040007855.1 Caldimonas sp.
TCGTTGTAGAGGATCTCGATGTGCAGCGGCATGGTGTTGGTCTGGCCGCGGATGTGGCCCGAGACCACGCTCACCGCGCCGAACTCGCCCATCGCCCGCGCGTTGCAGAGGATCACGCCGTAGAGCAGCGCCCATTTCACGTTGGGCAGGGTGACGCGGCGAAAGATCTGCCAGCCGCTCGCGCCGAGCACGCGCGCCGCCTCTTCCTGCTCGGTGCCCTGCGCCTGCATCAGCGGGATCAGCTCGCGGGCGATGAACGGGAAGGTGATGAAGATCGTCGCGATGACGATGCCGGGCAGCGCGAAGATGATCTTCAGGTCGTGGTCGCGCAGCCATTCGCCGAGCCAGCCCTGCAGGCCGAAGACGAGGACGAAGATCAGTCCGGCGATGACCGGGCTGACCGAGAACGGCAGGTCGATGAAGGTCAGCAGGAGGTTCTTGCCGCGAAAGTCGAACTTGGCGATCGACCAGGCCGCGGCGATGCCGAAGACGAGGTTGAGCGGCACGGCGATCAGCGCGGCGATCACCGTCAGACGGATCGCCGAAAGCGCGTCGGCCTCGGTGATCGCTGCCCAGTACACGTCGAGCCCCTTCTTCATCGCCTCGACGAAGACTGCCGCCAGCGGGACGAACAGGAACAGGGTCAGGAAGACGAGGGCGATCGTGATCAGCGTGCGGCGCACCCAGACCGGCTCGGTGGTCGACGGCGCCGCCGGGCGGCGCGAGGCCGGCCGCACCGCGGCCCCGGGCGGCAGCGCGGCGCGGGCCGGCGACGCGCCGGCGGCGGGCAGCGCCGCCGTGCCGGGGGCGATGACTGGCGCGCGGTCGGCGCTCATCGGCCCTGCCTCGCGCGGGTCCAGGCCTGCAGGCCGTTGATCGCCAGCAGCATCAGGAAGGCGGCGACCAGCATGACGACGGCGATCGCGGTGGCGCCGGTGGTGTCGTACTGCTCGAGCTTGGTGATGATCAGGAGCGGCGTGATCTCGGAGATGAGCGGCAGGTTGCCGGCGATGAAGATCACCGAGCCGTATTCGCCGAGCGCCCGCGCGAACGCGAGCGCGAAGCCGGTCAGCAGGGCCGGCGTCAGGATCGGCAGGATCACGCGGGTGAAGGTCTGCGCCCGGGTAGCCCCGAGGATGGCGGCCGCTTCCTCGATCTCCTTCTGCAGGTCTTCGAGCACCGGCTGCAGGGTGCGGACCACGAACGGCAGGCCGATGAAGGTGAGCGCCAGCCAGACGCCGACCGGCGTGAAGCTCACCTTGAACGGCAGCCAGCGGCCGATCCAGCCGTTGCCCGAGTACAGGGCCGTGAGCGCGATGCCGGCCACGGCCGTGGGCAGGGCGAACGGCAGGTCGACGAGTGCATCGACCAGACGGCGCCCCGGAAAGTCGTAGCGCACCAGGACCCAGCAGACGATCAACCCGAAAAACGCGTTGACGAGCGCCGCGAGAAACGACGCGCCGAACGTGAGGCGATACGAGGCGACGACGCGCTCGGAAGTGACGGCGCTCCAGAACGCCGGCCAGGTCATCGTCGCCGTCTTCAGGAAGGCCGCCGAGAGCGGCACCAGGACGATGAACGACAGGTAGAGCAGCGTGAAGCCGAGCGCCAGGTCGAAGCCCGGCAGGACGCTGTGGCGCTTGAGCAGCGCGCGGGACAGCAACATGCCGCGCCTGCGACCCGGCTACTTCTTGGCGGCGAGGATCTGGTCGTAGATCGCGCCGTCGTCGAAGTGTTCCTTCTGCGCTTTCGACCAGCCGCCGAAGACCTCGTCGATCGTGAAGGTCTGCACCTTCGGGAAATCCTTGGCGTACTTGGCGAGCAGCGCCGCCGAGCGGGGCCGGATCTGGTGCTTCGCGGCGATCTCCTGCGCCTCGTCGGACCAGAGGAACTTCAGGTACGCATCGGCCTGCTTCCGCGTGCCCTTCTTGTCGACGACCTTGTCGATCAGCGCGACCGGGTTCTCGGCGAGGATGGTCGACTTCGGATAGACGACCTCGAAGTTGTCGCCGAATTCCGAGCGGATCAGGTTGACCTCGCTCTCGAAGGTGCACAGGGCGTCGCCGATCGAACGCTGGGCGAAGGTCGTGGTCGCGGCACGGCCGCCGCCGTCGAAGACCGGCACGTTGGCGAAGATCTTCTGCACCATCGCCTTGGCGTCGGCGGCGCTGCCGCCGGCCTTCAGCACCGAGCCCCAGGCGGCAACGTAGGTGTAGCGACCGTTGCCGGTGACCTTGGGGTTGGGGATGATGACGCTGGTACCGGGCTTGGCCAGATCGGCCCAGTCGCGGATCGCCTTCGGGTTTCCCTTCCTGACCAGGATGACGGTGACCGAGGTGGTGGGCGCCGCATTGTTCGGCAGCCGCTTGGCCCAGTCGTCGGGGATCAGCTTGCCGCGCGAGGCGAGCACGTCGACGTCGCTCGACTGGTTCATGGTCACCACGTCGGCCTCGAGCCCGTCGAGCACCGAGCGCGCCTGCTTGCTCGAGCCGCCGTGCGACTGGTCGACCTTCGCGTCTTCGCCGGTCTGCTGCTTCCACGCTTTCTGGAACGCCGGGTTGATCTCCTTGAAGAACTCGCGGGCGACGTCGTAGCTGACGTTGAGCAGGGTCGGGCCGGCAGCGAGCGCAGGCGCTGCGGCGACGACGCCGAAAGCGAGGACGGCGATGGCGCGGGCGAACACGCTGCGGCGGGAAGAGCGGGACGAGAGGAATGGGCGCATGCGAGCTCCAGGGAGGCCGAGTCGAGGTCAACCTGCGATCTTAGGGCGGGTCGCGCCGCCGCCGAACGATGCGTTCGTCGAAAGCTTATGCCGCGCCGCGGCGGGCCCGGAGCAGGGCGCGCACCCGCTCGGCGAGCCCGTCGTCGCCGACCACCGCCGGCAGGGCGCCGTCGAGCGCGCTCCGCACCAGCCGCTCGATCGTCGCGGCATGCGGGAGAACGCTGCCGAGGAAGCGGAGCGACTCCGCGTCGGCGACCAGCAGGGTCGGAAAGTCCTCGATGTCGGGATCGCCGAGCGCGTCGGACTCGTCCTCGATGTCGATCCAGGCGAACTCGGCGGCGCCGGCGAAGCGGGCGGCGAGCGCCTCGAAGGTCGGCCGGTATTCCCGGCAGGCGCTGCACCACTCGGCGCACAGGCAGGCGACGATCGTCGGGTGCCCTTCGGCCATGGCAGCGCTCAGAAGCCGTGAAGCTTCTAGGCCTCGACGTGCAGCATGTCGTGAATCTCGTGTTCGTGCGTCGTCAGTCCTTCGAGATTGACCGTCTCCCAGCCGTTGTCGTAGGTCACGACCCGAAAGCGCCGGCCCGGCATCATCCCGTGCGAGGTCGGGAACAGCGCGAACACGTCCTCGCCGCGATGCAGCGCGGCCACCACCTCGGAGACGTCGGCGATCTCCGGCTCGGTGTGCCACTCGTTGGTCTGGGTATTGACCGGGCCCCATTCGACGCCGGTGACCCGGCCGTCGGCATCGAGGCGAACCTTGGCTACGGCATGCACTTTCATCGCGACGGCTCCCGGGGCGGAAATGGCGGGTGGGCCAGTATGCCCAAACGGCGCCGCCCGGGCGGCTAGGCGCCGGCGCGGATCCACTCGGCGGCGCGCTCGGCGATCATCAGGGTCGGCGCATTGGTGTTGCCGCTGGTGATGGTGGGCATGACGCTGGCGTCGACCACCCGCAGCCCTGGCACGCCGTGCACGCGCAGGCGCGCGTCGACCACCGCCATCGGGTCGGCGGCCGGGCCCATCTTCGCCGTGCCGACCGGGTGGAAGATCGTCGTGCCGATGTCGCCTGCCAGTTGCGCGAGCTCGGCGTCGCTTTCGAACTGCACGCCCGGCTTGATCTCGCGCGGCCGATAGCGGGCAAGCGCCGGCTGGGCGACGATGCGGCGGGTGACGCGCAGGCTCTCGGCAGCGACCTGCCGGTCCTGCTCGGTCGCCAGGTAGTCGGGCGCGATCCGCGGTGCGTCGCTCGCCGCGCCGGAGCGGATCCGCACCTGGCCGCGGCTGGTCGGGTTGAGGTTGCAGACGCTCGCCGTGAAGGCGTCGTCGCGGTGCAGCGGCTCGCCGAAGGCGTCGAGCGAGAGCGGCTGGACGTGGTACTGCAGATTCGGGTACGCCAGCTCGGGCCGGCTGCGGGTGAACGCGCCGAGCTGCGACGGCGCCATGCTCATCGGGCCGCTCCGCTTCCAGGCGTAGTGCAGGCCGATCCGCGCCTTGCCCCAGAACGAATGGGCCAGGGTGTTGAGGGTGGGCACGCCTTCGACGCCGAACACGGCGCGGATCTGCAGGTGGTCCTGCAGGTTCTCGCCGACGCCGGCGAGCGCGTGCCGGACCGCGATGCCGTGCGACCGCAGCAACGGCGCCGGGCCGATCCCGGACAGCTGCAGGATCTGCGGCGTGCCGATCGATCCGGTCGCGAGCACGACCTCGCCGCCTGGCGCGAGGCGGGCGACTTCGGCGTCGCCGCCGCCCAGCGGCGCCACCCGCACGCCGCTCGCCCGGCCATCGCCGTCGAGCTCGACCCGCTCGATGTGCGCGCCGAGCCACAGCTGCAGGTTCTCGCGCCGCTGGATCGGCCGCAGGAAGGCCTTGGTCGCGTTCCAGCGGATGCCGGCCCGCTGGTTGACGTCGAAGTAGCCGACGCCCTCGTTGTCGCCGCGGTTGAAGTCGGAGGTAGCCGGGATGCCGGCCTGCGCAGCGGCGGCGGCGAAGGCGTCGAGCACGTCCCAGCGCAGGCGCTGCTTCTCGACCCGCCATTCGCCGCCCGGCCGGGCGCCGGTCGGGTCGAACCCCGGGGCGGCGTGGAACGCATCGGCGCCCTTGTAGAAGTCCTCGTGCTTCAGGAAGTACGGCAGGCACTCGGCCCAGCTCCAGCCGGGGTTGGCGCCGTGGCCGTCGCCGGCGCCCCAGCCGTCGTAGTCGCGCGCCTGGCCGCGCATGTAGATCATGCCGTTGATGCTGCTGCTGCCGCCCAGCAACTTGCCGCGCGGGTAGCGCAGGCTCCGGCCGTTCAGCCCGGCGGCCGGCTCGGTGGTGTACAGCCAGTCGGTGCGCGGGTTGCCGATGCAATAGAGGTAGCCGACCGGGATGTGAACCCAGACGTAGCCGTCGCTGCCGCCCGCTTCGATCAGCAGCACGCGCTTCTTGCGTGATGCGCTCAGGCGGTTGGCGAGCAGGCAGCCGGCGGTGCCGGCGCCGCACACGATGTAGTCGTAGAGCGCGGCGGCGCCTTGCCTCGGCGCCGTCATCGCGACCCTCCGACCAGGCCCGGGAAGAGCTTGACCAGCCCGTCGGACATCACTTCGACCGCGAGGGCGGCGAGCAGCAGGCCCATCAGCCGCGTCATGACGTTGATGCCGGTCCGGCCGAGCACCTTGGCGATCCGCCCGGAAAGGCTGAAGGCAGTCCAGACCGCCAGGCCGATGACGACGCCGTAGCCGACCAGGATCGCCAGCTGCCACCAGTGGCGCGCCTTCTCGGCGTAGATGACCATGGTCGAGATCGTCGCCGGGCCGGTGAGCAACGGGATCGTCAGCGGCACGATCGCGATCGAGTCGCCGGCGTCGACCTTGTCGCTGCCTTCGACCAGGTCGCTGCCGCGGCTCTCGGCCGGCTGCGCGTTGAGCATCTGCAGCGAGGCGGCCAGCAGCAGCATGCCGCCGCCGACCTGGAACGACGCCAGCGAGATGCCGAAGAA
>JBDTUG010000275.1:0-5660 GCA_040007855.1 Caldimonas sp.
CTTGAAGGCCTCGAGCACGAACTCGTCGTAGGCGGTGGCGAAGATCGCCGGGCAGCTCACCGCGCCCTGCGCGAACAGCTCGAACGAGAGGCCGTCGGCCAGCTGCACGTCGAGCAGCAGCAGGTCGGGCGGCGGATGACCGGCCAGCCAGGCCGCGGCTTCGCGCACCGAACCGGCGACGCCGACGATCCGCGCGCCCGGCTCGACCCGGGCGATCGTCTCGATCAGGCGCTCGCGCGCCGGCGCTTCGTCTTCGGCCAGGAACAGCTTCATGGCCGGGCAAGCGGCACCGTGACCGTGAAGCGGCCACCGGCCCGGTCGACGGCGAGGCCGCGGCCGGTGAGCAGCCGGCAGCGTTCGTCGAGGTTGGCCAGGCCGAGGCCGGCGCCGGTCCGGGTGCTGGTGCGCGGCCGGGTCGGGTGGCCGAAGCGGACCGCGTCACCGAGCAGGGTCAGGCGCATGACGAGCGGATCGGCGGCGTCGAAGCGATTGTGTTTGACCGCGTTCTCGAGCAGCGTCTGCACGGCGAGCGGCGGCAGGCGCGCGCGCGGGTCGGCTGGAGCATCGGCGCCGTCAGCGCCATCGACCACCAGCGCGATCGCCGCGCCGAAGCGCAAGGCGAGCAGACGGTAGTAGTTGCGCACGAACTCCAGTTCGTCGTCGAGCATCACCAGCTGCTGGCCGCGGCAGGCCAGAACGTAGCGGTAGACCTCGGCCAGCCGGTCGCAGAAGTCGCGCGCGCGCACCGGGTCGTGGGCGATCACGTGGCCGAGCGTGTTCAGGCTGTTGAACAGGAAGTGCGGGTCGATCTGCGCCGTCAGGGCCGAGAGCTCGCCCTCGACCCGGTTGCGCTCGAGCCGCTCGACCCGGACCCGGTCGCTCTCGCGCTCGCGGATCAGGAACACCGTCTCGTAGGCGTGGGTCACGAAGACAACGCAGATCACGTTGGTGAGCGTGACGATCTGCAGGGCCGCGATGTCGATCGGCCGGCCGAGCAACTGGTACCAGGCGGCGATGCCGGCCAGCGTGAGCGGCGCCGTGTAGAGCACGTTGGCGGCGATCAGCATCACCAGCTTGCGCGCCGGCTGGCCGAACCAGTCGAGATGGCGGCGCTGCTGCAGGAGCAGCCAGCGGTTGCCGAGCCAGATCGAGGCCGACATGGCGACGAACCAGACGAGGCCGCCCCAGAACGCCGGGTCGGCCGGGGTCAGGGTGCCGTACAGGCCGGTCAAGAGGGGGATCGCGATGCCGAACGCCGGGATGCCGATCGCCATCACCGGGCCGTCGCCGAGGGGCGGGATCAGGGGCCCGTCGTCGGGATTCGGCACGGAGATGTTCACTTTGGGTCGGCAGCGCTTGCGGCGGCGGCGAGGGGGTCCGATGCTGGCGCTTCGCTGCCCAACGGAGAAAGCCGCGATGGAAACCGTCCAGTTCAATTATCCGGCCGTCTTTGCCGCCGCCCTCGTCAGCTTCGTCGTCGGTGGTCTCTGGTACTCGCCGTTCCTGTTCGCCAGGGTGTGGATGCAGGAAGCCGGGCTCGACGAGGCGCAGCTCAAGAGCGCCAGGCTCGGCAAGGTGTTCGCGCTGTCGTTCCTCTGCTCGCTGATCATGGCCTTCAACCTGGCGGCTTTCCTGGGTGCCAAGGCGACGCTCGCGTTCGGGGCTTTCGCCGGCTTGGCGACCGGCCTGGGATGGGTCAGCATGTCGCTGGCGATCATCTACCTGTTCGAGCAGCGCTCGCTCAAGCTCTGGCTGATCAACGGCGGCTGCCAGGTCGTGACCTACACGCTCATGGGAGCGCTGATCGGAGGATGGAAATGACCCTGTCTGCACGTGCCTTGGGGCTGGCTCACGTCGCTTTCGCCGCCCTGCTCGCGCTCGCCTCGGCCGGCCCGGCCGCTGCCGCCCCCTCGGAGGTCTCGGCCGCGGGGTTCCTGGTCAGCCTGCGCTACGAGGTCAAGGCGGCGCCGGGCCGTCTCTGGCAGGCGCTCGGCGAGGTCGACCGGTGGTGGAATCCGAGCCACACCTGGTCGGGCAGCTCAGCCAACCTCAGCCTGTCGCGCGAGGCGCCAGGGTGCTTTTGCGAGCGCTGGGAGGCCGGCTCGGTCGAGCACGGCCGCGTCATCCACGCCGCCCGCGACAGCCTGCTGCGCGTCCAGGGCGCGCTCGGCCCCCTGCAGGCGCTCGCCGTCGACGGCGTGCTGAGCTTTGCGATCGCCGAGAAGGAGGGCAAGACGATCCTGCAGGTCAGCTACCGCGTCAGCGGCAACGACGCGGCCGGCCTGCAGCAGTACGCGGCGGCGGTCGACGGCGTGATCGCCGAACAGGCGCGGCGCCTGGTAGCCTATGCGGAGAGCGGCAAGCCCGACTAGCTCCGGCGCGCCGGTGACTCTGTGCCGCGGCGCGCGCGCTTTGCGCTTTGCGCCTTGATCGCGCCTGTCGCGGGGCCCCACGCTGACACGAGCGATTGCTTCACAGCTTCTTCAGAACTCGACCCGGCGCAGCTCCTTGCCGTCGCGCAGAAAGGCGTTCGGCTGGCCGACCAGCCAGCGCGCCAGGTCGTCGAGCCGGGCGGTGCCGACCTCGAAGGCGGGGAACTGGACGGTCACGGTCTCGAAGCCTTCGAGGTTGACGATCTGGAACTGGATCCAGGCCCGGTCGTGATCGGGGAGCATGCGTACCGCGCCGTGGAAGTCGGCGAGGAATTCGAAGCGCTTCTCGAGAAAGCGGCCGTCTTCCGGGTCGTAGAGGATCTCGCTGTGGAAGCGCGCGCCGCACTGGGTGAGGCGCGCCTCGAGCTTCTCGCTCTCCGGCGGGAAGTCCTTGGAGATCGTCACCCGGGTGCCGGTCTTCAGGTCGAAGCCGAGGACGACATGGTCGAAAACTTCCGCATGTCGGTTCCTGCGCAACCGGGAGTCGCAGCGGAAGTTGCTCATCTCGAGGTTGCGGAACGTGTTCTTCGCGTCGAAGCGGTACGCCGCCTTCGATACCGGCTTCAGCACGTTGAGCTGCTGCGCCAGGCTGGAGAGGTAGCGCGAGGCCGCCTGGCAGGCGCCGTCGGTGACGAGCGAATTGCGCTCCAGCGCCGCCAGGTCGACCGTGTCGCGGGCCCGCGCCTCGTCGGCCTGGCGCTTCAGTTCGTCGAGATATCCCACCCGTTCCCTCTCTCGCGCCGACGAGGATAGCGCAGCCCGTGCCGGCAAAGGCGCCGGCGGTCGGCGATCCCCCGCCTCAGGACGGACCGCCCGAGAACTTGTTCGCGTCCGGCCGACCCCGGCGCACCGCCGTGAGGATGCCGCGCAGGATCGCGATCGGCGCCGGCGGGCAGCCCGGCACGGCGACATCCACCGCGAGCACGCTTGCGACCCCGCCGCGCGTCGCGTAGCTCGTGCCGAAGATGCCGCCGTCGCAACCGCAGTCGCCGACCGCGACGACCAGTTTGGGCGCCGGCGTCGCGTCGTAGGTGCGCGCCAGGGCGAGCTCCATGTTGCGCGAGACCGGGCCGGTGACGAGCAGCAAGTCGGCGTGCCGCGGGCTGGCGACGAAGCGGATTCCCAGGCCCTCGAGGTTGTAGTACGGGTTGTCGAGCGCGTTGATCTCCAGTTCGCAGCCGTTGCACGATCCGGCGTCGACCTGGCGGATCGCCAGCGCACGGCCCAGGATGGCGAGCACCTGGCGCTGGATCCGCTCGGCCTCGACCCGCAGCGAGTCGTCGCTGTCGGGCGGCGCTTCGCTGGGTATGCCGGTGCGGGCGATCTGCCGGATGATCTTCCACATTGCTCAGGGCCTCTCGACGCCGTCGGATGCACGGCTCACAGGTCGTGCCCCGTGTAGCTGAGGTTGAAGGACTTGTTGATCAGCGGGAAGTCGGGGACGATGTTGCCGATCACCGCATGCTCGAGCACCGGCCAGTTCTGCCACGACGGGTCATGGCAGTGACAGCGCCGGATGGCATGGCCGCGCTCCGCCGTGTCGAGCTCGAGCGCGACGAAGACCTCGCCGCGCCAGCCCTCGATCCAGCCAGCGCCGACCGACGCGCCTTCTCCCAGGCGCAGCTCGGTGCGATGCTCGCCTGCCGGCAGCGCCGCCACGATCGCCCGGATCAGGCGCAGAGATTCGAGCAGCTCGGCGAAGCGGACCGCGACCCGGGCCGCGACGTCGCCCGCTCTGTGGCTCGCGGTCTCGGCATGCAGGGCGTCGTAGGGCGGCCACGGATGGTCGCGGCGCAGGTCCATCGCCCGGCCGCTGGCCCGGCCGGCGAGTCCGGTCAAGCCCAGCTCCGCGGCCAGTTCGGGACTGACCTGTCCGGTGCCGATGAAGCGATCCTGCAGGCCGGCGTGCTCGTCGTAGATCGAGCGAAGCTCCCTGACCTGCAGCGTCGTGGCATCGCATTGCCGGCCGATCCGGTCTGCGGCCGCGGAGTCGACATCGACCGCCGTGCCGCCCGGAACGATACTGTCCATCATCAGGCGGTGGCCGACGACTTCCTTCGCGAGCCGCAACCAGTCTTCGCGGAGCCGGGAGAACTGCGTCAGGCCGAAGACGAGGGCGGCGTCGTTGCCGAGCGCTCCGAGGTCGCCGAGGTGGTTGGCGACGCGCTCGCGCTCCAGCAGCAGCGCGCGCAGCCAGCCCGCCCGCGCCGGGATCGCGCAGCCAGCCGCGGACTCGAGCGCCATGCAGTACGCCCACGCGTAGGCTACTGTCGAATCGCCGCAGATGCGCCCGGCGAGGCGATGCGCGTCGAGCGGGGCCAGCTGGGTGAAGCGCTTCTCGACTCCCTTGTGCGCGTAGCCGAGCCGCTCCTCGAGGCGCAGCACCTTCTCGCCGACGACCGAAAAGCGGAAGTGCCCGGGTTCGATGATGCCGGCATGCACCGGGCCGACCGGGATCTCATGGACGCCGTCGCCGACGACGCGGACGAACGGGTAGTCGACGACCTCCTTATCGGGCAAGCCGGCGCCGGCCGCGGTCTGCTCGTGCAACGGAAACCGATCCGGCGGCCAGGCGCCGTGGTCGAGCCAGGGCCGGGTGTCGCGCGCGCCGGCGGCGACGATCCCGAGCAGGTCGGCCGCCGCCCGCTGCATCCGCCCGGCGCACGGGAACAACGGCGCCAGATCGGGATAGTTCGGTGCATCGGCCGGAATCGAATGGTCCAGCCAGACGAGGCCGTCGGCGAGCGCGTAGGCGGCGCAGATCGAGAAGCCCCCGGGCTCGCGCCGGCCGCGGTCCGAGCCCCAGAGCGCGACCAGCCGGCCGTCGCTGGCGGCCACGGCTCGTGCCGCGACCTGCCAGGCATCGGCGTCGACGCTGCCGCGCCAGATCGGCAGCGGCGCCGGCAGGCGGTCGAGCGCGAGGGTCAGGCCGGGGATCTGCATTGCATCAGCTCCCGAGCATGCGCGCGGCCTGGGTGTACCAGCCGACCAGGTAGGGCGGGACGTACAGCCCGAGCATCAGCCCGAGCCCGAGGTGGAGGAACACCGGCAGCAGCGCCGGCGAGTGCGCCAGCGGCTTGACCGAGGTCTCGCCGAAGACCATTGGCAGCACCCGGCTGAACACCGAGGCGAAAGCGACGCCGAGCGCCAGCAGCAGGAACGGCGTGGCCCAGGGCTGCTCGCGCATCGCGGTGGTGAGGATCAGGAACTCGCTCGCGAACACGCCGA
>JBDTUG010000276.1:0-5659 GCA_040007855.1 Caldimonas sp.
TCTTCAGCCCCGCCAGCATCAGCGTCAGCACCCAGTACTCGCCCTGGTGGCGCTCCAGCCGAACCAGGCGCCCTTCGGTCTGCACGTCCAGCGCCGGCGGCGCGAGCAGGTCGAAGAGCGCCGGAAGCCCGCTGCCCGCGAAGGCGGCCTCCCGCATTGCGCGGCCGACGGCCTGGTCCCACGCCGCGTGGCCGAACTCGTCGCGCCGTTCCGGGTCGGCCCCCTTGGCCAGCAGCGCTTGCACGAGAGGTGCATTGCCGGCCATTGCGGCCAGCATCAACGGCGTGGCGCCCACCGGCGTCGCGTGGTCGGCGCCATGCAGGTCGGCCAGCCGAAGGATGTCCTTGAAGTTCCTGGCCTGGTAGGGCTGCAGGTGACGCTGGTGCATGGCGGCCACGGTGCGGCGAACCAGTTGTTGGCGCGCCAGCCAGGGGCCCTCGATGCCGTAACGCGGGGGCAAGAGCCTGCCGGCGCCGGCGAACTCGTGCTCTTCCATCAATCCGCGGGCCGGGGCGAATCCGCCATGGGCAAGTGACTCGATCCACGCCTGCTGGCCGTGCCACAGCGCATAGTCGAGCACGGTCTGGCGCGGCTTGCTGCTGGGGTTCTGTGGATCCAGCGCCTTGGGAAGCAGGTCCTCGATCAAGGCCAGGCTCCACGGCACCCAGGGCACGGGCTTGTGCTGCAGGAACGCATCTCGGATGGACTGCGCCTGCTCGGCCTTGCCCTGCAGCTCGAGCCGGCGCGCCTCCTGCGCCCACTCGTCCTGGCTGGACTTTGCCACCGCCTGCGCCAGCGCCTCGCCCGGCAGCAGACCCAGCAGCCCGAGCAGCGGGTGGCCGGTGTCCTGCTCCACCAGCGCCAGCGTCTCGACCGCACGCGTCATCGCAACGTACAGCGCATTGACCTGGAACTTGTACAGCTCCAGCGACTTGTCGGCCTTGTCGCGGGCTCGGCGGTAGCCGAGCGCGTCGCTGGCGAGGTCGGCCTCGGTCACGCCCTCGCACACCTCGGCATAGGCCTGGCGCTGGCCCGACACCAGCTTGAACAGCAGCACATGCGGGTACTCCAGGCCCTTGGCCTCGTGCACCGAGAACACCAGCGGCGTGTGGAAGACCTGCCGCGCCGCGGCCTTGTCCTCGTCGCGCAGCACGATCACCGCGTGCCGCGCCGACTGCCGGGTGGCCGCATCCAGCTGCGCCAAGGTCGTGTCCCTCGCGTCGAGCAACTGCACCTTGCCGGCCACGGCCGAGGTGCTGCGGACGAGGAAATTGCTCTCGCGGTCCACCGAGCCGAACCGCGCCTGCTTGATCTTCAGCAGCCGGTTGGCCAGCGCGGTGACCGCACCCGTGTTGCGGAAGTTGGCCTGCAGCAGCTTCAACGGCTGCCGCTGCGCGGCGTCGCCCGCCAGGCCCTGCCAGAACAGGCTCTTCAGCGCCGCCCAGCTGAAGAAGTTGGGATGCACGATCTGGTGGCTGTCGCCGCACAGGATGAACTGCCCCGGGTGCTTCAGCAGCGCCAGCACCAGCGCCAGCTGAACGGGCGTGAGGTCCTGCACCTCGTCGATGACGACGAAGTCGTACACCGGCGCCTGCTTCTCCGCGATGTCGATGCGCCACGCATGTGCGACCAGGCTGCTGTCGTGCAGGCCCGCTTCGGCCAGCCACGCGCGGTAGCGCTGGAACAGGTCGTGCGCCAGCTCGCGCTGCGCCGTGTTCAGCAGGCTCTGCCGCGTGCCCAGGGCCAGGTAGTCGGCCAGCGACAGCGGCCCCTGCGGCTGCGCGCCGATGACGCCGCGAAACTCCTCGAACAGCGCCTGCGCATCGATGTCGCCCAGCGGCCGCAGGCTCTGACGATGGCGCTCGCACCAGGCCGCAAACAGCGGCAACGTCACCTCGCGGCCCGGCGGCACGCGCAGCGTCTCCAGCAACTCGCGGTAGCTGAGGAAGTCCACCTCCTGCTTCGGGTTCTCGAAGCCATGCGCGGCATGCAGGGCACGAGCGCTCTGCGCCAGGTAGGCCGACAGCGTGACGTACAGCACCCGACCCTCGGCTTCGCGCAGCCGTGCCAACGTGACCGCCGTCTTGCCCGAGCCGGCCGAGCCGATCACCACCAGGGGCACCGGGTGGCGGTAGGCCTCGTCCTGCGCGTCGTCGAAGACGAGGGGCTTGTCCAGCAGTTCGAACTGCGTGCGGCCCGGTCCGAGCCAGCGCAGCGCTGCGGCCTCGGCGGACAGTGAGGGTGCTTTCGCATCGGCCGGCGGTTCGCGTTCGATGCGTGACTCATCCACAGCCGCACCGCGCAGGAAGCGCGAGCGTTCGTAGGCGTGGTTCTCGATCACCTCCAGCGCCAGGCACACGGTCTCGGCGCCGCCTTCGCCGTCCGCACGGTCGATGCGCGCGAACTGCAGGAGCAGCCGATTGGCATAGTCGAGCTTGGCGCGGAAGTACGGCCCGGCGTGCAGCTTCTTCACGTCGGCCGAGCGGAAGTCGCCGGCCTCGATGGCGGCCTTGACCTTCTCGAACGCGGCCCTGACGCGGCGCAGGTTCAGGTCCTTGTAGTGCAGCAGACGCATGAGAAGGGGTCCGGGTTCAGCTCTTGCCCGCGGCGTCGGCAACTCGCGCTTGTCTCACGCTGCCGTGTTCACCCGGGCGGGATTTTCCACCGCATCAGCAGAATCGGGTCGAGACCCCGTGAGGCGCTACAGCAGCACGATGTCGTATTGCTCCGGCGAGGCGAACGGCTCGGCACGCAGCGAGATCGGCTTGCCGATGAAGTCGGAGAGGCCGGCCAGGTGCTGGCTTTCCTCGTCGAGCAGCATCTCGACCACCGAGGCCGAGGCGACGACGCGAAACTCCTTCGGGTCGAACTGGCGCGCCTCGCGCAGGATCTCGCGCAGGATGTCGTGGCAGACGCTGCGCGCCGTCTTCACCTCGCCGCGCCCGGCGCAGGTCGGGCACGGCTCGCACAGCATGTGGGCGAGCGACTCGCGGGTGCGCTTTCGGGTCATCTCCACCAGGCCGAGCTGGGTGAAGCCGCTCACCGTGATCTTGGTGCGGTCGCGGGCGAGCTGCTTCTTCAGCTCGGCGAGCACCGCCGTGCGATGCTCCTCGCGCGTCATGTCGATGAAGTCGATGATGATGATGCCGCCGAGGTTGCGCAGGCGCAGCTGGCGGGCGATCGCCTGCCCGGCCTCGAGGTTGGTCTTGAAGATCGTGTCGTCGAAATTGCGCGCGCCGACGAAGCCGCCGGTGTTCACGTCGACCGTCGTCAGCGCCTCGGTCTGGTCGATGATCAGGTAACCCCCCGACTTCAGGTCGACCCTGCGCAGCAGCGCCTTGGCGATCTCCTCGTCGACCCCGAACAGGTCGAAGATCGGCCGCTCGCCGGCGTAGTGCTGGAGCCTGTCGACCGCGCCCGGCGTGAACTCGCGGCCGAACCTGGAGAGCTCCTCGAACTGCATGCGCGAGTCGATCCGGATCGTCTGCGTGCGCTCGTCGACGAGGTCGCGCAGAACGCGCTCGGCCAGACTCAGGTCCTGGTGCAGCAGGGTTCCCGGCGGCGACTTGAACGAGCGGTCGCGCACGCCGCACCAGGTCTTGCGCAGGTAGCGGATGTCGTCGGCCAGCTCGGCATCGCTCGCCTCGGCGGCATTGGTGCGCAGGATGAATCCGCCCCCCGACTTCGCCTCCCCGGCCAGCGCGCTCGCCTCGTCGTCGGCCTGCGCCAGCGCCGCCATGCGGCTGCGCAGCTGCTCGCGCAGCTCCTGCGAGCCGATCTTCTGAGAGATGCCGATGTGCTCGTCCTGCGGCAGGAACACGAGCAGCCGGCCGGCGATCGAGACCTGGGTCGAGAGGCGCGCGCCCTTGGTGCCGATCGGGTCCTTGATGACCTGCACCGTGAGGGTCTGGCCTTCGAAGACGAGCCGCTCGATCGGCGGCGGCGGCACCGCCCCCGGACCATGGTCGCTGCGTGGGGTGCCGGTGCCGAAGAACACGTCGGCAATGTGCAGGAAGGCGGCGCGCTCGAGGCCGATCTCGACGAACGCCGACTGCATGCCCGGCAGCACCCGCGCGACCTTGCCGGTGTAGATGTTGCCGACGCGCCCGCGCTCGAGTTCACGCTCGAAGTGAAGCTCCTGGACCGCGCCGTTCTCGACGATGGCGACGCGTGTCTCCTGCGGTGCCCAGTTGACGAGGATGTCTTGCATCGTGGGCCTCGGGTCTATCGCTCTTGTCTACGTCGCGACCGCGACGCCGGCCCATCGGAGCAGCGTCGCCGTCTCGTGCAGTGGCAAACCCATGATACCGGTGTAGCTGCCGTCGATATGCGATATCCAGGCCGCCGCGGCGCTCTGGATCGCATAGGCGCCGGCCTTGCCGAACGGCTCGCCGCCGGCCACGTAGTCCTCGATCTGCGCCGCCGAGAGCGGCGCGAAGCGGACGTGCGAGACGCTCGCCAGCAAGCGGGCGCGTCGCCCCGACGCGACCGCCACCGCGGTGATGACGCGATGGGTCCTGCCCGCAAGCCGGGCCAGGGTGCGCGCCGCATCGGCGCCATCGGCGGGCTTGCCGAGGATGCGCCGGCCGAGCGCCACGGTCGTGTCGGCGCAGACGATCGGCGCATCGGGGAGCGAGCGCGCCGCCAGCCGGCGCCGCGCCGCCGCCAGCTTGGCGCGCGTCACCCGCTCGACGTAGACGGCCGGCTGCTCGCCGGCGATCTCTGCCTCGAGCGCCTCGGCGTCTTCGTCGTCGCCGGCGAGCAGCAGTTCGTGGCGCACGCCGATCTGTGCCAGCAGCGCGCGCCGGCGCGGGCTCTGCGAGGCGAGGTAGACGAACGGGGTGTCCGGTCGGCCGGGTTGCCCCCAGGCCGGCCGCGCCCCCTCGGGGGGCAGCGAACGAAGTGAGCGAGGCGGTCCCATCTACTCGCGGTGGTAGGGATGGTTCGCGGTCACCGACCAGGCGCGGTAGAGCGCTTCGGCGAGCAGAACGCGTACGAAGGCGTGCGGCAAGGTCAGGTCGGAAAGACGCAGCTGTTCGTCGCAGCCTGCCTTGAGCGCGGCGTCGAGGCCGTCAGGGCCGCCGATCAGGAGCGCGGCGTCGCGGCCCTCGCCTTGCCAGGCGAGCAGACGGTCGGCGAGTTGGCGGGTCGAGACCCGGTCGCCCCGCTCGTCGAGGGCGATCCGGCGCACGCCGCGTGGCAGCGCCGCCTCGATCCGCCGCGCTTCGGCGGCCATCGACTGCAGCGCCGTGCGCGAGCCGCGCGGCTCCGCCTTGATCGCCTTCAGCTCGAGGCGCAGCTCGGGAGGGAAGCGCTTCGCGTAGTCGTCAAAGGCCGCCGCGGCCCAGGCCGGCGGACGCTGCCCGACGGCGACCAGGAGGAGCTTCAAGGGCGGCGCGCGGCAGGCGGAGCAGCCGCGCTAGCGCTTGGCCGCCACCTTCTTCGCGGCAGGCCGCACGCCGGTGCGCGCCGCCTTCGCAGCCGTGCTCTTCACGCCCACCGTGCGGATCACGACCCGCTCGGCCGGCGTGGCGCGCGACGGCGCGGCGCGCTTGGCCGGAGCGGCCCGCTTGGCCGGAGCGGCACTCTTCGCCGGAGCGGCCCGCTTCGCGGGCGCTGCACGCCTGGCCGACGCAGCACGCTCGTCGGGCCCGGCTCG
>JBDTUG010000277.1:0-5651 GCA_040007855.1 Caldimonas sp.
TCCTCGAGGGCGTGCTTCCAGGTCTCCATCAGGTCGAGCGCGGCGACCAGCTTGCCGAACGCGGCCTCGGCCTTCTTCAGCTCTTCCTTGTCGAGCTCGGCGATCGTCGCCGCGAGGACGTCCCGGACGTCCTTCTGCGCCTTCTCGATGAACTTCGGCACCGGCGTCTCGTTCGCCTTGTCGGTGCGCGGCTTCAGCTCGTCGACGCGCTTCCTCAGCGCGGCGATGTCCTTGAGCGCGTCGAGCTTGAGCTTGAGGACCTCGGCGTCGGCCAGGAAGGCGCGGATCGACGCCTCGAAGGTGGCGATCGACTTGTCCATCTCCTCGAGGGTCGCGCCGATCGGCCAGACCGACTGCTTGTGCGACTGCAGCAGCTGCAGGCGGTTCTTGATCTCGGCGCTGCGGGTCGGCTCGAAGCCGGCGATCGCCGACGCGGCGCGCTGCAGCTCGGCGTCGGCGCGCGCCGAGGCCTGCCCCAGCGCGGTGGCGAAGCCATGCAGCTTCTGAACGCGCGGCGCCATCACCTTCTGCAGCGAGGCCACGTCGTTGGCAGACTGGAACTTCGCGATGTCGGCCTCGATGGCGGCCACTTCCTTGCCCAGCACGTTCTTCGGCGCGGCGCCGGCGATCCCGGCGATCGCCGTCCTGGCCGCGTCGAGCAGGGGCTTGAGCTGGCCCTCGGCCCACATCGGCGCGCCGGCCGCCGCCTGCGCCTTGCCGAGCAGGGCGCGGGCCGCCGGCTTGATGGCGTTGTAGGCGGCCAGCGCCGGCTTGGCATCCTTCGTCTTGGCCGCCTTCTCGACGATCACCTGCAATTTCTTGAGATCGACGTTGACCGCGTCGCGCGGCCCGGGCGCGGTGATCCCGCCCAGCACCAGCGCCGTGATCTGGGTCATCGTCGCGTCGACCTCGGCCTTGGCGGCGGTCACGTCCTTGCGCTGCTGATCGGCCATGCCGAGCGTTGCCGACTTGTCGGCCAGCTTCTTCGCCTTGGGCAGCAAGGCCTTCAGCGCGGCGCTCTTCTTCTTGGCGTCGGTCTGCGCCAAGGCGTCGCCGCGGCTTCCCAGCAGCGCGTCGAGCTCGGCGCCGAGCAACTCCTTGATCGCCTGCTCGGCGATCGCGTCGATGAAGTCCTGGACCGTCTGGAACTGGTCGTTGACGGCCTGCTCGTCGGGGTCCGAGGCAACCTTGGGCGCGCCGCCGACGGGCGCGGTCGCCTTGCCGCTGTCCATCCAGACCAGCTCCTCGAGCCGGCTGAGGACGGTGGCCGCCTTCTCGAACTGCTTTCCGGCGACGGTGCTGCGGAACTCGTCGAGCGCGGCACGCAGGCTGGCGGCCAGCGCGCCGCCCTTGGCGACGAGCTTGTCGAGGTCGGGCTTGAGTTTCTGGTGCCGCTGCATCAACTGCGCGGCATCGACCGGTTTCCTGGCGGGCTCGGTCCCCGTATCCGGCCCGGGCGCGCCACCGACGGTTGCCAGGGCCTTCGGCGTGGTGAGGCCGAGCAAGGCGAACAGTTTTCCCATCCTGATGTCTCCGGAAGTGCGATCGTGAGCGCCTGGCAGCGAGGCCGGGGGCCATGATCATAGTGGTGTAATGAGCCGCTGCCGAGCCCCGACGAATCGATCACATCCCGATGAGGCAACGACCATCATGAAAAATTTCTCCACTCCTTCGCCAGGCCTGCGCCGCGTTGCCGGCGGCTTCGCCGGCTGGGCCGGCGCGCTCGCCCTGGCGGCGGGCGCCCTGCATCCGACGACCAGTGCCGCGGCCGAGTCGGCGGTCCGGATTCCGGCCCCGGCCAGCGACGAGACGGCCAGCGCCAGCACGGTGCAGACGGCGGTGTTCGCGGGCGGCTGCTTCTGGGGCGTGCAAGGCGTATTCCAGCGTGTCAACGGCGTCGTCCAGGCGGTCTCCGGCTATGCCGGCGGCAAGCAGTCGACCGCCCACTACGAGATGGTGGGAACCGGGCTCACCGGGCACGCCGAGGCCGTCAAGATCACCTACGACCCGAAGAAGGTGAGCTACGGCACGCTGCTGCAGATCTACTTCTCGGTCGCGCACGATCCGACCCAGCTGAACCGCCAGGATCCCGACACCGGCCCGCAGTACCGCTCGGCCGTCTTCTATGCCGACCCGGCGCAGAAGAAGACCACCGAGAGCTACATCGGCCAGCTCGACACCGCCAAGGCCTACCGCAGCAAGATCGTCACCCAGGTCGTGCCCCTCACCGAGTTCTATCCGGCCGAGGCGTACCACCAGGACTACCTGACGCTGCACCCGGAATCGGGCTACATCGCGCGCTTCGATCTGCCCAAGATCGCCAATCTGAAGACGATGTTTGCGCAGCAGTACCGCGCCGAGCCGGCGCTGGTGACGGCACGGGCGAACGCCGGCAAGGCGCCGTAGCGGCTGCGTTGCTCGGCGGCGTGCGGTGGCGGCGCCCCCTGACATCCGGTTACGCGACACGCGCGGCGCGGCGAATCCCGGACTGGTTAAGCTCCGCTGACGGCGTATCGGCGGGTCTTCGATGCCGGTCGCCGCGTCTGCCGGAGCCTCGTCCATGCCCTCGCCACGATTCGCGCATTCGCTCTGCCGTTCCCTTCTTCGGCTGACCTGGCTCGCGGCCTGCGGCGCCCTGCTCGCCAGCTGCGGCGGGGGCGGCGACGGCGGCGGTGTCCTGCCGCCCGGGATCGGCCTGCCGAGCTCGAACTCGCTCGCCCAGCAGTGCGCCATGCCGCGGCCGGCCGGCACGATCGATCCGATCAGCGGCATGCCGTACGGCGACGTCCAGGGGAGCCTGGCGACGGAGAAGAGCTTCCTGCGCTCCTGGATCGACGAGACCTACCTCTGGTACCAGGACGTCCGGGACCTGCCGGCGGCGACCCTCGATCCGGCCGCCCATGCCAGCACGCTCGCCTACTTCAACGCGCTGAAATCGCCGCTGAAGACCGCCTCGGGCAAGGACAAGGACGCGTTCCACTTCACCTACGACACACCGGCCTGGATCGCCTTGTCGCAGTCGGGCGTGTCGTACGGCTACGGCTTCCAGATCGCCCTGCTGTCGGCCACGCCGCCGCGCAGCGCGGTGGTCGCGTTCACCGACCCGGGCACGCCAGCAGCGCTGGCCAGCGTCGATCGCGGCGCCGCGATCCTGGTCGTCGACGGCGTCGACGTCGCCAGCGGCAGCGACTCGGTGACCCTGAACGCCGGCCTCTTTCCGAGCGCGGCCGGCACCCACACGTTCACGATCCGCGATCTCGGCGCGGCGACGACCCGCACCCTGTCACTGACCGCGCAGGCGATCACGTCGACGCCGGTGCAGAACGTGAGGGCGCTGCCGGCGCCCAACGCGAATGTCGGCTACATGCTGTTTAACGACCACATCGCAACCGCCGAATCGCAGCTGGTCGCGGCGATCGACCAGCTGAAGGCGCTCGCCGTCACCGACCTCGTGCTGGACCTGCGCTACAACGGCGGTGGCTACCTCGACATCGCGGCCGAGCTGGCCTACATGATCGCCGGCCCGACGACCACGAACGGCAAGTTCTTCGAGCGCTCCAACTACAACGACCGCAACCCGTTCAACCAGTCGCTCGCCGACCGGACCACCGACTTCCACGGCAGCGGACAAGGCTTCACCGTGCCGGCCGGCCAAGTGCTTCCCTTCCTCGGCCTGAGCCGCGTCTTCGTGCTGACCAGTGCCGATACCTGTTCGGCCAGCGAAGCGATCGTCAACGGTCTGCGTGGCGCCGGCATCACGGTGAACCTGGTGGGCGGCACGACCTGCGGCAAGCCGTACGGCTTCTTCCCAAAGGACAACTGCAACACGACCTACTTCGCGATCCAGTTCCAGGGCGTGAACTACCTCGGCTTCGGCAACTACGCGGACGGCTTCGCGCCGACCTGCAGCGTGGCCGACGACTTCACGCACGGCCTCGGCGATCCGGCAGAGAACCAGCTCGAGGTGGCTCTGGGCCTGCGCAACACCGGCCTCTGCATCGCGCCGACGAGCCTTCGCCCGCACGCCCTCGGTGCCGATCGCAGCCTGGCTGACAGGCCCTCAGGGTCGGTGCTGGTGCGCTCGCCGCTGCGCGAGAACCGCGTCTTCCGGCCGCGTTAGGCGACGCCCCGCGGCAGCGAGAACAACGGCGACGCGTGCGGGCTTCACGGGAAGCGCACGACAAGCGGTTACACCGGCCGGAATCGCCCGGCCGGTGTTGGTAAGCTTCGACGCAAGGCCAGCGCTCGTCCCGAGCTCAGGGGCCGGTCAACCGAAGCCGCCATGCCCTCGTCACGCACTATCCGTTCAGGCCCGCTTTCCGTCGTCCGCCTCGTCGTGCCCGTCCTTGCGGCCGCGCTCCTCGCGAGCTGCGGCGGCGGCGGCGGCTACGCCGGCGTCTCCCCCTTTCCCAGCACGAACAACAGCAGCGGTGGCGGCGGTTCGGCTTCGGGCGGCTCGTCCGGCGTGCTGGCAGCGTCGTCGTCGCTGGCCCAGCAGTGCGCCGTGCCGCGGCCGGCCGGCACGATCGATCCGATCAGCGGCATGCCGTACGGCGACGTCCAGGGGAGCCTGGCGACGGAAAAGAGCTTCCTGCGCTCGTACATCGACGAGACCTATCTCTGGTACCAGGACGTGCGGGGGCTGCCGGCGGCGACCCGCGACCCGGCCGCCTACGCGACCGCGGCCGACTACTTCGCGGCGCTGAAGTCGCCCGTGAAGACGGCCTCGGGCAAGGACCGGGACCAGTTCCATTTCACCTACGACACGCCGGCCTGGGTGGCGCTGTCCCTGTCGGGCATCTCGTTCGGCTACGGCATGCAGATCGCGCTGCTCTCGAGCACGCCGCCGCGCAGCGCCGTCGTCACCTTCACCGACCCGGCCACGCCCGCGACTGCCCTGGGCATCGGGCGCGGCACGGCGATCCTGACCGTCGACGGCGTCGACCTGGCCAACGGCACCGATGTCGCTACCCTGAACGCCGGGCTCTTCCCTAAGGCGGCCGGGGCGCACAGCTTCACGATCCGCGACGAGGGCGCGGTGGCGACCCGCACGGTGACCATGGTCGCCCAAGCGATTACGTCGACCCCCGTGCAGAACGTGATGGCCTTGCCGGCGCCCAACGCGAACGTCGGCTACATGCTGTTCAACGACCACATCGCGACCGCCGAATCGCAACTCGTCGCTGCAATCAACCAGCTGAAGGCGCTCGCCGTCACCGATCTCGTCCTCGACCTCCGCTACAACGGCGGCGGCTACCTCGACATCGCCGCCGAGCTCGCCTACATGATCGCGGGCCCGAACCCGACGGCCGGCAAGTTCTTCGAGCAGCTCAACTACAACGACAAGAACCCGTTCGCCCAGACGACGGCCGAGCGCACGACCGCCTTCCACGCTACATCGCAAGGCTTCGCGCCCGCGTTGGCGGCCGGCCAGGCCTTGCCCTATCTGGGCCTGAACCGCGTCTTCGTGCTGACCACCGCCGACACCTGCTCGGCCAGCGAGGCGATCGTCAACGGCCTGCGTGGCGCTGGCGTCACCGTCAACCTGATCGGCAGCACGACCTGCGGCAAGCCGTACGGCTTCTATCCCCAGGAAAACTGCGGCACGACCTACTTCGCGATCCAGTTCCAGGGCGTCAACTTCCTCGGCT
>JBDTUG010000278.1:0-5636 GCA_040007855.1 Caldimonas sp.
GCACGTCGACCTCGGCGCGCATCGCCTTGATCGCCTCCTTGTGGCGCACGCCGAACCGGTGTTCCTCGTCGATCACGAGCAGCCCGAGGCGCTTGAATTGCACCTTGTCGCTGATCAGCGCGTGGGTGCCGACGACGATGTCGACGGTGCCGTCGGCGAGCCCCTCGATGGTCGCCTTCACTTCCTTCGCGGAACGAAACCGCGAGATCTCGGCGACCTTGATCGGCCACTTGCCGAATCGGTCGGCGATGTTCTGGTAGTGCTGCTCGGCGAGCAGCGTGGTCGGCGCCAGGATCGCGACCTGCTTGCCGCCGGTCACGGCCACGAACGCGGCGCGCAGCGCGACCTCGGTCTTGCCGAAGCCGACGTCGCCGCACACCAGCCGGTCCATCGGCTGCGGTGAGACCATGTCCTGGATCACGGCGTGGATCGCGGCCTGCTGGTCGGGCGTTTCCTCGAAACCGAAGCTGGCCGCGAAAGCTTCGTAGTCGTGCGGCGAAAAACGGAACGCAAAACCTTCGCGCGCGGCGCGTCGGGCATACAGGTTCAGCAATTCCGCAGCGGTGTCGCGCACCTGCTCGGCGGCTTTGCGCTTGGCCTTGTCCCACTGCCCCGAGCCGAGGCGGTGCAAGGGCGCTTCTTCGGCGCTCACGCCGGTGTAGCGTGCGATCAGGTGGAGTTGCGCGACCGGCACGTACAGCGTGGCCTTGTCGGCGTATTCGAGGTGCAGGAATTCGCTGTTGCCGTCGCCGAGATCGATGTTCTTCAAGCCCACGTAGCGGCCGATGCCGTGGTTCGCATGCACCACCGGGTCGCCGACCTTCAGCTCCGACAGGTCCTTGATCAGCGCGTTGACGTCGCTGACCTGTTCCTGCTTGCGGCGCCGCCGCGCGGTCGGGCTGGTGGCGAAGAGTTCGGTCTCGGTGACGAACTGGATGGTTATTCCAGCGTCAGGCTCGAACCAGAAAAAACCTTCGGCGAGCGGCGCGACAGCGATTGCGAAGTGCTCGTCGCCGGCCTGGAACTCGTCGAGTGTGGCGACGGTCGGTGGCTCGATCCTGCTGTCGCGCAGCAGTTCCAGCAGGCTCTCGCGCCGGCCCTCGCTCTCGGCCACGATCAACACACGGTACTTCGTCGTGCCGACGTGGACTTGCAGTTTTTTCAGCGGCTCGGGTGCGCCGCGATCGACGCTGAAATCGGGCAGCGGGCGCGCCCACTCGGTTTCCTGTTTGCCACGCAGCGCCAACTGCGGATGCTGGTTGCACAGCGCGAAGAAATCTTCGGGCCGCAGGAACAACTCTTCCGGCGCAAGCAGCGGCCGTTCGCGGTCGTGCTGCAAAAAGCGGTGGCGCTCGCGCGTGTCGGTCCAGAAGCGCTTCAGCGCTTCGTCGATATCGCCGTGCAGCGCCAGCGAAGCGTTGCTGCCGAGGTAGTCGAAGATCGTCGCGGTCGCGTCGAAGAACAGCGGCAGGTAGTACTCGATGCCGGCGGTGGCGATGCCGGCGCCGATGTCCTTGTACAGGCGCACCTTGCTCGGGTCGCCTTCCATCTTTTCGCGCCAGCGCGCGCGGAAGGCGGCGCGGGCGTCTTCGTCCATCGGGAACTCGCGGCCCGGCAGCAGGCGTACTTCGGGCACGGGGTAGAGGCTGCGCTGGCTGTCGGGGTCGAAGGTGCGGATCGAATCCACCTCGTCACCGAACAGGTCGACGCGGTAGGGCACCGGCGAGCCCATCGGGAACAGGTCGATCAGGCCGCCGCGCACCGCGTATTCGCCGGGCGAAACGACCTGGCTGACGTGGCTGTAGCCGGCCAGGGTGAGCTGCGCCTTGAGGGCCGCTTCGTCGAGCCGCTGCTTCTGCCGGAACATGAAGGTGTAGGCGGCGAGGAAGCTCGGCGGGGCGAGCCGCACCAGCGCCGTGGTGGCCGGCATGAGGACGACGTCGACCTCGCCGCGGCCGATCTTCCAGAGCGTCGCGAGGCGCTCGGAGATCAGGTCCTGGTGCGGCGAGAAGGTGTCGTAGGGCAGGGTCTCCCAGTCCGGGAAGACCGAGACGCGCAGCTCGGGCGCGAAGAACCCGAGCTCCTCGGCGAGGCGGCCGGCGTCGGCGGGATCGGCGGTGAAGACGGCCGTCGGGGCGCGAGCCTCGGCTCGCTGCTTTGCGGCGAAGCGGGCGAGGAGCAGGGCGTCGGCCGAGCCGGGCGGGCGGGGCAGCGCGAAGCGCTTGCCGGGGGCGATGTCGGGAAGAAGCATGAAGGCGCCGTTGCGGCGCGAGCGCAAAGGACGAGATTTTACGGAGCGGCCTCCGCTTATGCTTGCGGGCCTCGCCTGCGCGAGACCCGATGCCCGCCACCGACCTGCCCGCCGCTCGCTGTTTCGCCCTGGTGCCGTGCGCCGGCACCGGCACTCGCACCGGCTCGCATGTCGCCAAGCAGTACGTCGCGATCGACGGCGCGCCCTTGGTCGGGCACACGCTCGCGGCGCTCGCCGCCGTGACGCGCCTCGAGCGCGTGCTGGTCGCCCTCGCGCCCGACGACAGCGAGTTCGAGCAACACGTCGACTTGCCTTCGCCGGCGCGCTTCGCGGTGGTCCGCTGCGGCGGCGCGACCCGCGCCGCGACCGTCGCAGCCGGTCTCGCCGAGCTCGCGCGCGGCGGTGCCCGAGCCGGCGACTGGGTGCTGGTCCACGATGCGGCGCGCTGCCTGGTGCGGGCGGCCTGGGTCGACCGCCTGATCGACGCCGGCGCCGGCGACGCGGTCGGCGGCCTGCTCGCGCTGCCGGCCAGCGACACCCTGAAGCGCGAGGCCGGCGGCCGGGTCGCCGCGACCCTGCCGCGTGCCGGCGTCTGGCAGGCGCAGACGCCGCAGATGTTTCGCCTGGGCGTGCTGACCGATGCGCTGGCCGGCGCCGGCGCCGACGCGACCGACGAAGCGAGCGCGATCGAGGCGATCGGCCTGGCGCCACTGCTGGTGCCCGGCTCGCCGGAGAACCTGAAGGTGACCCGGCCCGAGGACTTCGCCCTCGCCGAGGCGATCCTGCGCGCGAGGCGGGCATGAAGCCGCGCGGTCCGCTCTGGCGCGTCGGCGAAGGCTGGGACACGCATGCGCTGGTGGAGGGGCGAAAGCTCATCCTCGGCGGGGTCGAGATCGCGCACACCCACGGGCTGGCCGGCCACTCCGATGCCGATGCGCTCTGCCATGCGATCACCGACGCGCTGTTCGGCGCCGCAGCGCTGGGCGACATAGGGCACCACTTCCCGGACACCGATGCGCAATACCGCGGCGCCGATTCGCTGGCCCTGCTCTCCGAGGCGGCGCGCCGGGTCAAGGCGGCCGGCTGGCAGGTCGGCAACGTCGACGCGACGGTGATCGCGCAGGCGCCGAAGCTGGCGCCTCACATCGTGGCGATGCGCCAGCGCATCGCCGGGGCGGTCGGCGTGGCGATCGATCAGGTCAGCGTCAAGGCCAAGACCGCCGAAGGCATGGGCCCGGTCGGCCGCGGCGAGTCGATGGAAGCGCGCGCCGTGTGCCTGCTGTTCCGGAACTGAAGCATCTCCCGGCCGCAGGCCCGCAAGGAGCGCCAGCAGCGCGCGCCCCTCCCTCGTGGAGGGAGGGGTTGGGGAGGGAGCCATCCTTCCCCGAGGGGCAAGCGGCTTCGCCGGTCTAGCCTTTCTTCAGTCGGACGTGCGCCATCAGCCCGCCGTCGCTGGCGTTGGCCACTTCGAAGGCGCCGCCCATCCGCTGCACCGCCTTCTCGACGATCGCCAGGCCGAGGCCGGCACCGGTCGCCGCGGTGCGCGCCGCGTCGCCGCGGAAGAACGGCGTGGTCAGCTGGTCGAGCTTCTTCGGGTCGACCCCCTGCCCGTAGTCGCGCACGCTGATGATCACCCACAGGCCGGTGCGTGCGAAGGTGACGACGACCCGGGCGATGCCGGTATCGGTCGAGCGGCCATAGCGGCGCGCGTTCTCGAAAAGGTTCTGCAGGACCCGGCCGAGCTCGACGTCGTCGGCCATCACCACGGTGTCGATGGCGACCCGCGAGGTGATCCTGATCTGGCTGGTATCGCGGAACGCAGCCGCCTCGCGCTCGACGATCGCCGCCACGTTGACCGGCATCAGCTTGACCTCGCCCGGCCGCGCGTAGTCCATGAACTTGTCGATGATCGCGTCGAGCTGGTCGATGTCGAGCGCCATGTTGCTCTTGGCTTCCTCGTCCTGCACGCTCATCTCGGCCTCCAGGCGCAGGCGCGAGAGCGGCGTGCGCAGGTCGTGCGAGATCCCGGCCAGCATCACCGCGCGGTCCTGCTCCACCTTGGCGAGCTCGCGCGCCATCCGGTTGAAGCCCATGTTGACCTGGCGGATCTCGCTGGTCAGCGTGGTCTCGTCGAGGCGCGAGTCGTACTCGCCTTCACGGATCCGGCTGGCCGCGAACGACAGGTCCTTGAGCGGCCGGTTGATGAGCCGGGCGATCCCGGCCGAGCCGAGCACGGTGGCGAGCAGGGCGATCGACGTCCAGAGCAGGATGGTGCTGGTCGACATCGGCCCGACACGGGTCGGGTCGACCTTGAGCCAGTAGTTGTCGCGGGCGATCGAGAAGCCCACCCAGAGGCCCTGGGCGCCGTTCATCGAGCTGGCGACGATGGTGTCGGGGCCGAGCTGGTCGCGCAGCTCGCGCTCGATGACTCGCTGGAAGCGGTCGATCTCGAACGGCTCCCAGCGGTCGCTCGGCTCGCGCGGCGTGATCTTCACCGAGTCGAGCGTCGAGACGCTCTTGATGATCGCGATCCGGTTGATGCCGTCGGTGGCGAGCAGGGCCGAGCGGGTGAGGTTGACCAGGCTGGCGATCTGCTGCGCCGCCTGCACCGCGCGCGGCTCGAACTCGAGGGCGCGAAAGGTCTGCACCCAGGCGAACACGCCGCCGGCCAGGAGCAGGGCGAGCAGGAAGAAGGTGCGCCAGAACAGGCTGAGCGCGACGAATTTCTTGCCGACGCGCGGCTTCGGCGGACTCAGTCGTTCGGAGAGGGGCGTCCTGGAGCCGGGTCGCTTGGAGCGGGTCGCCATCCGTGGCGGTGACTCAGCGCGGGACCGGCCGGGCGCCGAGCCGCCCCAAGGCCGGCCGCGCCCCCTCGGGGGGCAGCGAACGCAGTGAGCGTGGGGGCCTCATGTCATGCCGACCCGTCCGGCACGAACACGTAGCCGACGCCCCACACGGTCTGGATGTAGCGCGGCTGGGCCGGGTCGGGCTCGATCATCTTGCGCAGGCGCGAAATCTGCACGTCGAGGCTGCGGTCGAAGGGCTCGAACTCGCGGCCGCGCGCCAGCTGCGCCAGCTTGTCGCGCGAGAGCGGCTGGCGCGGATGGCGGACCAGCGCCTTCAGCATCGAGAACTCGCCGGTGGTCAGCGCGATCTGTTCGCCGTCCTTGGTGAGGCGGCGCAGCGCCAGGTCGAACACGAACGGACCGAAGGTCACGGTCTGGGCATCGAGCGCCGGCGCGCCGGGCGCCTCGAGCGTCGGCCTGCGCCGCAGCACCGCGTGAATGCGGGCGAGCAGCTCGCGCGGATTGAACGGCTTGGGCAGGTAGTCGTCGGCGCCGACCTCGAGGCCGACGATCCGGTCGACGTCTTCCACCTTGGCGGT
>JBDTUG010000279.1:0-5631 GCA_040007855.1 Caldimonas sp.
ACATCACGGTGCAGAGCCACGTCGACCAGCTCTGCTTCGGCCTGATCGCCTGCCGGCGCGCCGTGCCCGACGTGCACGAACTCGGCCAGCAGGTGCTGCGGGCGATGCAGTCCCTGCGCGCGATGACCGCGCCGCCGGCGCTCGCCGCGCCTGAGCGGAAGGCGGCGGCGGAGGCCGCGCCGACCATCGCGGCGCCCGAGCCGGCTGGCGGCGCCAAGCGAGCGCGTGCACCCCACCCGGCGCGCGCGCCGCGCCTGCGTGTCGTGCCGCCCGCAAAAGCCGCCCAGGCGAGCGCGCCGGCCGGCAAGCGCAAGCCCCGCGCGACGGCGACGGCGCGCTGATCGCCATGAAGATCGCCGCCGATATCCTGGTCGCGCTGGTTGCGCTGCTGCACCTCTGGTTCCTGGTGCTCGAGATGTTCCTCTGGGACAAGCCGCTCGGCCTGAAGACCTTCCGACAGACGCCCGAGCACGCGGCGATCAGCAAGACGCTCGCCGCCAACCAGGGCCTCTACAACGGCTTCCTCGCCGCCGGTCTGGCGTGGGGCCTCTGGCTCGGCGCCGGGGGCTCCTCCGTCAAGCTGTTCTTCCTGGGCTGCGTGGTCGTCGCCGGCGTGTACGGCGCCGCCACCGTCGGCAAGAAGATCCTGTTCGTGCAGGCCTTGCCGGCGGCGCTGGCCATGGCGCTCGTCCTGGCGACGGGCTGAGCCGGCACGGCCCGGCGCCGCACGCCGGCGGCGCGCCGCGCCGGGCGCGCGCCGGCGCCGCGTCAGTACTCGATGCGGGCGCGGCCGCAGCGCTTGGCGCGGTAGAGCGCGGCGTCGGCGATGTCCACCAGCAGGGCGCAGTCGACCCCGGCCGCGGCGACCTGGCTGGCCACGCCGATCGAGATCGTCAGCCAGGCCGAGGTGGTCGAGGCGCGGTGCTCGATCTTCGCGTCGCCGATGATCCGGGCGCAGCGCTCGGCGGCGCGGCGCGCCTCGGCGAGGTCGGTGCCCGGCATCAGCAGGGCGAACTCCTCGCCGCCATAGCGCGCCACCAGCTCGCCGCCGCGCCGCATCGCCTGGCCGACCATGCGCGCCACCTGGCGCAGGCACACGTCGCCGGCGGGGTGGCCGTAGTGGTCGTTGTATTCCTTGAAGTGGTCGATGTCGATCATCAGGAGGCCGACCGGCTCGCCGCGCCGCGCCGCACGCGCCCACTCGGCCTTGAGCGTCTGGTCGAACATGCGGCGGTTGCCGACCTCGGTGAGCGCGTCGGTCGTCGACAGCCGCGTCAGCTGCTCGTTGAGGCGATGCATCTCGAGGAGGGTCGTCTTCTTCTCGGTGATGTCCTGGAAGGCGCCGAGCAGACGCACCGGCTTGCCGTCCTCGAGCACGGCCATGCCCTGCGAGCGCACCCAGCGCGGGTTGCCCTTGGCGGTGACGAAGGGAAGCTCCAGGTCCCAGGGCGTGCCACGGGCAGCGCCCGCTTCGAGGGCGGCGCGAACCTGCGGCTGCGCTTCGGGGGCGTAGAAGTCGATCGTGTTCTCGAGGTGCGGCATCGTCCCGGGCGCGAGCTCGTGGATGCGGAACACCTGCTCGGTCCAGTCGACCCGCGAGGTCGCGAGGTCGAGCTCCCAGCCGCCGATGTGGGCGAGCTCGCCGGTGCGCTTGAGCATCTCGGCCGAGCGCTCCATCTGCGCCTCGGTGGCCTTCCTGCGGGTCAGGTCCATGTGCGTGCCGGCCATGCGCACCGCGATCCCGAACTCGTCGCGCTCGACCACCTTGCCGCGGCTCAGCAGCCAGACCCAGTGGCCGTTCCGGTGGCGGACCCGGAACTCGCACTCGTAGGCCGGCGTCTCGCCGCGGAAGTGCGCTTCGACGGCGCCGAGCATGCGCGCCCGGTCGCCCGGATAGATGATCCCGTGCCACTGGCCGCCGTGCTCGCCGATTTCGCCCGGCGCATAGCCGAGCTGGCGGCGGGTCACCTCGTTGTGCTTGAAGCGGTCGCCGGGCAGGTCCCAGTCCCACAGGCCCAGGTCGGCGCCCTGCAGGGCGAGCTCGAGCTGCTCGGCGCTGCGCCGGCGCTCCCGGGCCGCGCTCGCCTCGAGCCTGGCGAACTCCTTCCTGCGCCACTGGCCGCGGTGCAGGCCGAAGACCGCCGCCCCGGCGACGATCAGGAAGAAGACGCTGTACTCGAGCGCCTGCTGCCGCCAGGCGCGAAAGACCTCCGGCACGGCGCGGCTGGCGACGATGACGAGCGGCCGGTCCATGTGCAGGTCGGCCGGTGCGACGTTGCGCAGCGCCGTCATGCGCGGCACGGCCGAGCCGCCGACCGCGCCCAGCACCGCCGACGCCAGCGGCGGGTCGCGCGCCGCGACCGGCCGCGGCGTGGCGGCCGGCTGCCAGTCGGCCTCTACCCGGGCGGGGTCGCGCGGCATCGTCACGAACACCTTGCCGTCGCTGTGCCCGAGCGAGACCCACATGTCGGGCGCGTACAGCACCGAGCGCATCAGGACCTCGAAGTACTCGGGCTCGAGGGCGGCGATAGCGGCGCCGACGAAGGCGCCGTTCGGCGCCAGGATTGCTCGCCCGAACACCACCGTGTAGTTGCCGAGCGAGGTCTTGTACGGCGAGGCGACGTGCAGGGTGGCCGGATTGCGGTCGCCCTTCGGGGCGCGGAAATAGTCGCGGTCGCCGAAGTCGCGGCCGAGCAGCGCGTCGACGCTGCTGGCGACGACCGTGCCTTCGGCGTCGATCAGCACCATCGAGCGCACGCCGGGGATTGCGTCGCTCAGCACCTTCAGGCGCGGCGAGAGCAGCGACGCGACGGTCCCCGGCGGCGTGGCGAGGAAGTCGTCGCGGACGCTGGCGAGCGCCCGGTTGATGCCGTCGAGCTGCTGGCCGACGTTCTCGTCGACGACCCGTGCCTGCACCTGCAGGCGGTCGCGCTCGGCGGTGTCGGTGGCGCGATGCGTCTTGAGCAGCGCGTAGCCGACGAGCGCGCCGACGATCGCCAGCGCCGCCAGCAAGGCCAGCCACTCGGCGACGAAATGCGGCCCGAACGGCAGCCGGCGCGGCGCCGGCCGGGCCGGCGTGACGCTGCGAAGCTCGCCGAAGGCGCTGGGCTCGATGGCGAAGCTCATCGAATCGGTCGTCATGGCAAGGGCGCGGGCGCGGTCGCCTTCGCGGTGCTCGAAGCGCGGGACATGGAGGGTTTTCGGCAGCGGGGCCGGGAAATGAAGCGCGCCGCCGGCCCGCCGGCCGGCAAGATCGGGCGCGCCGCGGGGCTGGATGGAACTACAGTCCACGCATTGCCCAGCCGACCTCCTCCCGCAGCCCGCCGACGATGCCCGCTCCCGAATCCGCCGCGCCCGACGGCCTGGCCACGGCGACCTTGCGCAGCCTCAACGAGGCGCAGCGGCGCGCCGTCGAGTACGGCCTCGACGTGCCCGGCCTGGCGCACGGGCCGCTGCTGGTCATCGCCGGCGCCGGTTCAGGCAAGACGCTGACCCTGGCGGCGCGGGTCGCCCGGCTGGTGCTGGCCGGCGCCGATCCGGCGCGCCTGTTGCTGCTCACCTTCTCGCGCCGCGCCGCCGCCGAGATGGAGCGCCGGGTCGGCCGCGTCCTGCACGAAGCGCTCGGCCTGCCGCCGCTGCGCGGCGCGCCCCGCCTGGCCTGGTGCGGCACCTTCCATGCGATCGGCGCGCGCCTGCTGCGCGCTTCGGCCGGCCAGCTCGGTCTCGACCCCGCCTTCACCGTCGACGACCGCGGCGAATCGGAAGACCTGATCCACGTCCTGCGCCAGCGCCTCGGCCTGGCGGCGACGCGCCGGCGCTTCCCGCAGAAGGCGACCTGCCTGGCGATCTATTCGCGCGTCGTCAACTCACGCGCCCCGCTGGCCGAGGTGCTCGCCGCCGACTGGCCGTGGTGCGCCGACTGGCACGACGAGCTGAAGCGGCTGTTCGCCGCCTATGCCGCCGAGAAGCAGAGCCAGCGCGTCCTCGATTTCGACGATCTGCTCGTCTGGTGGGCGGCGGCGCTGGCCGAGCCGGGCCTGGGCAACGCGATGGCGGCCCGCTTCGACCACGTCCTGGTCGACGAGTACCAGGACACCAACCGCCTGCAGGCGGAGATCCTGTTCGCACTCTGCCCGCAAGGCCGCGGCCTCACCGTGGTCGGCGACGACGCCCAGGCGATCTATTCGTTTCGCGCCGCCGAGGTGCGCAACATCCTCGACTTCGCGGCCCGTTTCGAGCCGCCGGCGCAGGTCATCAGCCTCGAGCGCAACTACCGCTCGACGGTGCCGCTGCTGGCCGCCTCGAACGCCGTCATCGCCCAGGCCAGCGAGCGGCACGCCAAGACCTTGTGGAGCGAAGCGGCCGGCGCCGGGCCGCCGGCGCTGGTGTGGGTCGCGGGCGAGAGCGAGCAGGCGAGCTGGGTCGCCGACCGGGTGCTCGAGCTGCGCGAGACCGGGCTGGCGCTGAGGAGCCAGGCGGTGCTGTTCCGGGCGGCGCAGCACAGCGCCGCGCTCGAGCTCGAGCTGGCCCGGCGCAACATCCCGTTCGTCAAGTACGGCGGCCTGCGCTTCCTCGACGCCGCGCATGTGAAGGACGTGCTCGCCGTGCTGCGCTTCGCTGCCAATCCGCGCGGCGAGCGGGCCGGGCTGCGCGCGCTGCAGCTGGTGCCCGGGATCGGCACGGCGAGCGCCGGCCGGCTGCTCGCCCGCCTGGCCGATGCCGCCGATCCCGGCGCGGCGCTGCTCGACTTCGCTCCGTCGGCGGCGACCGCCGAGGCCTGGCAGGGGTTCGCCGAGCTGTTCGCGGCGCTGCGTCGGCCCGGCTCGGCCTGGCCCGACGAGATCGGCAGCGTCGAGCGCTGGTACCGGCCGCAGCTCGAGCGCCTGCACGACGACGCGACACCGCGCGCCGCAGACGTCGCCCACCTGGTCCGCCTGGCCGCCGGCTACCCGAGTCGCGAGCGCTTCCTGACCGAGCTGGCGCTCGACCCGCCGGCGGCGACGAGCGACGAGTCCGGCCCCGGCGGGCACGACGAGGACTATCTGATCCTGTCCACCATCCACTCGGCCAAGGGCCAGGAGTGGAGCGCCGTGAGCGTGCTCAACGTCGTCGACGGCTGCATCCCGTCGGACATGGCCACCGGCTCGGCCGCCGCCGTCGAGGAAGAGCGTCGCCTCCTCTACGTCGCGATGACGCGGGCCCGCCATCACCTCCACCTGATGGTGCCGCAGCGCTTCTATGTCACCCAGCAGGCGGCCTATGGCGACCGCCACCTCTACGCGGCGATCAGCCGCTTCGTTCCGGAGTCGATCCGCGATCGCTTCGTGCATCTCTCCCCGGGCAGCGCCGAGGCGACGCCTGCCGGGCGCCGCGAGACCGGCGTCGCAGCACCGGCGTTCGAGCTCGGGGCGCGCATCCGCGCCGCCTGGCAGTAGCGGGCGATCGGCCGCCGGCAGCGCGCAAATGGAAAGCGGCAGTGCCGGCGGATGCCGACACTGCCGCTTTGACGAGCCGCTGTCGTTTCGGCAGCGGGCTCGACCGTGCGCCGTCGTCAGATCTTGTCGATGGCGTCCTTGACCTTTTCCTTGGCGTCGCCGTAGTTCTTCTGCACCTTGCCGGCGGCCTTGTCGA
>JBDTUG010000280.1:0-5581 GCA_040007855.1 Caldimonas sp.
ACCGTGCTGTGCATGTTCTGCAGCGCGCGATCGTCGGCGCGGTGCTGGATGATCGAGCGGTTGGTCGAGACGATCATCCGCTGAATTGCGTCGGCGCCTCCTTCGGGCGCGGCAGCGAAAGCACCGAGGATGAACTGGACGGCCAGCTTGGACGCCTTGTCGCCGCCGCCGTGGCCGCCGGCGCCGTCGGCGACCACGCAGCACAGATGGCTGTCCGAGTGCCAGTGCCCGCAGGCGTCCTCGTTGTAGTTGCGGCCGCCTCGCCGCGAAAGGGTCGCGAGTTCCATCTGCACGGTCAGCCCTTCCGGTCGCGCTCGCCGGTCGCGGCCGTCACGGCCGATCCTTGGCCAGCTGATCGATGTGCTCGTTGTACGCGCGCAGAAACTCCTTGCCGAACAACTCGTGGAAGTCGTCCGACGCCTCCGACGAGATCTGGCCGTACAGCTCGGTGAACACGTCCCACATGCGCGCCTTGCGCTTGGCCGGCAGGATCGACGCCAGCACCGACTTCTGGGTCAGCTTGCTCTCCAGGACTGCCGGATCGAAGCGCTTGAGGATCCCTTCGAGGGCCGCGCGCATGCCGGCCAGGAAGCCGAACTGGTGGGCGCGCAGGTCGTCGTAAGCGTCGCGCATCGCCTTGTCCGATGCCATGAAGCCGCGCGCTGTCGGGCTGAGCAGGTGGCCGAGCGCGACCTCGGCCGACGGCGAGAACTTGAGCGGGTTGTTCTCGCGCGTGACGATCATCGTCACCTCGGCGCGGATCTCGCGCTTCAGGGCAGCGCGAGCGACGAGCAGGTCGACGGTGCCGCGGGTCGCCTCGTGGACGAGGCTGCCGAGCAGGCGCATGAAGGTCGGCGTGAGGACGATCGAATCGGCCGGCAGGTGGGGAAGGGCCAGGCCCTCGCGCAGGGCGGCCGTGAGGGCGGCGATGTCGGCGTTGCCGGCCGGCAGCGGGCGGGCCGCCGGTACCGCCCCACCGGCCTTGGGCGGCGGCTGCCAGGCCGGCGCGCCGGCGGTGCGGGTCGGCGGCGGGTGGGCGGCCACCGGCGCTGGCGCCGGCGCCCGGACCTCCGGCGGCGCCGGCCGCGGCACGGGCGCGGGCATGGGCGCAGGCGCAGGCGCAGGCGCAGGCGCAGCGACCATGGCGGCGGCGGGCGCGTCGAAATCGAGCTGCAGGTCGAGGTTGTCCGGAGCCGCGGCAGCCGCCACGGGAGAGGCGCCACGCGGCCGGATGACGGTGCGGCTCTCGCCGGACGGATCGGTCCACGACAGCACCGAGCCCGGCGGCGCCGCCGCCTCCGGAGCGCGTGCCGGCGCAGCGCTGCGCGGCTGCGGCGCGCCCGCCGCCCCGGGCTGCCCGGCAAAGCCCGAATGGAAGGTCTGGGTGGGCGGAATCGGCGCGACCGCGGGAGGCATCGTCGGCGGCCGGGCCGGCGCCGCTGCCGGAGGCCGCTGTGCTGCCGGCATCATCGGCGGCAGCATGAACGGGCTCGACAGCTCGGAGCTGGTATCGGCTGCCGACGAGGCGCTGCCGTGCGTCATGCTGTTGAGCGACTTCATCGGATCGGCATGGGCCGCCATGTTCGGCTGCGCCGCCGCCTGGTTGAGCGCCGAGCCGAACAGCGGATCCTTGCCCGCGCCTGGGCTCGGGCTGCCCAGCCCGAACAAGGCGTCGAGTGACTCGCCGCCGCCGCCACCGCCCGACCCGAACTCCGGGATCAGCGCTTCCGCGCGGGCACCGACGTCGAGCCCCAGGTTGTTGCCGCCGCCCTGCGGCTGGCCGAACGAGCGGGCGAAATCGGCACCGCCGCGTGCAGGCGCCGCGGGCTCCGGGGCGAATGGGTCCCAGTCCTGCGGGATGCCCCCGGCCAGCGGCGCCGACGGCGCGGCCGCCGACTGCATTGGCGCCGGTGCGCCCGACGCGGCGCGCGGCGCAACGCCGAATCCGGCGAGCGGATCGGCATACGCGGCCGGCGCCGTTGCGCGCCCCTGCGCCGGCGCCGACGCCAAGCCCGGAAAATCGGCGAACGGGTCGGCCGCCGCCGCCCCGCCGGCCGGCGCCGCGGCTTCGACCCGCATCGCATAGCCGCCGATCTGCAACTCGTCGCCGGCCTGGATGAAGGCTTCCTGTCCGTTGCCGAGCGGCCGGCCGTTGACCGAGATCGGGTTGCTGCCGCGATCGACGATCGCGTAGCGGCCGTTGCGAAAGACGACCTGGGCGTGCACCCGAGAGATCGTCCGCTCGGGGTCGGGCAGCACCAGCTGGTTGTTCTCGGCGCGGCCGATGTTGCCACCCAGCTCGTCGAAGTGGCCGGAAAGCGGCGGCGTCGACGCGCCGTTGTACGAGGTCACGCTGATGCTGATCACGACGCCATCGCTCCCGTCCCCGCGACCGCGCCGGCCGGTCTGCTGGCAGCTCGCTCAACGCAGGACATAGATTCTTCCTTCGACCATCGCCAGCCGGATCGGCCACGCCTGCTCGCCGAGCTCCACCGCCTCATTGCTGGTTCGCAGCGCCGGCCCTCCCGCCGGCGCCAGACATTCGATCAGGCGGCCGTCCACGAGGGGCCGCAGAACGAGCTCGGCGGCAACGGGCGGCATCACCTTCAACGCTTTCGCAGCATACAGCCGCTGCACCTGGTCGCGAAAGCGCTGGACCTCGAGGTTCGGGTCGCCCTGATAGGCCAGCGCAAGCTCGTCGAAGCGCAGCTTCGAGGCGGCGATCAGCGGGTCGGGATTGCCGCGGCCGAGTTCGACGGCGATCTGCTGCAGGAATTCGAGGATGCTGCGCTGGACCCCGACGTTCACGACGATCGGCGGCGCGTCGAGCCAGCGCCAGCGCGGAAAATTGACCGGCAGCTCGACGTCGCGGCGGTGCGTCGACGGGGCGTCGTAGGCCCTGCCTTCGGCGCTCGCCCACTCGGTCACGCCGAGCACGCGGGCGCCCGGGTCGGCCGGCGACTGGCCGTGGCGAACCAGGACGATGCGGGCGCGCGCCCAGGTCGGGCCGATCGCCACCCGCGGCTGGGCCGGAGCGGTCGCGCCCACCGCCGCCGGGCCGATCACGAGCGAGAGCTCGTTGCGGCCGGCCAGCGTGTACTCGTGGACCGCCAGGCTGGTGCTTCCGCCGGCCGGGCCGAGTGCGGCCAGGGGCATGCCGTTCAACTGCGCCTCGACCGCGCAGCCGCCAGCGGCGAGCTCGAGCATGAGCAGGCGGTCCATTGCCATCGCGGTGCGCGCCGGCCCTAGCCGGCACTCCATTCGACGAGCGTCATCGCCGGGAAGATCCGGCGCGTCCGGCGAGCGCCGCCGAGCACCGGATCCGAGATGTCGGTGACGATCGTCACCGGCTCGGTGCGCAAAGCGAAGAACCACTGCTGACCGGCGCCGTCGGCGCGGATCCGCAGGCCGCATTCACCGACCAGCGCGCCGCTGACCGGCACCGCGACGGCGGCGGCGCTGAGGGTCGCCGGCTCGGCGCCGGCCAGCGGCTCGATCTCGAGCGTGAAGGGAAAGCGCCAGGTGCGCAGCGCGTCTTTCAGGCCCTGCCCTTCCGGCGCCAGATCGCCGGTCTGGACGATCGTCATGCGCAATTCGCTGCGGCCCTTGCAATGCAGGCGGATCCGCGATCGCGCCGTGCCCTCGACCAGCTCGCCGGAAAGGCGCATCTCGATCGACAGGGCCAGCAGGTCGAGCGCGCCCTCGATCCGCATCTCGACCAGGGCCGCCGAACTGCGCCGCCAGCCCCAGCCGAGGCCGGCCTGGCCGACCAGCGGCGCGGCCTCGACCTCGAGCCGTGCCGTCTCCCCGTCGAGGACGCGGACCCACTCGTTGTAGAGGCGATCCAGACCGGCGCGAAAAGCCGCATGCAAACCGACCCAGGCACGCTGCCAGGCGCCGGCATCGACCGCAGCGCCGTCCTTGCCGAGCGTGCAGCTCGCGCCCGGCGGCGCGGCCTCTTCCCCGGCCGGCCAGAGCAGCGGCTGCCAGGCCGCGTGGCGGACCTCGCACAGCCACTGCGTCGCCTCGTAGACGCGGAGCTTCAGGGCGACGTCGCCGAACGGCGCGCCGGCATCGCGCAGCCCGCAGCTGGTGATCTGCACGCTCTGCGCATCGAAGGGCGACGGAGCGGCGATCCCCGGCGCCGCCTGGTTCGGCTCGGCCGGCAGCGGCGCGGGCGCATAGAGCGCCAGGCTGAGGCGCGCCGTGTCGCGGCCTTTCCATGCCAGACGCCCCTCGGCCCCGGCGTGGACGACCTCCGGATGGACCTTCGGGTCGCACACCGCGACCGTCTCGATGCGCAGGTTGAGGCGGGCTGGCGCGCCGCCGCGCAGCGCGTGGCTGACCAGGGCCAGCTCGACCGGCGGCTCCGGGGCGCGCATCCACTTGAGCGCCGGCTCGGCCAGCTTGGGCGCGGCGACCCGATGCCAGCCGTTCGCCCCGTGGCGATATACCTGCAGGTTCTCGACCTCGGCGACCATCATGTCGATGCTGCCGAGGTCGCAGGCCTTCAATGCGGCGGATGGCGGCTCCGCGGAGGGGAAGACGGCACGCGCCGCAGCCAGCCGGTCGATCCGCGCGTCGACCGCGCCGAGCGCGGCCTCGAACTGCGCCGTCGTCAGCGGCGCGGCAGCACCCGCCGCCGGCGCCCCAGCCGCCCCGTCGGCCTGGCGGCCCTGCAGCTCGTTGCGGCTGCGGTGGGCGAGCTGGTGCAGCTTGAGCGCGGCACTGCGGCGCGGGTCGGCCAGGATCTCGGCCGCCCAGACGAAGGTCGGCTTGCCGTCGAACGCCGGTCCCCAGATGCACCAGAGGCTCGCATAACGAGCGAGGTCGCGCGCCTCGCGCAGGCCGTGCTTGCGGCCCTGCTGCACGGCCGCCTCGACGAAAGCCGGCCAGCGATCCTGCAGCCGCTCGGTCAGGGCCGGCCAGGTCTGGGCAAGCGCACCGGCGATGCTGGCCGCATGGCGCTGCAAGGTCAGCTGTTCGAGCCGGTCGAACTGTTCCCAGGTCAGGCGCAGCATGCGGGCTTCAGCGCGCGGCTGCCATCACCGGCCGAACGTCGGTGCCGAGCACGCCCTCCTCCATCGCCAGCCAGGTCCAGGCGTCGGCAGCCGGGACGACGATCGTCTGGCCGAGGGCGAACAGCTCGTCGAGCTGGCCGGCCAGCAGGGTCGGCAGGACGGTTTGCAGCACGTCGGCGTCGTACCAGCGCCAGGGCCGGCGCACGCCGTCGGGCGTCGTCACCTCGCCGATCGCGCGGCAGTGCTCGCGCACGGCCAGCAGCCCCTGCATCGAGATGCTGAGAACGCCCCAGCCGGGATAGGTCACCGACGCCTCGCCGAGCAGCCAGTCGGTGAAGGGCGAGGCGTCCTTCAGCTCGGCGAGATAGGGCGCCTGCTCGGCCGCCTGGGCGCTGAGGGCGCCGCGCTGCAGACAATCCCAGCCCGCCAGCTCGGCGGTCTTGAGTCGCTCGGCAATGCCCGGCACGACCAGGCCGTCGATCACCGCGTGGACGCGCACGCCCTGGCGTGCCCAGAGCGAGGCACGCAACTGGGCGGCGGAAAACGCGGTGCTCATCTAG
>JBDTUG010000281.1:0-5572 GCA_040007855.1 Caldimonas sp.
GCGGCGCCGACATCCTGCACCACGCCAGCCGCGAGATGGCCGGCTCGATCGACCCGGCCCGCTACGCCGCGCCACCGGTGATCGGCCGGATGATGGAAGAAGGACGGCTCGGCCTGAAGACCGGCCAGGGCTTCTACGACTATCGCGGCCGCGACGTCGTCGCCTACCGACGCGACGTCCTGGCCCGCACGCTGGCCCAGGTGCGCGACGCCGGCCTCTGGCGGCCGCCGGCAGAAGACACCGTGCCGTGACGGCGCCGCCGGTGCGCCGCGCCTATGCCGACGTGGCGCACGGCCAGATGCACTATGCCGAGTGCGGCGGCCCGGCGGGCGCGCGTGGGCGTGGCGCCGGAACCGACGCTGCGACGCCGATCGTGCTACTGCACCAGACGCCACGCAGCTGGCGCGAGTACGCCGGGGTGCTGCCCTTGCTCGGCGCCCACCGGCGCACGATCGCAGTCGACACCGCCGGCTTCGGCGAGTCCGACCCGGTAGCCGCGCCCGCCATCGTGGCCTGGGCCGAGGCGGTGCGGCAGCTGCTCGACGCGATCGGCGTGTCGCGCGCCCACCTGGTCGGCCACCACACCGGCGGCGTGATCGCGGTCGCGCTGGCGGCGCAGACGCCGGAGCGGATCGCGTCGCTGGTGCTCTCGTCGACGCCGTACACCAGCGAGGCGTTCCGCCGCGCCCGCGCCGGCCGCCCGGCGATCGACGCGGTCGCGCCGAGCGACGACGGCAGCCACCTCGCCGCGCTCTGGCAGAAGCGCCAGCCGTTCTATCCGCCCGGGCGACCCGAGCTGCTGCAGGCCTTCGTCGCCGACGCGCTGAAGACCGGCGGCGATGTCGAGGCCGGGCACCGTGCGGTGGCGTCGTACCGGATGGAGCACTGCATTGCTGCGCTGCGCATGCCGGTGCTGATCATCCACGCCGCCGACGATCCGTTCGCGGCACCGCATCTGGCCGAGTGGCGGCACCTGCTGCCGTCTGCGCAGGTCGCGACGATCGCCGGCGGAGTGCCCCTGCCCGACCAGTGCCCGCGCGAATTCGCGGACGCCGTGCTCGCCTTTGTCGGCGCCTTGCCGTAACGCCGGCACACCTTGCGCAATGCTTCGTTTGCCGCCTGGCAGGGCCTGGCGCTGGCAAGCATCCTGCGCCGCGGTCGGCTGCAGACGGCCAAGCGCAGCCATTGGACTTCCTGGTCCAGGAGACCGCTTGGGACTGGCCGCTGACGTACGGGTTCGGCCGGCGAATGACGGCAGTTGCCGTTACCGGACTTTGATCGTCTCTTGGGAAGGCTGTCCGCTCTTCCCTCCGAGCACGCGCGCGGCCAATCCAGACCGAGGCCACAGCTACTAGCTAAGCTAGCTAGGGTGCTCGCCCTAGCAATCGCACGCGGATTGAGGTGTGCGCTCTACGGTCGCGCCTTAGAGTGATGGGGTTCCGGGGCCACTGCCCTGGGCAACCCCTCACCAATCCGGATTGCATCAACATGACCGCGAAGAACCTTTCCACCGTTGCCACCGACATCGTCGAGACCTATGGCAAGACCGCCATCAACGCCATCACCACCTATCGCGTCGGCACGGAGCGCCTGATCGATTTCGTCGACCACCGCATGGCCGCTGCTGCGGTCAGTGGCGCTTCCCGCCTCGGCGGTGAGTTGCGCGCCAATGTCGTCGACACCCAGAAGCGCGTCCGCGGCCTCTACCTGAAGGGCGTGACGACCAGCGCCACCCGTGCGCAGAGCTTTGTGACGACGGCCGTCCGCGTCGCCTCGAAGGGTATCGAGCGGTTCGCAGCGTACGCGGTTCGTGTCGGCGGTGAGTCCGCGCAGAATTCGGTTCAGGTACTCGCCCGTGCCGCGCTGCCCGCCGCCAACGCAGTGAGCAATGTCGCCGAGCGTCTTGAAAGCGGCTCGGACCGTCTCGTCAAGCGCGTCGCCGAAGGTCGCAGCGCCATCGAGCGTCCGGTTGTCGTCCGCGAGACTGCCACCCGGACCAGGGTCGTGGCCAGCAAGCGCAAGATCGGTGCGCAGAAGGCGCGTCCGGTCACGGCCGCGAAGCGCGCGACGCAGCGCGCGGCCCGCTGAGCCTACGTTTCGTTGCTCGACCGGCGCCCGGCACCGGTACGGCGATCCGCCGCGGGAGGGGCGGATCGCCGATCGTTTTTCGAAGGAGATTCGCGGCGGCTGGAGCTTGCCGCGTGGCCTGAAGTTGCCGCAGGAGGGCACAGCCCGGAGGCGACCAGAGTCGGTTTGCAGGCTTGGCCACAAAACGCTTCAACTCGCTCCGTTGGGTCGCAGGCCGGCTATCTGCTCCAGCAGGCAGTCGTCAACGACCGCTCAAAGGCCGGCAATCTGGCCCGCCAGATGCCCGGTTCGGGTCGGACCTGGCCACTACCGTTTCATGGTCCTTGAAATCCGTCGCCTTGACGGTTAGCGCTGGTGCCCGTACTGGGCAAGCCGTTCACGCTGTTCCTTCGTCAGCACGCCGTCGATCTTCTTGCGCGTATCGAGCTGCAGGTCGAACATCGCCTGCCGCGATTCCGTCACGGTCTGAAAGGACTTGCGCGCCCCCGCTTCGTCCACGCTGCCCGGTCCGTACATGCCCTGCATGTGGTAACCCTGCTCGTGCATCGTGCCCATGAGCTGCCACATGGCCTTGGAGCTGGTCGCCTGGATGTCGGCAATCTTCTTGCGCTGATCGGGGCTGAGCTTCAGGCTGGCAAACGCCCCGTCGGGGTCGCCCCGCATCCCACCCGGAACCATGCCGTAGGCGCCACCGTAGCCGCCCATCATGCCAGGCCCCATGCCGTAGCCGCCCATCATGTCGGGCCCCATGCCGTATGGCTGGGCCAGCGCCGTGCCGGCAAGCAGGAGGCCTGCGGCGGTGACTGAGAGTGTTGTCATGAACTTCATCATCAACTCCTTGCTTTGCATTGAACGATCCAACAGGGGTCATGCCCGGCAGGCGCTCGGCTGCCAGACGCCCAGGGCGAAGGCGAGGACGTAGCCGTCGCGATCCATCAAAGATGCACGCCATGCACATCCAAGGTGCTCATGCTGCGCCGGTGCCGACCGCCCTGTCTGTGCGGTGGCCCACCGTCTCGAGGTGCATCAGAAGCAGTTCGACGTTTGCGCGAGAAATCAGCCTGTCGCGCGCTATCACGCCAGGACGCACCGTTGGCGTCTGCGGCATCAACGTTCGAGTCGCTCGATGCCCAGCGACCTGAGCACGTACTTCTCGTAGATCGGCTCCGAGGTGCCGTTCTTCATCTTGAACATGAAGTACTTCTCGTAGCCCACCTTGGCCAGGTGGACCCCACTTGCCCTTCTTGAAGGCAGCGCCGGTGTCGCCCATATCGGCCAGGCAGATCGCGTTCCAGGTGCCCTTGGCCGTGGCGGGCTTCCCCGCGATTTCATTGGCGATGTTGTGCACGATCGCGGTGACCATGGTCTCGATCATGTAGCCGGTCTTGGGCGCGCCAGTGGCCACCGGGGTCACCTCGACCGGCGGGATCGCCACGCGGACGCCGGCCGAGAAGATGTCGCGGTACCTCTTGCTGCGCGAATGCAGCCTTCAACAGTCGCGCGTTGTCACTGCCCCAGATGCCAAGCCACAGGGTGCGAGCCTGGGTGAAAGCCGGGGCCTTGACGCATTGGTGCCCGCGGCCAGTGCCGGGATGTGGATGGCGTCGAACGCGACCCTGTCATTGAGCGGGGCGGCCTGTGCACGGCCGATGGCCAGCAGCAAGGCCACGCCGGACAGCGCGCGACAAGGGAAATGGACGGATGGTTGACGAGTGGTCATCGAGAGTTCCAAAGGCGTGAAAAGGGTCCGGCAAAGGGTCAGCGCTGTTGGGTCGTCAGCTCGCCATTCACCGATCGCAGCGCGGCTTCGTCGAGTTGCCCGACCAGTGTGACCAGGCGCAGTCGATCCAGCAGCAGACCCACGCGGCCCTGGGCCAGCGCGAGTTGCGCGGAAGCGCTGTCGTTCTCGGCATTGAGCAGGTCCAGCGTCGTGCGCTGGCCGACCTCGTGCCCGAGTTGCGTGGCGTCGCGACGCGACACGCTGGCGCTGAGGGCCTCTGCGAGCGCCTGCACCCGCTCGGCGCCGACGCTCAGGCCCAGCCAGGCCGCGCGCACCTGCTGCGTTACCTCCTGTCGCGTGACAGCGGCTGGGTCGCGGTGACGGCCACGCGGCCCGAGGTGCCGTTGGTCACCGAGGTGTTGAAGCCCACGCCGCTGGACTGCCCCAAGCCCGGTGCGCTGAACTGCGCGCCGCGGGTGTCGGTCTCACTGGTCCCCACACCCAACGAGGTGGTCAGGCCGACGCTCGGCTTCCACAGCGCCGCCGCCTGGTCGCGACGGGGTTGCGCAGTCGCCTGCGCCGCTCGGCCGACCGCGTAGATCCTGTCGTTCTGCACCGCAGCCTGCCAGGCATCGATCAGGTCGATCGCGCCCGCGGTCCCGGCCTGGCAAGCCAGGGCCAGGGGCAGGGCCAGCAAAAGGGTCCACCGGGCGCTGCGCATCGCGTTCATCCTCCGCGTGCGGTCACCTGTGCAGCATGGGCCCGCACCCAGCGCACGAGGTCGCCTGCCGCCATCGCACCCGACTGGCGCGCGATCTCCTTGCCGGCGCGGAACAGGATCAGCGTCGGGATGCTGCGGATGGCGTAGGTCGCGCTCGCCCGAGGACTGGTCTCGGTATCGAGCTTTGCAAAGCGCACGTCGGGCAGTTGCGTGGCCGCCTCGGCGAAGTGGGGTGCCATCATCTTGCAGGGGCCGCACCAGTCGGCCCAGAAGTCCACCAGCACCGGCAGCTCCGTGCGGGCGAGGTAGGCGGGCAGGCTCGCATCGGAAAGGGCGAACGGCTCGGCGGCCATCAGCTCGGCGCCGCACTTGCCGCACACCGGCTGGTCCTTCAATCGCGCGTCGGGCACGCGATTGGTCGCGCCGCAGGCGGGGCAGGCGATATTCACGATCAGGCCCCCGTGCGCGCCCCGAGCTTGCGCACGATGTTTTCCATCAGGCACCACTTGGTGAGCGCGCTCTGCAGCAGGTTGGCGCCGACGAACGCGGTGAAGGCCAGCCACCATTGACTGACGAAGATCGGGCTGCCGGGAATGCCGAGCGCCAGCGACAGCAGGATGAAGGTGCCAGCGACGAGTCGAACGATTTGCCAGGAAGTCATGGTCAAGCTCCTTGATTGGACGTGGTGGTGGAAAGAGTGGTGGCATCCGGCGCGTCAGGGTCGACGGAACCGGTGAGGGCCGTGAGCCGGTGGCGGTAGGCGACGTAGTAGAGGATCGGGATCACGACCAGGGTCAGCACGGTCGAGACGAAGATGCCGAAGATCAGCGAGATCGCCAGGCCGTTGAAGATCGGGTCGTCGAGGATGAAGAAGGCGCCCAGCATCGCGGCCAGCCCTGTCAGCACGATCGGCTGCGACCGAGTGATGGCCGAGCGCACGATGGCCTGCTTGAAGTCGATGCCCTCGCGCACCTGCAGGTTGATGAAGTCCACCAGCAGGATCGAGTTGCGCACGATGATCCCGGCCAGGGCGATCATGCCGA
>JBDTUG010000282.1:0-5568 GCA_040007855.1 Caldimonas sp.
CCGCATCTCGCTCGGCATGAAGCAGTGCAAGGCCAATCCGTGGGAGGAGTTTTCCGCCACGGTGCAGCGCGGCGACCGGGTCAAGGGCCCCGTCAAGTCGATCACCGACTTCGGCGTGTTCGTCGGCCTGGCGGCCGGCATCGACGGCCTGGTGCACCTCTCGGACCTGTCGTGGAACGAGCCGGGCGAAACGGCGGTGCGCAACTACAAGAAGGGCCAGGACGTCGAGGCGATCGTGCTGGCGGTCGACGTCGACCGCGAGCGCATCTCGCTCGGCATCAAGCAGCTCGACAGCGATCCGTTCACGAGCTACAGCTCGGTCAACGACCGCGGCGCGCTGGTCACCGGCAAGGTGAAGACGGTCGACGCGCGCGGCGCCGAGATCCAGCTCAACGACGACATCACCGGCTACCTGCGCGCCTCAGAGATCAGCCGCGACCGCGTCGAGGACGCGCGCAACGTGCTGAAGGAAGGCGACGAAGTCAACGCCATGATCATCAACGTCGACCGCAAGGCGCGTTCGATCCAGCTCTCGATCAAGGCCAAGGACAACGCCGACAACCAGGAAGCGATGCAGCGCCTGTCGCAGACCAGCGAGCGCGAGAACGCCGGCACGACGAGTCTGGGCGCCCTGCTGCGCGCCAAGCTCGACAACCAGAACCCGCCGAGCACCTGATCGTGATGGCACCGGCGGGCCGAGCGCAGGGCCGCTCCCGAGGCGGCCGCTCGCTGGCGCAATGCGTCCACCGGACGCATCGCGTCCGCGCTCGCCCCCTCGGGGGATCGGCCGGCGTACTCGCCGGCAGAGGGGCTCCATGACGCGCTCCGACCTCGTGATCCAGCTGGCCGAGCGCTTTGGCCAGCTGACCCATCGCGACACCGAATTCGCGGTCAAGACGATCCTCGACGCGATGGCCTCCGCCCTGGCGCGCGGCCACCGCATCGAGATCCGCGGCTTCGGCAGCTTCTCGATCAACCGGCGCCCGCCGCGCGTCGGCCGCAATCCGCGTTCCGGCGAGCAGGTCGTCATCTCGGAAAAGCTGGTGCCGCATTTCAAGCCGGGCAAGGCGCTGCGCGAAGCGGTCGACAGCCGGGTCGGCGCCTTGCGCGCTGGCGCCGAGGCCGAAGCCGACAAGGCGCACGGCAAGACCGAGAGCTAGCATTCGCGGACGATGCGAACGCTCGTCTGGCTCGTCCGCGCCGCCGTCTTCTTCACGTTGTTCGCGTTCGCGCTGAACAACCATCATCCGTCGGTGGTGAACTGGTTCTTCGGCTACGAATGGCGCGCGCCGATGGTCTTCATCGTCCTCGCCGCGTTCGGCCTGGGCTGTGCCTTCGGCATCTTCGCGATGGTGCCGAGCTGGTGGCGGCACCGGCGCCTGGCGAGAACCCACACCCGGCGCGCCGACGACCGGCCGAACGCTGCGCCGCCGATCCCGGGCGAGGTCGTGCCCCACCATCCGCCGCGCGATGGACTTTGATCCGCAGTGGCTGCTCTGGCTGGCGCTCGGCCTGGGCGGCGGCGGCTTCGTCCTCGGCTGGCTCGCCTCGCGCCTCGACGCTCGCCAGTACCGGCGCGAGCGCCAGGAATCGCCCAAGGTCTACTACAAAGGCCTGAACCTGCTCCTCAACGAGCAGCACGACAAGGCGATCGACGCCTTCATCGAGGCCGTGCAGCAGGACCCCGATACCTCCGACCTGCATTTCGCGCTCGGCAACCTGTTCCGCCGGCGCGGCGAATACGAGCGCGCCGTGCGGGTGCACCAGCACCTGCTCGGCCGGGCCGACCTGCCGAAGAACGACCGTGACCGGGCCCAGCACGCACTGGCCCAGGACTTCATGAAGGCCGGCCTGTTCGACCGCGCCGAGCAGGCCTACCGCGCGCTGTCCGGCACCGCCTTCGACACCGAAGCCCGCCTGGCCCTGCTCGACCTGCACGAGCGCGCCGGCGAATGGCGCTCGGCCATCGAGATCGGCCGCCAGCTCGAAACCAGCGGCACCGGCTCGTTCGCGTCGCGGATCGCGCACTACTGGTGCGAGATCGCGCTCGAAGCCGACGCAGCCCAGCAGCCCGAAGCTGCCGACGCGGCCCTGGCCGAAGCGCGCGAGGTCGCGCCGCGCGATGCCCGCCCGCTCGTCCTCGCCGGCGAGCGCGCCGCAGCGCGCGGCGACCACGCCGAAGCGCAGCGCGCCTGGGACGCGCTGATGGAAGCGCAGCCCGCAGCCTTCAACCTGGTCGCCCGACGCTACGCCGGCAGCGCCCGCGCCGCCGCCGCGGGCGGCGCCGCGCTCGAGCGGCTCGGCGCGCTCTACGCACAGGCGCCGACCATCGACCTGCTCGAGACGATCGGCTCGCTGCAGGCCGACCCCGGCAGCCGCGAGAGCCTGCTGCTCGCCCACCTGCGCGAGCATCCGACCATGGCAGCGGCGCAGGCCCTGCTGGCGCCCCGCGCGGCTCCCGACAGCGATCCGGACAGCGCAACGGCAGCGCCGGTCGCCCTCCCCGCCGCCCAGACCGGCGCGCTGCGCGAGGCGGTGCGGCGCGCCGCCAAGCCGCTCCATCGCTACCGCTGCGCTGCCTGCGGCTTCGAGGCCGAGCACTACTTCTGGCGCTGTCCCGGCTGCCTCGGCTGGGACACCTATCCGCCGCGCCGACTGGAGGATCTATGACGCCCAGCCGGGAACGGCTCGCCGCCGCCCGCGTTCTCGTGGTCGGAGACGCGATGCTCGACCGCTACTGGTTCGGCGCGGTCGACCGGATCTCGCCGGAGGCGCCAGTGCCGATCGTGCGCGTGCAGCGCGAGGAAGAACGCCTCGGCGGCGCCGCCAACGTTGCCCTCAACGTGAAGACGCTCGGCGCCCAGGCGACCTTGCTCACCGTCGTCGGCACCGACGAGCCGGCGCGGCGGCTGCGCGCCCTGCTCGAAGCGCAAGGCGTCAAGGCGCTGCTCGGCAGCGACGCCCAGCTCTTCACGATCGTCAAGCTGCGCGTCATCGGCCGGGCGCAGCAGTTGCTTCGCATCGACTTCGAGAACCAGCCCGACCACGAAGTGCTCGCCAGCATGCTCGCCGACTTCCAGGAGGCTCTGCCCCTGCACGATGCCGTGCTCTTCTCCGACTACGGCAAGGGCGGCCTCGCGCACATCGCGGAAATGATCGGCCTGGCCCGGGCGCTCGGCAAGCCGGTGCTCGTCGATCCCAAGGGAAGCGACTACTCGCGCTACGCCGGGGCGACCGTGATCACGCCGAACCGCGCCGAACTGGCGCAGGTGGTCGGCACCTGGTCGAGCCCGGCGCAGCTCGTCGAGCGCGCCGAGCGCCTGCGCAGCGAACTCGGCATCGAGGCGCTGCTCCTGACCCGCTCGGAAGAAGGCATGTCGCTGTTCGACGCCGCCGGCCACGTCCAGGTGCCGGCCGAAGCGCGCGAGGTATTCGATGTGACGGGAGCCGGCGACACCGTGATCGCCACCCTCGCCGCGCTGCTCGCGGCCGGCCTCGGCTTGCGCGACGCCCTGCCCGTGGCCAACCGCGCCGGTGGCATCGTGGTCGGCAGGTTCGGGACCGCGAGCCTCAGCTACGCCGAGCTGTTCGGCGAGCGCCCGGGCGCTGCCGGTGGGGCGGCGCCATGAGGGTCGTCGTGACCGGCGCCGCCGGGATGATCGGCGCCAACCTCGTCCACGGCTTGAACGCAATCGGCGTCGACGACGTGATCGCGGTCGACGACCTCGGCGACGGCGCCAAGTTCAAGAACCTGCTCGGCGCGTCGATCAGCGACTACTTCGACCGGCGCGACTTCTACCCGCGCTTCGCCGCCGGCGAGTTCGGCAAGGTCGACTGCGTCTTCCACGAAGGAGCCTGCTCCGACACGATGGAGCAGGACGGGCGACTCATGCTCGACCTCAACTACCGCGCCTCGAAGACCCTGCTCGACGCCTGCCAGGCGCAGCGCGTGCGCCTGCTTTATGCGTCGTCGGCGGCCACCTACGGCGGCTCGGCGTCGTTTCGCGAAGAGACCGCGTTCGAGCGGCCGCTCAACGTCTACGGCTGGTCGAAGCTGCTGTTCGATCAGGTCGTGCGGCGCGCCTTGCCGGCGGCGACGACGCAGGTCGCCGGCTTTCGCTACTTCAACGTCTACGGGCCGCGCGAGCAGCACAAGGGGCGGATGGCCTCGGTCGCCTTCCACCACTTCAACGAATGGACGGCGACCGGCCGGGTCAGGCTGTTCGGCGAGTACGGCGGCTACGCGGCCGGCGAGCAGCGGCGCGACTTCGTCGCCGTCGCCGACGTGGTCGCGGTCAACCTCTGGTTCCTCGCCCATCCCGAGGCGAGCGGGATCTTCAACCTCGGCAGCGGCCGCGCCCAGCCCTTCAACGATGTCGCCGTCGCGGTCGTCAACGCCGCCCGCGCCCGCGAAGGCGTTGCTCCGCTGCCGCTCGAATCGCTGGTGCAGGCCGGGTTCATCGAGTACATCGCCTTCCCGGACGCCCTGGTCGGCAAGTACCAATGCTTCACCGAGGCCGACCTGTCGCGGCTGCGCGGCGCCGGTTGCGACCACGCCTTCGCCGACGTCGCCGGCGGCGTGGCGGACTACATCGCCTGGCTCGGCGCCCAGGCCTGAGCGAACTTCCCCCGAACGGCGGTAAGGCCGCGGCGAGCTTCCCCCGAAGGCCGGTCAACGCCGGCGCGGCGGGGCCCGTTACGAAGGGGCGCCGTGCAATCCCACCGCTTTGTCACCGGCCCGGCCCTGCCGGGCAGGCGCTCTCCAGAACCAACCCCAAGGAGTCTTCAATGTTCAGGAAATTCATCGTCGCGCTCGCCGCGCTGATCGCAGCGACGGCCTTCGCCGCGGTCGACGCCAACAAGGCGACCCAGGCCGAGCTCGAAGCGATCAAGGGCATCGGCCCGGTCATCTCGACCCTCATCATCAGCGAGCGCAAGAAGGGCGAGTTCAAGAGCTGGACCGACTTCACCGAGCGCGTCAAGGGCGTCGGCGACAAGAGCGCCGGGAAGTTCTCCGAAAGCGGCCTCACCGTCAACGGCACCGCCTACCGCCCGACATCGATGAAGCCTGCCAAGGCCGATGCGCCGGTCACCGCCAGGGCCGCTTCGGCCGTCAAGGGCGCCGCGTCGGCGACCAAGGTCGCGGTCGAGAAGGCGGCCTCGGCCACCAAGGCCGGGGCAGCGAAAGCCGCGTCGGCAGTCAAGGCCGGCGCCTCCACGGTCGCCTCGAACGCCAGGGAAGAGAAAGAAGCGTTCAAGGACAACGTCAAGGAAGCCAAGGAAAAGCGCGCCGCGAAGAAGGCCGAGAAGGCCGCCGCCGCCAGCGCAGCGAAGAAGTAGGCGACTCGCCGCCGTTCAGCCTTCGGGGCCCGGGTCGGCAGCGTGCTGCGGACCCGGGCCCCGATTTCATGGTGCCGGCGCGGCGCCGCCGCGCCAGCCGAAAAAGGCGAGAACCTCTTCGCGGCGCGCCATCGTGTCGCGTACGCCTAGGGCGATCAGCTCGCGCGTGTAGGGCGCCTCGAACAGCAGGTAGCTCGCCAGCGCCGCGCCGCGCGCGTCGTCGCCGCG
>JBDTUG010000283.1:0-5566 GCA_040007855.1 Caldimonas sp.
CCGATCCAGTCGCACGGCTCGATCGGCCCGTCCTGCGCAGTGGCCGACGTGCGCGCCGACGGCGGCACGGTCTGGACGGCGTCGCAGGCCAGCCATCGCTTCCTCGCCACCTTCGCCGCGCTGGTCGACCTGCCGCGCGACAAGCTCCGTGTGATCTACCTCGACGGCGCCGGCTGCTACGGCATGAACGGCCACGACGATGCCGCCGCCGACGCGGTGCTGTTGTCGAAGGCGGTGGGCAAGCCGGTGCGGGTGCAATGGAGCCGTGAAGACGAGCTGGGCTGGGACCCCAAGGGCCCGCCTCAGCTGCTCGAACTGAAGGCAACGCTCACGCCCGATGGTCGCATCGACGCCTGGGAAACCGACATGTGGGTGCCGCGCGCGACCGCCAACCTCGAGTGGGTGCCGCTGCTCGCGCCGCTCGCCGCCGGCATGCGCCAGCCGGTGGGTCAGTCGGTCGGGCTGGTGTCGCAGAACGGCGATCCGCCCTACCCCGCCAACGCGGTCAAGGTATCGGCGCACTGGCTCGGGCCGGCGCCGCTCCGGCCGTCCAACATCCGCGCCCCGGGCAAGGTGGCGAACTGCTTCGCGGTCGAGAGCTTCGTCGACGAGCTCGCCGCAAAAGCGAAGATCGACCCGCTGGCGTTTCGGCTTCGCGACATGACGAATCCGCGCGGCGCCGAGGTGCTGCGCCGGATGGCGGAGCTGATCGGCTGGCAATCGAGGCCCTCACCCGTCGCCGCCAGCCGCGGCAAGATCGCGGCCGGGCGCGGCATGGCCTACATCCACTACAAGAACAGCGAGACCCATGTCGCCGTCGCGATGGAAGTCGAGGTCGATCGCGAGAGCGGCGCGATCGCCGTGCGCCGGGTCTGCTGCGCCCACGATTGCGGCCTGATGATCAACCCCGATGCCGTCCGTGCACAGGTGGAAGGCAACATCCTGCAGACGCTGTCGCGCACCCTGTACGAAGAGACCACCTTCGACCGCTCGCGGGTCACGAGCGTCGACTGGGGGAGCTACCGGCTGCTCCGCTTTCCGGCGGTGCCGCGCCTGGAAATCACCCTCGTCGACCGCCCCGATCAACCGCCCCTGGGGGCCGGAGAAGCCGCGTCGAGCCCGGTGCCGGCGGCGTTGGCAAACGCGGTGTTCGATGCGACCGGGGTGCGCCTGCGCAGCGTTCCCTTCAGCAGCGCCAAGCTGAAGGCCCTGCTGTCCTGAAGGGCTCCTGATGGCGAGGTCGGCCGCCTAGAGTGGTCTGCGCCGCGCAGACCACTTAGTTAGCGAGCCAGCCTCGTGAAGCCATCCCGGCTCCAGCGCTCGCTGCCCACGCCATGGTGCACGAAGAAGAGCCCCTCGGAGTCGTACTTCTCCTTGACGGCCGACAGCCTCGAATAATTCGAGCCCCAGAACGCCGACTGCCAGTCGGCCTCGAAGTAGTTGCTTTCCGAGACGTAGGCTGCCACTACCGGAACGAGATTTCGCAACTCGGCGACGGCCCGGCCGATGGCCTGCGCGTGCCGGCGCGCCGAGTCGACGTCCGGCTCGTGGCCCGCCACGCCCGGGTAAGCGGGCTGCTCTTCGGAACCGAGGATCGCGAGGGCAAAGGCATCGAGGACGAGCGGGTTCATGGCGGTGTCCCGTGCCGCGGCCAGGGCTTTGGCGGGGGCGCCGGCGAGGCCCTTGTTCACGTGCAGCGACACACCCCAGTGCCGGCTTGCCGCGAAGAGCGCGTCAGCCAGCGCCTGGCGGCGACCCGACTGCAGGAGCGTGGCGGGAAGCCACGCGGAGTCGTAGCCATGCAGGAACTGGCCCGCCTGCCCCTGATCGCCGGGCCAGAAGACGTTGTTCCTGGGAGCGCCAGGCCGGTCGTCGCTGCCTATGAAGCCGAGGACCCTCTTCACGAACGTCGGCGCCCAGAACTCGCGGGCGGAGGTCGAAACGATCTTCAGGGGCGCGAACTCGGCCTTGAAGTCGTTCGAGGCGTCGACCCTGTCCATGAAGGGTTGCCAGACCGACACGGCCTGACCTCGGGTCAGGCCTTGAAACACCATCGCGATCCGCAACACGTTGTTCGGCCGGATCCGGATCTGCTCGCCCCAATGCGGATTCATCAGGCTGTCCGCATAGAAGTCGACGATCCAGCCGACGAGCTTTCGAAAGCTCGTCTCGGATGAGGCCTTGATCGTCATGTTCACCGCACCGAAGTCCTCGGGCAATGGATGAACGCGCAACGTGACCCGAGTCACCACGCCCAGGCTGCCGCCGCCCCCACCCTTGAGGGCCCAGAACAGATCGGGGTTGTTGCAGGCGTTCACGACCCTTGCCACACCATCGGCAGTGACGACCTCGGCTTCGAGCAGGCTGCCCGCCGCCACACCGTAGGCCTTGGAGAAACTGCCGAAGCCGCCGCTCTGGATCAGGCCGGCAACGCCGACCGTCATGCAGCCACCCCCCTGCACGTAACCGCCCGCCTGAGTCGTGACCGCGTCGTAGACCTGCGACCAGATGGCGCCTGCTCCGACCGACACGGCCCGCGTCGGCATCGAGCGTGCTTCGCAGCCCTGGCCGACGAACGCGTCGTGAAGGGTGATGGCGTTCATCTTCCGCGTCCAGATCAACAGCGAATCGGCCGCATTGGACGTCCCCTGATAGCTGTGCCCGCCCCCCTTGACGACGAGACGCAGATTGTTCGAGCGAGCGAAGTCGACGGCGGCGATCACGTCGGCCGTGTGGCGCGCGGCCACCGCGTAGACGCTCGGCATCGACGACCAGGCGTCCACCCAGCCGAAGGTCTGGGTCAGGCCGACCTCGTCCCCGAGGAAGTACGGGTTCTTGGTCGCCTTGAGGAATTGCGAGCAGGCGGCTCCGGAAGGTGCGCCCAGACAGTCCATGAGCGGCGAGCGGACCTTGACAAGGGCGCCGCCCACTTGATCGCCGAGCTTCTTCCAGCGTTCTGCCGAGGGCCACCCCGGATCACCCGGTCGTACCCGGGCGCTTGCGCCGGCTGCGATGCCGAGGTCTGCAAGCGCGAGCAAGGGGAGACAGGCGGCCGATAGCCGCAGTGTCCCGGCGAGTTGCAGCAGTCGTCGTCTGCCGGAGCGATCAGGTGTCAATTGGCTCCCTCTGCGCCCGGGTCAGCGGTCGCCCTCGACAGTCACGGCCCGTCCGAGTACGCCGTGTAGAGCTTCTGCATGCCGCCCAGCCATCGGTCGTAGTCCTGCGCCTTGTTGAGGAAGTATTTCGCGACCTCGGGGTGCGGCAGCACCAGGAACTTCTCGTCGTGCATCGTCGCCACGACCGCCTGTGCCACCTGCTCGGCGCTGAGCACGCCGTCCAGCCCTGCCGAACCGGTGCCCGCGGCGGTCATGGCGGTCTGCACCGATTGCGGGCAGAGGCACGAGACCCGCAGGCCCTTGCGGCCGTAGGCGATCCGCAGCCACTCCGCGAACGCCACCGCCGCGTGCTTGGTGACGCCGTAGGGCGCCGACTCGACGATGTTCAGCAGGCCCGCGGCCGAGGCCGTGACGACGAAGTAGCCTTCGCCGCGCGCCACCATCTCGGGCACCACCGCACGGGCGGCCCAGACGTGCGCCATGCCGTGCACCTGCCACATCTTGTCCCAGAGGGCGTCCTCCAGCTCGATGCCACCGGCCCGGCCGAGGATGCCCGCATTCGAGACGTAGATGTCGATCGCGCCGAAGCGCTCGCGCGCCGCGGCGACCAGCGCCTGGATGTCGGCTTCGCGGCTGACGTCGCAGCGCCAGGCGATCGCATTCGGGCCCGCTTCGGCCGCGACCGCCTGCGCCGGCTCGAGGTTGAGGTCGGCCGCGACCACGCCGCGCGCGCCTTCTCGAACCAATCGCTTCACCAGCGCCGCGCCGATGCCGCTCGCCCCCCCGGTGACGATGGCCACCTTGCCCTGGATGTCCATGTCCTGGCCTCCGCCGAACCCTGCGAATAGCAGATGGCCGACAGGATAGTCCGGCGCGCAGCCGCGGAGGCGTCGGCGCCGTTACCTGGCGGCCGTCGCCCGGGACCGGATGCGAGAGCCGGGACGCCATCGGCGCTGCCCGCCGGCCTCGACTCAGCGTTCGGCGATGTAGTGCTGCAAGGTCACCGCCTCGCCCGGCTGGAGAAACGATCGGACCCGCGCCTCCAACTCCTGGTCGGCGAGGGTGGCGCGGGCACGCTGGTGCAGATAGTCGGCCCACGACGTGACGATGAAGCGCTCGACGTAGCGCGCCGGCTCGGCAAGGTCCCGGTACAGCCGCCAGAAGGTCGCGCCGTCGCGGCGGCGCGGCGAGCGCAGATGACCGGCCGCTTCGAGAAAGGCCGCGACGTCCTCGACGCGGATGCGGTACGCGATCTCGACCGCCACCGGGCCGGCCTCGGGTGACGGCTCGTCGGCGATCGCGAAGTCTTCCCACATCGTCACCACCTGCGTCACGTCCGATTCCTCTCCCATGCGCAGCGGAAAGCGGCGCGCCAGCAGCGTGCCCGAGGCCATCAGCAGCGCCGCCAGCGTGAGCGCCGTGGGCAGGCCGAAGAGGCCTGACAGCGCCCCCCAGAGCGCCGAGCCCAGCGCGAACGACCCGAGCGCGAAGAGCACGTGCAGCGCCACCGCGCGGGCGCGCACCCAGGGCGGAGCGCTGGTCTGCGTGGCGGTATTGAAGGTGGACATGGCCGACATCCAGGACGCCCCCGCCACCACCAGCGCCAGGTAGACGGCGATCGGCCAGCGCGCGAAGGCGGCCACGAGCATGGCCGCGGCAAAGGACAGGCAGCCGGCCCGCAACAGCGTTTCGAGGCCCATGCTGGCCCGCATGCGGCCGATCGCGAGTCCGGCGCCGACCGCACCGGCGCCCATGCAGCCCATCAGCAGCCCGACACCGGCAGCGCCCAGTCCCAGCTGGCGCTGGCCGATGACCGGCAGCAGAGCCCAGAGCGCCGCGCCCGAGCCGCTGTAGGCGGCCGTGCGCACCAGTTGGGCCAGCACCGCCTCGGAATGGCGCGCGAAGCGCATCGCGCTCAGCATGCCCCCCCACAGCCGCTCGGCGGGCAGGCGTGACGGCGGATGCGCAGGCGGCGGCCAGCGCCGGATGGTGTGCGCCATCAGCAGCGTGCAGGCGACGCAGATGACGAAGTTCCAGGCGCCGCCGAGCGCGAACACGAGCCCGGCCACCGCCGGCCCGAGCGCGCGCGCCGCGTTGTAGGCGATGCCCATGAGGGTGATGGCCTGCGGCATGGCCTCGCGCGGGACGGCTTCGACGATCGTCGAGTTGTAGGCCGGAGACAGGAGCGCCGTGCAGCAGCCGGCGACGAAGACGAAGAACATCAGCGCCCCCGGTCCCGCCAGGCCGGCGAACAGCAGCGCCGCGAGCAGCGTGCCGGAGACGGCCTGGGTCAGGAGCGCCACCAGGATCAGGCGGCGCCGGTCGGTGATGTCGGCGAGGACGCCGGCCGGCAGGGAGAGCAGGAACATGGGCAGGAACACGGCCGTCTGCACCGAGGCGGCCAGGAAGTCCGACCCGGTCATCTCGACCATCATCCATGCGGCCGACAT
>JBDTUG010000284.1:0-5555 GCA_040007855.1 Caldimonas sp.
TCGAGCGGCTCGGCATCTACGAGCGGATCCGCGCCAAGGGCATCACCTGGTCGGTCGGCCGCACCTTCTCCGGCGCCGACGAGGTGTTCTCGTTCAACCTCGAAGACGACAGCGCCTCCGAGCAGCCGCCCTTCATCAACCTGCAGCAGTTCTACCTGGAGTGGTTCCTGGTCGACCGCATCGTCGAGATCGGCCGCACCGACCTGCGCTGGAAGAACAAGGTCCTCGCGATCGAGAACGAGAGCGACCACGTGGCGGTCGTGGTCGAGACGCCGGCCGGGACCTATTCGCTCGAGGCGGAGTGGTTCATCGACGCGACCGGCGCGAACAGCAGGATCCGCACTGCGATGGGCCTCGAGGTCAACGCCTCGCGCAGCACCGACCGCTGGTGCATCAGCGACGTCCGGTTCGAAAAGCCCTTCGCGGTCGAGCGCTGGACCTGGGTCGACGCGCCGTTCAACGAGGGGCGCGCGGTCTGGCAGCACCTGATGGCCGACGACGTCTGGCGGCTCGACTACCAGATGGCCGAGGACTGCGACCCCGAGACGATCAGCCAGCCCGAGGTCGCGGGGGCGCGCCTGCGCGAGCAGCTCGGCCCGGGGGTCGAGTTCGAGTTCGTCTGGATCGGCCCGTACCAGTACCGCGACCACCTGCTGGAGACCTTCCGGGTCGGCCGGTCCGTCTTCATCGGCGACTGCGCCCACGTCGTCTCGCCGTTCGGCGCGCGCGGCGGCAACAACGGCATCCAGGACGCCGGCAATCTCGGCTGGAAGCTGGCCCTGGTGCTGGCCGGCGAGGCCGGCGACGGCCTGATCGACAGCTACCACGCCGAGCGCTACGCCGCCGCCGCCGAGAACCTGCTCGTCACCAGCCGCACCGCGCGCTTCCTGGCGCCGCGCAGCGCGGCCGAGCACCGGATCCGCCGCGCCGTCTGCACCCTGGCGCGCCGCCACGCGTTCGCACGCCGCCTCGCCAACACCGGCCGGATGGCGCAGGCCAATGCCTATCCGCCGGCGCCGTGGGCCCGGGACGGCGCGCGCTCCGTGCAGAACGTCGCCTTCGACGGCACGACGCTGATGCGCTGCCTGCGCGGCGAGACGCGCTTTCTCGGCCTGGCGGTCGGCGCCGACGCGGCGACCCTGGCGCGGCTCGACGAAGCGGCGGCGCTGCTGCCGATCGACTTCCGCGCGGTCGATCCGGGCGGCCCGCTGGCCGCCCACCTCGGCGCCGCGCCGGGCAGCGTCGTCATCGTCCGCCCCGACGCCTATGTCGCCGCCACGCTCGCCGAGGCGACGCCGCAGGTGGTCGAGGCGGCGATGCGCGCCGCGCTCGCGCTCGACGAGCGGGCGCCGCTGCCGGTCGAGATGCCTTGAGCGCAAAGTAATGAAGACCGCCGCCAACATCCCCGATCCCGACCGCTTCTACGAGGCCTGGGTCGCCGCCCACGAAGGGCTGAGCGAGGCCGAGAGCCACGACCTCGACGCGCGGCTGCTGCTGCTGCTGGCCAACCAGATCGGCGACCAGGCCGTGCTGCTGGCGTGCATCGCCGAGGCGCGCCGGCGCGACGGGCCGGATGATCCCGGCGGTGCGTCTCCCTCGGCCGCGGACGGCGCTTCGCCGGCCTGACCCGGCGCGCGGCGGCCATGGCGATCCTTCGCGCTCTCCGCGCTCTCCGCGCCCTCGCCGGCGCCGGCGCCGCGCCGGCGGCGGCGGCACTTGCGGTCGCGCTTGCAGTGTCGGCGCCGACGGCGTCGGCGCAGCCCGCCACGCCGCGCGCGACCGCCGCGGCCTACGGCGGGCCGCTGTTCGACGCCCATCTCCACTACAACGACGAGGCCGCCGAGCGCTATCCGGTCGCCGACGTGCTGGGCCGGTTGCAGCGCAGCGGCGTGCGCGCGGCGATCGCCAACAGCCGGCCGAACGACGGCACCAGGGCACTCGCCGCGGCGCGCGAGCCGGCCCGGCGCGCCGGCGTCGCGGTCGTGCCGTTCGTGCGCCTGTACCGAAACCGCGCCGACTACGGCGGCTGGCACGCCGACCCGACGATCGTCGAGATGGTGCTGCGCGAGCTCGCCGCCGGCACCGAGGCCGGGCCGTACCGCGGCCTCGGCGAGTTTCACCTCTACGACAGCGCCAACGCCGACGGCCCGACCGCCCGCCGCCTGATGCAGCTGGCCGAGCTGCGCGGCCTCGCCGTGCTCGCCCACGTCGACGACGTCGCGATCGAGAAGCTGCTCGGCCATGCGCCGAACGCGCGCCTGATCTGGGCGCACAGCGGCATCGGCGGCGTGCCGATCGAGCGCGTCCGCGCCTTGCTGCTGCGCCATCCGACCTTGCTCGGCGAGCTGTCGTACCGGCCCGGCCTCACCGAAGGCGACGGCCGGCTGAGCCCGGCCTGGCGGGCCTTGATGGTCGAGATGCCGGAGCGCTTCCTGGTCGGCTCCGACACCTGGATCAACGGCCGCTGGGACGACTACGAAGCGCTCATGCAGCAGGCGCGCCGCTGGCTCGGCGACCTGCCGCCGGCGGCGGCGCGGCGGATCGCCTGGGACAACGGCGCCGCCCTGTTCGGACTCTCCCTGCCCTGAGGATCGCCATGGCCGCCTACATCTACGCCGACGTCGAAGTGACCGACCCCGCCGCCTACGAGGTTTACCGCAAGCAGGTGCCGGCGCTGATCGCGGCGCACGGCGGGCGCTACCTGGTGCGCGGCGGCGCGGTCGAAGTGCTGGAAGGCGAGCGCCGGCCGAAGCGCCAGGTCATCCTCGAGTTTCCCGACATGGCCCACCTGAAGGCCTTCTATTGCTCGCCCCAGTACGCGCCGCTGATCGCGCTGCGCCAGGGCGCCTCGTTCGGCAGCCTGGTCGCGATCGAAGGCCTCTGACGCTCGCTGGGCACGGTGCCGGCGTCGCGCCGGCTCAGGGCTTCACGATGCCCAGCGCGAGCAGGGAGCGCGCGGTGTCGACGATGCTCTCTTCCTCCGGCCGGGTCTGCCAGCCGAGCACCGCCCTGGCGTGCGAGGCGTCCTGGTTGCGCACCGAGCCGAGCTCGCCGACCACCGCCCGGGCGAGCGGGTTGAAGAGGGCGGCGATGCGGACCATCCAGTCGGCCACGTTGCGGGTGGTGACCTTGTTCGCCTGCGCGCCCAGCGCGGCGCGCAGCACGTCGGCAATCTCGCGCAGCTTCATGAAGCGGCCCGAGGCGATGAAGCGCTCGCCGGCCATCCCCGGGGCCACCAGGGCGCGCACGTGCAGGTCGGCGACGTCGCGCACGTCGACGACGCCGAAGCCGATGTCCGGGCAGGCGCCCAGGCTGCCGTCGAGCAGCTTCCTGACGATCACGACAGAGGCCGAGTAGTCGGCGCTCCAGACCGGTCCCAGCACCACCGACGGATTGATGGTGCAGAACTCGAGGTCGCCGCCTTCCCTGGCCACCCAGTCGCGCGCCGCCCGCTCGGCGATCGTCTTCGACTGGATGTAGGGCGAGATGCCCGGCTGCTCGGGCCGGGTCCAGTCGGCCTCGGTGAAGTGGTGGACGCCGCGGCCGCGGCCGTACGACACGGCGGCCACCGACGAGGTCATGACGAAGCGGCGGATGCCGGCCGCCTTGGCCGCGCGCAGGGCGCGCAGGGCGCCGTCGCGGGCCGGGACGATCAGCTCGTCGGCGTTCCTGGGCACGCCGGCCGGCAAGGGCGAGGCGACGTGGGCGACGAAGCGGCAGCCGGCCATCGCCTCGGCCCAGCCGGCGTCGGCGTTCAGGTCGGCGGCGAAGAACCTGAGCTTGCTGTCGTCGACGGCCAGCAGGCGGCGCACCTCGGCTTCGCGCCCCAGGTTGCGCACCGTCGTGTGCACGGTCCAGCCTTCGCCCACCAGCTGGCGGATCAGGAAGCCGGCGATGTAGCCGCTGCCGCCCGAGACGAGCACTGTTTCTGCCATGGGGAGTGTTCCTCGGTGCGGGAGCGCACCGGCCGATTGTCATTCGTGATCCGCGATGCGCGCCGGCCCGGTGCGCGGCGGGAATCGGCGCCTCGCCAGCGGCGGGCGTTCGAGCGCGAAGGGCTGGAGGGGCCGCGCGTCCAGCCGTCCGGCGGCGCACCGTCCCGGCCGGATCAATCGGCCAGCGCGCGCGCCCACCAGACGCTGAGCGGGCTGCCCGCCTTGCCGGCCGCCCGCTCGGCGAGCAGGGCGCGGCCGGCGGCGCGCAGGCCGCTGCGCGCCGCCGCGGCGAGCAGGGTCTGGTCGATCAGGTCGCGCTGCGCGTGGCTGCCGCCGAACCGCGCCGCGCGCCGCCGCAGCGGGCCGATCGACTCGGCGGCGTCGGCGTAGCGTCGCTCGCCGAAGGCGAGCAGGCCGTCCATCAGCGGCGCCGCGATGTCGGCGGAGACGGCGCGGTTCCAGGCGCCCTGGCGCGCCGCCGCGGCCAGCGAGAGGTCGCGCCAGGCGCGCGCCCGCGCCAGCGCGCCGGCGCCGATCAGCGCGATCAGCGCGTGGACGTCGTTGAAGGCCGAGTGCCCGGCCGCGCCTTCGTCGAGCGGCCAGCCGGCGAGCAGGCGCTGCCAGCGATCGCCGACCTCGGCGCCGTGCAGCGACAGCCGCCAGAGCAGCGACGCGGCATCGACGCGCTGCAGCGTGATCTCGTTCGTGGCCGCGTCGAGGTAGCGGTCGAACGTCGCGAGCGCCCGCGGGTGGTCGCGCGACTCGAGCGCGAACAGCGCCTCGTGCCAGCCGAGGTGGCCGGCGAAGCCGTTGCCTTCGCCCCAGTCGGGCCGCCAGCGGCCCATCCAGGCAGCGCCTTGCTCGTGGCGCCCCTCCATCTCCATCACGTGGGCGACTGCGTGGATCGCCCACGGCACCTTGGCCGGCCCGGCGAGGGCGCGCCGGCCGGCCTGCTCGGCCTCGGCGTAGTGCGCCGATTCCTCGAGCCCGAAGGCGTGCATGCCGAGCACGTAGGGATGGAGCGGATCGGCCTCGCTCCAGTGCGGCAGGACGCCGTTCACCCGCGCCAGCAGCGCTGCGGAGTCGCCGCGATAGAAGTCGAACAGGTGCGCCCACTGCAGGGCGAGCGGATCGCGCGGGTGAGCCGCGAGCAGGCTGTCCCAGGCCTCGCCGGCGCCGCGCCAGTCGCCTGCCGCGAGCCGTTGCAGGGCGCCGAGATGGGCACGCTCGCGCTCGTCGGCGCCGGCGGCCGTCCGCGCGGTCTCGTCGAGCAGGGCGCGCGCCTCGGCGACCAGGCCAGGCTCGGTGAGGCTGAGCAGGAAGCCGGCCTTCATCAGGCGCGCCAATCGCCAGGCCGGGTCGGCGGCGATCGCGGCGTCGAGGTCGGCGAACGGCGCGCCGTAGAACGACAGCATTCGCCAGAGCGCCTGCTCGCTCGCCGCCAGCGCGTCGGCAGAGGCGGTGGCGACGGCGTTGCCGTGCGCGTCGCGCAGGGCCACGGTCAGGCCGCGGGCGGCTCCGGCCACGGCCGCCCGGCCGGGCGGATCGCCTCCCATGCCGCCGCGACCTGCAGCACGCCGAGGTCGTCGTGGCGCTTGCCGGCGATCTGCAGGCCGATCG
>JBDTUG010000285.1:0-5504 GCA_040007855.1 Caldimonas sp.
GCGAACTGGCCGTCGTCCTTCGGCTTGGCGTTGTTGAACTTGTCCTTGTCGGGCAAGCCGATCACGACCTCGTTGACCAGCGGCATGCCGAGTCGCGAGACTTGCGTCCACGCGCCGCCGACGATCGCCGAGGTCTGGTAGCCGCTCTTGGGCGCGTTGCTGAGCAACGAGCCCTGGCGCAGGCTGGCCGTCGTCCATCCGCCGATCACCGGGTCGGCATTGGCGGTCAGGCACGAGGCCGAGACCTCGAGCGCGAGCGTGGTCACGTTCTTGTCCGCCAGGTCGTCGGCGCCCGCGTCCTTGAGCGTCGGATCGGTCACGAAGGCGGCTTCGGCCGCCGTGAAGTCGGCCGCGCCGGGAACGTTGACCAGGTCGAAGATCACGCCGAGGTTGACCGCGAACGGGTCCTTGCGCTGGCCGACGAACACCTTGCCCGGCACCGAGCAGCCCGGGATTGTTACGGTGTAGATGCGCTGCGCGGCGTAGATGTCGTAGTTCGGGATCGTCTTGTTGCCGATGTGGTCGGACGGCTTGTCGAAGGTGGCGCTGTTGTTCGCGACGTTGGTGACCGAGCCGCGGGTGCCGGTGCGGCGGTCGCCGCGGACGATGTCGACCGTGAAGGTCTCGTTGACGTTCAGCTTGGCGTCCTTCAGGCCGGTGACCACGCCGGACTGGGTGAGCGGGATCGGCACGCTCTTGCCGCCGATCGTCAGGGCCGTGCTCTTCAGCGCGTTGTTGAAGCGGAACTGGAAGGTGAGGTCTTCCTTGCCGTCGCCGTTGTTGTCGACGTGGATCTCGTACAGCGCGTTCGGGTCGAGCTTGAAGTAGTTCGGGCCGCCGTACGCGTCCTGGAGCGGCAGGTAGTTGGCGATCATCGTGACGTAGCTGCTGCGCCCCGTCTCGTAGCTGCTGAACATGTAGAAGTCGGTGGCGTCTACCTTCGGCGTGGCGGTGATCGCCGGCGCTTCCCGGTGGCTCGAGGCCTGGGCCGGCAAGGCGGCCAGGCCGTACAGTGCGCCGACGGCTGCCAGGATCGGCAGCACGCGAACGCGATGCGGTTGAATGGATGTCATGGTTTTCCTCGCTCCTGGTTGAATGAAAGCCGGCCGGTCGTCCCCGCCCGACGCCTCGCCCGATGGCGAATCGTCAGATCCTCCCTACGCAGGCCATGGGCGACCGGATGCGCGGCCTGCAAACTTCGCTGGCGGCATCGCCGGCGCGCGATCAGGCACGCCGATTGCGTTGCGCCGGCCCCGTAAGGTCGGGGGCTAGGCCGCGACCTAGACGCCATCACCTTCGAAACGCCGCCATGAACCGCTTCAGCTCAGCCTTGCGGGCCGCCCGCCGGACGCCCGCCCTCGCCTTCGCCTTCGCCGGCCTGGCCACGCTCGCCCAGGCGCCGTCGCGCGCCGCCGACACCTGCACTGCCAGGAGCGCGGCCGCCATCACCCCGGTGGTCGAGCTCTACACCTCGGAAGGCTGCAACTCCTGCCCGCCGGCCGACCGCTGGCTGTCGAAGCTGAAAGTCGACCCGAACGTGGTGGCGCTCGCCTTCCATGTCGACTACTGGGACCGGCTCGGCTGGAAAGACCGTTTCGCGAGCGCCGCCTTCACCGGCCGGCAGGCCGAGCAGCAGGCCAGCAACGGCGCGCGCTTCAGCTACACGCCGCAGGTCGTCGTCGACGGGCAGGATCGCAAGGACTGGCCCGGTCTGGCGAGCCTGGGCGGGGCGCGCCCGGCCGCGCCGGTCGAGGTCACCCTGGCGCGCGACGGCGACCGGGTGACGGCAACCGTCGTCCCGAGCGCGCGCTCGCCCCGTCGCCTGGCCGCCTACTGGGCGGTCACCGAGCAAGGCCACGTCACGGCGGTCAAGGCGGGCGAGAACGAGGGCGTCACCCTGCGCCACGACTACGTGGTGCGCGACTACCGGACCGTGCCAGCCTGGGCCGCCAGCGCCGCGAGCGCGCAGACGCTCGCCTTCCAGCTGGCCGCGCGCAGCGACGCGGCGCACCCGCGCGAGGTCAACCTCGTCGTCGTCGATGCCGACACCGGCCGCCCGGTACAGGCGGTGAAGATCGGCTGCTAGGGCGGAGTCGGGCTAGGGACCGCAGGCGCGCAGCGCCCGCTTCAGCTCGTCGCCGATCTCCGGCTTGCCGGCGAACGGGTCGGTCGGGTTGCGCGCCTGGACGATGTCTTCGAGCCGCGTCTGCACGCTGGCCAGCGCCTTCGGGTGGCTGTAGATGTAGAAGCGGCCGGCCTCGATCGCCTCGAACACGAAGCCGGCGACATCGGCCGCGCTGATCTTGCCGCTGCCCACCGCCCGGTCGATCATCGCCTTGCCGATCAGCTGGCTGCGCGTCGGCTTCTGGGCAGGCAGGTCGCCGGGCCGATTGCGCTCGCTACCGGTGATGCCGGTCGGCACGAAGAACGGGCAGAGCACCGAGGCGCCGATCTGCTCGGTGACCAGGCGCAGGTCCTGGTAGAGCGTCTCGCTCAGCGACACGACCGCGTGCTTGCTGACGTTGTAGACGCCCATGTTCGGCGGATTGAGCAGGCCCGCCATCGACGCCGTGTTGACGATGTGGCCCTCATAGCCCGGATCGCGCGCGGCGGCCTCGAGCATCATCGGCGTGAATACCCGCACGCAATGCGCAACGCCCATGACGTTGACGCCGAGCACCCACTCCCAGTCGGCGAGCGTGCTCTCCCAGATCAGGCCACCGGCACCGACGCCGGCGTTGTTGAAGACGACGTGCGGCGCGCCGAACCGGGCCTGCACTGCCCGGCCCATCGCCTCGACCTCGGACGCCTTGCTGACGTCGAGGCGTTGCGCCATGACTTCGACGCCGAGCGACCCGATTTCGGCCGCGGCGCGTTCGAGCGCGTCGGCCTGGACGTCGGCCATGACGACGTTCATGCCGCGCCGCGCCGCGATCCGCGATGCCTCGAGACCGAAGCCCGAGCCGGCGCCGGTGATGACGGCGGTGCGACCGACGAAGCTCTTCATGCGCTTTGCTTCCTGGGCGCTGCCGCCTTGATGTGAAAACCGACCCGCGGGAAGTGAACGTGAACCGTGCCGGCCCGCGCGTCGACCCGCTCGACGACGACCTCGCCGCCGTCGAGGCCGACCAGCGTTGCCGCCACCTCGTCGTGCGCGTAGTCGGAAGGCGTCACGCCCACCGCCGCGCCCGCCTCGAAACCCGACCCCTCGGCGACCGTGCAAGGAGCGAAGCCGCTCGCCGTCCGCGCCAGGTCGATCGCCGCCGCACTCGTCATCGGCTCCGGATGGCCGTGGCCGAACGCCGCCACCCGCCCGTACCAGGCCCGCAACCCGGAATAGCCCTCCAGATGCCGGGCCACCGGCGGGGCGCGGCGCACGAACCAGATCGACTGCGCCGCCGAGAAGTCGGCGATGCACGGCAAGGCGCCGAGCAGGAACGGGCGCCCGTCGTCGAGCAGGTTCTCGAGCCGGCCGAGGTAGTCGTGCAAGTGCGCCGCTCCGTCGTGCAGCGGCGCCCGGCGCAGCGCCGGCGACATCGCGGCCCGGTCGGCGCCGAACGCCTTGAGGTCTTCCGGGCCCGCTCCCGGCAGCAGGTACGAGACCGCGGCCGGCTGCATCGTGAACGGCACCGCGGTCCAGAACAGCGACTGGTCGGCCCACTGGGCGACGATCCCGGCCAGCCCGTGCAGTGCGGGCGGATAGAGCGGCGGCTCGGCGACGAGCCGGTCGATGACCCGGCACATCAGGGCCGAGTCGCAATAGATGTCCGCGCCTATCTGCATGAAGGGGGTACGCCGGTAGCCGCCGGTGAGCGCGACGACGTCCGGCTTGGGCAGGATCGCGGGCACGTCGACCGAGCGCCAGCGCATCCCCTTCATGCCGAGGACGAGGCGGACCTTCTCCGAGAACGGGGAGCTGGCGTAGTGGTGCAGGACGAGGTCGTTCATGCTCAGCCGGCCATCAGGCCAGCCGGACCAGTTGCTTGCCGAAGTTCCTGCCCTTCAGCAGGCCGAGGAAGGCCTCGGGCGCCGCCTCGATGCCTTCTGCGATCGACTCGCGGTACTTCAGCGTGCCGCTCGCCACCAGCCCGCCCAACTCCTTCAGCGCCTCGGCCCAGACCTCCATGTGCTCGCTGACGATGAAGCCCTCGAGCGTCAGACGCGATTGCAGCAGCAGCGCCGGCTCGAGCAGCGGCGTCGGCTGGCCCTCGTAGCCGCTGATCATCCCGCATAGCGCGATCCGGCCGAACGGGTTCATGCGCTTCAGGGTGGCGTCGAGCAAGGCACCGCCGACGTTCTCGAATAAGCCGTCGACGCCGTCGGGCGTCGCCTCCTTCAATGCCGCGTACAAGGCCTTCGGATCGCGCTGCGCCTTGTAGTCGATGCAGGCATCGAATCCAAGCTCGCCGGTGACGTAGGCGCACTTGTCGGCGCCGCCGGCAAAGCCGACCGCCCGGCAACCGCGCGTCTTGGCAAGCTGGCCGACCACGCTGCCGACCGCGCCGCTGGCGGCGCTGACGACAATCGTCTGGCCGACCTTGGGTTGGCAGATCCTGATCAGGCCGTACCAGGCCGTGACCCCGGGCATGCCGACCGGGCCGAGGTAGGCCGACAGCGGAACGCGGCTCGCGTCGACCTTGCGCATTGCCCCCGGCGTCGCCGCATCGATCATCGCGTACTGCTGCCAGCCGCCCATGGCGACGACCCGGTCGCCGGGCCGGTAGCCGGGGTGTGCCGAAGCGATGACCTCGCCGACCGTGCCGCCCAGCATCACCCGGTCGAGCGCCTGCGGCTCGGCGTAGCTCCTGGCGTCGTTCATGCGCCAGCGCATGTAGGGATCGAGGCTGAGGAAATGGTTGCGCACCAGCACCTGCCCGTTCTTCGGCTCGCCGACCGGCGTCTCGACCAGGCGAAAGTTGCCCGGCTCGGCCTCGACCGCCGGGCGCGACACGAGATGGATCTGCTTGTTCATGGTCATGGTGATGTCCTCCGGTCAGTCGGAAGCGCCCGGGCGCTCGATCCGCCGGCCACCGGCCGGCAGTCCCTTGAGATACCTGAACGTGCCGGTCGCCTGGGCGACCAGCCGGCCTTCGGGGTCGACGATCGAGGCATCGCAAAAGGCCATCGAGGCGGTACGGTGCAGGCGCCGGCCGACCGCGACCAGCCGGCCGAGCCCGGGCCGCATGAAGCTGGTCTTCATCTCGATCGTCACCACGCTCAGGGGCTCGACCGCGCCGTCCTCGCCGGGGCTGCGCGCGGCATGGGCCATCGCCACGTCGAGCAAGGTCATGGTCACGCCGCCGTGGGCCACGCTCCATGAGTTGCACAACTCATCGCGCAACTGCACCGCCAGCTCGGCCTCGCCGTTGGCGAAGCGGATCAGCTCGAAGCCGAGCAGATCGACGAACGGAATCGTGACCCGGAACTCCATGGTCAGGCGGCCATGATCGCCGAGACGCCGCCGTCGATCGGCAGGATCTGGCCGGTGATGTGCTTGCCGGCCT
>JBDTUG010000286.1:0-5474 GCA_040007855.1 Caldimonas sp.
CCTTCGAGGGCGACCAGGCCGTCGCGGTAGCCGTCCTGGTAGCCCGACTGGCGCGCTGCGCGCAGCTGCTGGGCGATCAGCTCGGCCGGATCGACCGGTGCCGGCTCGGGCTCGCGCGGCCGGCGCGGCGCGTTGGCCGCGCCCGGCGTTCCCGAGATGTCGCCGAGCGCCCAGGCGGCGAACGAGCTGAGCTCCTCGCGCGGGATGAAGCGGGCGTAAGGATTGGCGCGCACGCCTTCCGGCAGGGGCGGCACGGGGCGGGGCTTGGCGGCGGTCATCGCTCAGACGAAGTCGTCGCCGCTGCCGCCGCCGAGCACGAGCTGGCCTTCCTCGGCCAGCCGGCGCACGACCTTGAGGAGCTCCTTCTGCTCGGCCTCGACCTCGGCGACCCGGACCGGGCCGCGCGAATCGAGCTCCTCGCGCAGCGTCTCGGCGGCGCGGGTCGACATGTTCTTGAAGATGCGCTCGCGCATCTCCGGCTTGGCGCCCTTGAGCGCGATCACGAGCGACTCGCTCTGCACTTCCTTGAGCAGCGCCTGCAGGCCCTTGTCGTCGACCCGGTCGAGGTCGTCGAAGGTGAACAGGTTGTCCATGATCGACTGGGCGAGGTCGTTGTCGGCCTCGCGGATGTAGTCGAGGGCGGCGGTCTCGATGCTGGTGCCCATCAGGTTGATCATCTCGGCCGCGGTCTTGACGCCGCCGAGCGGTGCCTTCCTCGCCTGCTCGCCGCCGGCCAGCATCTTGCCCATCACCTCGTTCAGGTCCTTCAGCGCCGAGGGCTGGATGCCGTCGAGGGTGGCGATCCGCACCAGCACTTCGTTGCGCTGGCGCTCGGCGAAGGTGCGCAGCACCGACGCGGCCTGGTCGGAATCGAGGTGCACCAGCACCGCGGCGACGATCTGCGGATGCTCGTGGCGCAGCATCTCGCCGATCGAGGCGGAGTCCATCCACTTCAGGCCTTCGATGCCGGAGATGTCGGCGCTCTGCAGGATCCGGTCGATCAGCAGGTTGGCCTTGTCCTCGTCGAGCGCCTTCTTCAGCACGTTGCGCACGTAGCCGCTGGTGTCGGCGACCAGCGAGCTCTGCGCGCCGGCGACCGCGGCGAACTTCCCGAGCACGCCGTCGAGGCGCGTCTTCGGCACGCTGGTCATGCGGGCGATCGTCTCGCCCAGGCTCTGCACCTCGCGCGGCGAGAGGTGGCGGAACACGTTGGCCGCCTCCTCCTCGCCGAGCGACATGAGGAGGATCGCCGCGTCTTCGAGGCCTGATTCTTCCAAGGGAGTGCTCCGGGTCGATTGGTCGGTTGGCGCGGGTCAGGCCGGGCGGCTGCCGACCCAGCCGCGGACGATCCCGGCCATCGCGGCCGGGTTGTCCATCGCGAGCGCCCGCGCGCCCTCGAGCTGCTTCAGGTAGGCCGGCGCGGGCAGCGCCTCGAGCGTCTGGGCGTCGTCGACGATGGCGTCGATGCGAGTTCCCGGCGCCGGCAGGCGCGGCGCGAAGGCGGTCTTGACGGCCGGCCGGAGCAGGCCGAAGAAGACCAGCAGGGCGACGACGGCCAGGCCGACCGGCAAGGCCGCGGCGCGCACCAGGTCGATCAGCTCCGGGCTCTTCCAGAAGGGGGTGTCGACGATGCTGGTCGGCTCGACCTTGAACGGGGCGTTGATCACCCTGACCGAATCACCGCGCTCCTTGTTGAAGCCGATGGTCTCGCGCACCAGGGCGCTGAGCTTGTCGATCTCTTCGCTGCCGAGCGGTACCTGGGTCGACTTGCCCTTGGCGTCGACGACGCTGCGGTTGTTGACGACCACCGCGGCGTTGAGCCGCTTGATGTTGCCGCTGGCGTTGCGGGTCACTCGCACGGTCTTGTCGACTTCGTAGTTGGTGACCGCTTCGCGCCGGCCGCCGGTGCTGCCCGCGCCGGCGGCGCTGGGCGCACCCTGCAGGGGCTGCGAGGCGCCGGCGAGCGGCGCGGTGGCGGCGATCGGCGGCTGGTTCGAGGCCGCGCCCGGCACGCCGCTCGGCAGGCCGACGGCGCTGCCGCCGCCTTGCTCGCTGGTCTGCTGGCTGCGGATCGAGATGGCGGCGTCGCTGCCCTGGTTGGGCTTGAATTCCTCCGAGGTCGCCTCGGTCTGCGAGAAGTCGACGTCGGCGGTGACGGTGGCGCGCAGGTTGTCGGCGCCGACCAGCGGCTCGAGCAGCTCGCGGATCCGCTTGGTGTAGCCCGACTCGATCTGGGTGACGTAGCTCAGCTGGTGCGCGTCGAGGCCGGCCTGCGCGCTCTCGGCGCCGCCGCTCAGCAGGGCGCCGCTCTGGTCGAGCACGCTCACCGCCTTCGGGTTCATCTCGGGCACGCTCGACGACACGAGGTGGACGATGCCGGCGATCTGCGCCCGGTCGAGGGTGCGGCCCGGGTGCATCGTCAGCAGCACCGACGCGCCCGGCTTCTGCTGCTCGCGGAAGAACCCGTTCTGGTTCGGCAGGGCCAGGTGCACGCGGGCGCTCTGCACCGCGGCGAGCGAGCCGATCGAACGGGTGAGCTCGCCTTCCAGGCCGCGCTGGAAGGTGAGGCGCTCCTGGAACTGGGTCTGGCCGAAGCGGGCGCTGTCCATCAGCTCGTAGCCCGAGACCGTTCCCTTGGGCAGGCCGGCGGTGGCCATCTTCAGGCGCAGGTCGTGCACCTGGGCGGCCGGCACGAGGATCGCGCCGCCGCCCTCGGCCATGCGGTAAGGCACGTTCATCTGGGTCAGCTGGGCGAGCACCGCTCCGCCGTCCTTGTCGGACAGGTTGGCGTAGAGCACCTTGTAGTCACCGCGCGAGCTCCACATCGTCATCGCCAGGACGACGCCGACCAGCGCCGCGACGCCGATGCCCAGGCTCAGCCTGGCGCGCGCCGGCATCGCCGCGAGGCGACCCGTGAAAGTGGTCGGAATGGCGTCTTGCAGATGGGCGGGGAGGGCGACGGCGTTGTCCATGGGAGTCGTGGCAGGCCGGGGTGCGGCAGGGAGGGCGGGAACTGAAGGCGATTATTCGGTTCGGCCCAGGCGCGGATGGCCGGAACAGCCGGGCAATGGCGCGCCAGTTCCCGCCACCGGCGCCGGCCCCCGCTGCTTACGATGCCGGCCAAGGAGTGACCCATGAACGTCACCATGAAACCATTCGATTTCGCCCAGGCCGTCGCCCGCGCCGGCCTCGGCACCGACGGCGTGCCACTGGCCAGACCGGGCAGCGCCGGCGGCGTCGGCTTCCAGAAGGCGCTCGGCCAGGCGCTCGACGCGGTCAGCAAGACCCAGAACGATGCCACCCGCATGCAGCGCGAGGTGCAGCTCGACAGCCCGACCGTCAGCCTCGAGCAGACCATGGTCGCGATGCAGAAGGCGCAGATCGGCTTCCAGGCGACCCTGCAGGTCAGGAACCGCCTGGTGCAGGCCTATTCCGAGATCATGAGCATGCAAGTTTGAACCCTCTACGCTGAAACACTGAGAGGGGGTCTCCATACGCGTTAGCGTCCCATCGGGTATCGTTAGACTATCATCGGGTATCGTCAATTGATACCCTGAAAGCTACCCGATATGCTCACCGACGCCCTGATCCGTAGCCTCCCCGTTCCCGAGCGTGACCGGCTCCTTCCAGCCGGCGGGCGGCAGGGCCTGTACCTGCGACTGCGAGCCACCGGCCGGCGCACCTGGGTCCTGCGCCGCCGCGTTGAGGGCGCGTGGCGCGTCGATACGCTGGGCGACTGGCCTGCGTTGACCACCCTCAATGCCCGGCGCAGCGCCAGCATCACCGAGACGCGGCAGGCCGAGGCCGTGAGCTTCGGCGATGCCGTCGAGACGTTCTACGCCGAGGCGATCGAGAACGTCTACCGCAGCTCACCCGGCGAGACGAAAGCCTACCTCGTGCGCGACTGCGCGGCGCTCGCGAGCCGGCGCCTTGATCGGGTGACTCGCGCCGACCTCGTGCAGATCATCCGCGCCAAGACGGCCACCGCACCGAACGCAGCCGCGAAGCTGCTCGCGATCGTCAAGCAGTTCTTCCAGTGGGCGACCATCGGTGGCCTGCTCGAGGTCGACCCGTCCGCCGGCCTGACCGGCAAGGCGCTGAAGATCCCCGCGCAGCAGCCGCGCGAGAGGAAGCTGTCGGACGCCGAGGTCGTCGCTCTATGGAAGATCGACGATGAGCCGTACGGGCGCCTGCTGCGCTTCGCGCTGCTCACCGGCTGTCGCATCGGCGAGGCGCAGCAGTTCGAGCCCGGCCAGGTCGAGGGCGACGTCTGGACCGTGCCCATGACGAAGAACGGCAAGCCGCACACGGTGCCGTTGAGCGCGACCGCTGCAGCGCTCGCGAAGGCCGGCTGGCCAGCGCGCTCCTACGGCGCGTTGTTCAGCTTCTGCGTCTCGCGCGGCATCGGCTGGCGCCCGCACGACCTGCGCCGCACGGCGGCCACGCGGATGCGAGAGGCGGGCGTGGCCATCGACGTGATCGAGGCCGTGCTCAACCACACGCCGCCCAAGCTGCAGCGCACGTACCAGAGGCCCGACCTGCTGCCGGCGATGCGCGATGCGCTCGCGCGCCTGGACGCAGCCGTCGCGGCCGTCGTCCTCACGAAAAGCGCGCCGTGAAGGCGAAGCCGTTTCGCTATCGTGCCGCGCGGCATCAAGGCAAGCCGCTGCACCCGAGCGGCGAACGACTGTGCACGCAGACCGGCGACTGGACCTATGACGACCCCGCCGAGCACGACGCTGCGCTCGTTGCGCTCGCTGCGTTCGGGCGCGGGGTCGACCTCGCCGCGATCGACGACTGGCTCGAAGCGCAGACGTGGAACGCCGTGACGCTTGAGGCCGCGACGCGGCTGCGCGCGCTCGTTCGCCGGCACATCCTCGCCGGCAACCACGCGGCGACGCGCGCAACGGTGGGCATGCTGCAGCTTGCCCCGATGGCCGAGCGCGGCGAGGCACGTCGCACGCTGCAGGTGCGCGGCGGCCTTGACGCACAGGGCAAGGACGCTGGGTGGCCCGACCGAATCGAGCGCGCCATCATGGAGCGCCCCGACGCGAGCAATCGCGAGATCGGGCAGGCGGCGGGCTGCGACGAGTCGACCGTGAGGCGCTACAAGAACAAGGCCCCAAAAAAATAGTTGCCCGAGGGGGGTGCGTCAAGCTTCCTTGACGCAGGCAGGCAGGGGAAACATCGGGTCATTCCAACCAAGGAGGTGACGCGATGACCGTCCTGCCCGCGATCGAAACCAACGAGCCCGACGAGGGCGCCCCTGATCCCGACGCGTCGATGGGCGAATGGACGGCGTGGAACATGCGCCGCCGCCTGCCGAGCGAACACGTGCACCGGCCCGCGCTGCGCTGGCCGCAAGCGGTCGAAGACCTTACCAACATCCCTGTGCCGACTTTGAAGAAGCTGCGCGCGCAGGGCGATCACCCGCGTCTGTTCGCTATCGGCCGCGCGATGTTCACGACGCACGA
>JBDTUG010000287.1:0-5445 GCA_040007855.1 Caldimonas sp.
GGTCGCCCGCGGCGACGCCGAGCGAAAGCAGCACCGCCGCCATCCGCTGCACTTCGGCATGCAGCTCGGCGAAGCTCCAGGTCCGCTCGCTGCCGGTCTCGCTCGAGACGTGGATCAGCGCCGGCTGGCCGGCACGCTCGGCGAGATGGCGATCGACCGCGTTGTGGCAGAGGTTGGTCGTGCCCCCCGGGAACCAGCGAACGAACGGCGGGCGGCCGATGTCGCAGACCGCGTCGTACGGTCGCTGCCAGTCGATCAGCGCCGCCTGCTCGGCCCAGAACGCGTCGCGGTCCTCGAGCGAACGGCGGTGGAATTCCCGGTACCCGGGCCCGACACCGCTCATCGAAGTACCTTCATGCTGCCCAACCCGGTCTTCGCCCCTGGGGCGGTCCGGCGCGCTCATGGAAGTACCTTCGTGCTGCGCACTCCGGTATTCGCCCTTGGGGCGGCCCGGCGGGCTCATGCCGCCCTCCGCGGCAACGCCGGCATCGCCACCATGGTGGTCGGCGACGGCGGCGTGCAGCCGGTGTCGCAGCACTTGCCCGGCTGGCGGTTGGCGGCGATGGCGCGCACCGGGTCGGCGAGCACACCGCGGTTCAGGAGTCGCTCGACCAGCGCGACCTTGTCGCCGACCGGATAGTTGCGCCAGATCTCCTGCTTCATCGCCGCCGGCGAGCCGCCGCCGTGCAGGCTGATCACCGAGTACCAGCCGCCCTGGTAGGAGGCCGTCAGATCCTCGATGAAGCGGGCCGCCTCGATCCGCTTGTCGTAGGGGACGTCGGGGTTCGCACGCAGCACGTCAGCGAGCCTGGCCGCGGTCTCGGGGTTGTGGTCTTCGTCGGGCCCGGGCAAGGTGACGATGAGTCCGCCCGAGACGTAGTGGGCGATCCGGTGCATGTCGTAGATCTGGTTGGCGAGCAGCAGCTTGCCGATGTTGGCGAAGACCGGATCCGGCATCACGGTCTTCGTGAGCGGGTCTTCGCTCGCGTAGACGCTTGCCGCCACGCCGCAGGCGTAGAAGCCCTCGACGATCGTGATCAGCTGCACCATCTGCTCGCGCAGGTGCGACTCGGCGCCGGGGTCGAAGCCGTTGGCCTCGCACATCAGCGCGCCGGCGCCGATCAGCAGGTCGCCGAAGCCGGCGCGCGCGGCGATGCAGGTGTGGCGGTGATGCGTCGCGTAGCTGTAGGTGAGGTGGGCCGAGTGCTCCCACTCGCCGGCGAGGAAGACGCGCTCCCAGGCGACAAATACACGGTCGAAGACGACGACGCCGGTCGACTGGCCGTACTTGTTCGAGAACAGCGCCGCCTTCTCGCCGGGCCGGCCCGCCGGTCGGGCAACGATGGTGACGCCGTCGGCGTCGACCGGCACGGCGCACGACACCGCGAAGTCGGCGTCGGCCGCGACCATGTTGCGGCACGGCATGACGAGCAGCTCGTGCATGTAGGGCGCGCCGGTGACGATCGCCTTGGTGCCCGAGACGACGATGCCCTTGGCACTTCTTTCGACGATGTGCAGGTAGCTGTCGACGTTGGCCTGCTCGTGCGGCCGCTTGCTGCGGTCCCCCTTGGCGTCGGTCATGCAGATGCCGATCGAGAGGTCGCGATCCTGGATGTCGTGCAGGTAGGCGAGGAAGCGCTCGCCGTAGCGCGAGCCGGTGTCGGCGTCGATGCGCGCCGTCGCCTGGGCGAGTGCGCTGAAGCCGTCGTGCGCCAGGTAGCGCTGGGCGCAGCCGGTCTCCTGGCAGAGCAGGCGCACCGCTTCGAGCTTGTTGAGCAGGTCGGCGCTGCTGGTGTCGATGTGCAGCATCCGGTTGACGGTCTTGCCGCTCGACGACTGTACGGCGAGCATCACCTGCGCCAGCTCATCGCGCAGGGCGAAGTCGTATCTCACGCCCATCGCGTTGATGCCGGGCTGCAGCTGCGGCGCATCGGCGACGCTCGCTATGCGCTCGCCGTCGACCCAGACGCGCGGCTTGCAGCGGCGAAGGGACTCCTTGTAGTCGGTTGCGTTCATCAACATGCGGTCCTCCGTGAAACATCCGCTATCGCCGCACCACGCGCCCGGACGACAATTCCGTCATCCGACGATAGGGAGCCGTTCATGGCCATTCTGTGCGATCCCGCCGACTGCACCCTGCTGGTCATCGATCCGCAGGCTCGGCTGATGCCGGCGATCCACGATGCCGACAACGTGATCCGACGCTGCGTCCAGCTCGCCACCGCGGCGCGCGAGCTCGGCATCCATGTCATCGGCACCGAGCAGAACCCCGACGGCCTCGGCCCGCTGGTGCCGGAGATCGCGGTGCTGTGCGACACCACGTTCGCCAAGTTCCACTTCTCGGCGACCGCCGAAGAGGGCTTTCTGTCGCGCCTGCCGCACGGCCGCAACACCTTCGTCGTCACCGGCTGCGAAGCGCACGTCTGCGTCATGCAGACGGTCGCCGGGCTGCTCGCCGCCGGCCACCAGGTCAAGTGGGTGGCCGACGCGGTCGGCTCGCGCCACCCGCACAACCGCCTGGCCGCCACCGAGCGGGCGCGCAGCTTGGGCGCCGACATCGTGACGACCGAGATGGTCGTCTTCGAATGGCTCGGCAGCAGCGAGCACCCGAAGTTCAGGCGCCTGTCGCAGCTGATCCGTTGAGACGGTAGACCGTCAGGCGCCGGTCGTCACGACGATCCGGCCGCGCACCCGGCCGGCCATCAGCGCCTCGGCCTTGTCGATCGCCTGCTCGAGCGCGACCTCTTCGGTGATCAGCTCGAGCGCGGCCGGGTCGAGGTCGCGCGCCAGCCGGTCCCAGGCGGTGCGGCGCAAGGCGATCGGCGCCATCACGCTGTCGATGCCGGCCAGCGTGACGCTGCGCAGGATGAACGGCATGACGGTCCCGGGAAGGTCGTGTCCCTGGGCCAGCCCGCAGGCGGCGACGACGCCGCCGTAGCGGGTCTGGGCCAGCGCGTTGACCAGCGTCTGGCTGCCGACCGCGTCGATCACCGCGCTCCAGCGCTCCTTCTGCAGCGGCTTGCCCGGAGCAGCGAGCTCGGCGCGATCGATCACCTCGGCCGCACCGAGCTGGCGCAGGTAGGCGGCCTCGCTGGCCTTGCCGGTCGAGGCGATGACGCGGTGGCCGAGCCGTGACAGCAACGCGATGGCGATGCTGCCGACGCCGCCGGTCGCGCCGGTGACGAGCACGCTGCCGTCGCCGACGACCAGGCCGTGCCGCTCGAGCGCGAGCAGCGAGAGCATTGCGGTATAGCCCGCGGTGCCGATCGCCATCGCCTGGCGGGACGTGAACGCGGCGGGCAGGCGGACCAGCCAGTCGCCCTTGAGGCTGGCCCGCTCGGCCAGACACCCCCAGCGCGTCTCGCCCAGGCCCCAGCCGTTGTGGACGAAGCGGTCGCCGGCCTTCCATTCGGGATGGCTCGACTCGAGCACCGTTCCGGCGCCGTCGATGCCTGCGACCATCGGCCAGGCGCGAACGACCGGGCTGCGATTGGTGATCGCCAGGCCATCCTTGAAGTTGAGCGTGGAATGCGAAATCGCGGCGCGAACGTCGCCCTCGGGCAGCGCGTGCTCTTCCATTGGCCGGACGCCGGCACGAAACCCGCTTTCGTCCTTTTCGAGCAGCAGCGCCTTGAACATGACGATCCTCTCTGGTGCCGATGACGCCGACGACGATAGCCCAGTCCCTTCCGATACGCTGAATTACGTCGTGCAACGAGGCGTTTTCGAGGTTGACTCGGTCGCGCCGCCTCGCCTATCCTGCGCCCCGATGCGAATCACCCCGCCTTCGCCGCACCGCCCTGCCTTCTGGCTGGCCCTGGCGCTGGCGCTGGCGACGACGCTGAGCGGCGGCGCCGCGATCGCCAGCCCCGACAACAGCGATCCGGTGATGAACCTGCCGGTCGAAAAGGGTCCGGTCGCCGCCGTGGCACCGGCGCTGGTTCACGAAGCTTCCGCGCCCGCCGCGCCGGGCCTGATGCGCCGGGTCCACGACCGCGCTTCCGACATGGTCGTCTCGGCGATGAACTTCGTCGGCGTGCGTTACCGGCGCGGCGGCAACAGCGCCGAGACCGGCTTCGACTGCAGCGGCTTCACCCGGCACGTCTTCGAAGCCAGCCTGGGCCTCGTACTGCCGCGCCGCGCCGACGAGCAGGCGGCCATGCCCGGCCTCGTCAAGGTGGAGCGCGACGAGCTGAAGCCGGGCGACCTGGTGTTCTTCAACACCATGCGCCGCTCCTTTTCGCACGTCGGCATCTACATCGGCGAGAACCGCTTCATCCATGCACCGAGCCACGGCAAGGACGTGCGCACCGACGACATGAGCTTCGCCTACTGGGCCAAGCGCTTCACCGGGGCGCGCCGTGCCGAGCTGCCGGTCGCCACCCAGGCCGCGCTGTCGGTCCCGACCGATCCGGCGACGCACTGAAGGCGCGGCGCGTCGGATGGCCCCGGCCTGCGCCGGGCAGCGGGGCGAAGGCACAATGAACGGATGGCCGAAAGAGTCATCCCCGTCGCCGACCACCGTTACCTCGGGTCCATGCCGGCGATCCCGGCGACACTCGCCGCGCCGACCGGCCTGCTGCTCGACCGCCTGCAACGCCCGCTGCACGACCTGCGCATCTCGGTCACCGACCGCTGCAACTTCCGCTGCAGCTACTGCATGCCGAAGGAGATTTTCGACAAGCAGTACGGCTTTCTGCCCCAAACATCGCTGCTGAGCTTCGAGGAGATCGCCCGACTCGCCACGCTGTTCGTCGCCCACGGCGTGCGCAAGATCCGTCTCACCGGCGGCGAGCCGCTGCTCCGGCGCGACCTGGAGCGGCTGGTCGCCCTGCTCGCTGAGCTGCGCGCGGTCGAAGGCGAACCGCTCGACCTGACGCTGACGACCAACGGCTCGATCCTCGCGAAAAAGGCCGAGTCGCTCAAGCGCGCCGGCCTCGGCCGCGTCACGGTCAGTCTCGACGCCCTCGACGACGCGGTGTTCCGCCGCATGAACGACGCCGACTTCCCGGTCGCCGAGGTGCTCGCCGGCATCGATGCCGCCGAGCGCGCCGGCCTCGGCCCGCTGAAGGTCAACATGGTCGTCAAGCGCGGCACCAACGACCAGGAGATCGTGCCGATGGCACGCCACTTCCGCGGCCGCGACGTCGCCCTGCGCTTCATCGAGTACATGGACGTCGGCGCCACCAACGGCTGGCGGATGGACGACGTGCTGCCCTCGGCCGAGGTGATCGCCCGGGTCGGCGCGGCGTTCGCCCTCGAGCGCATGCCGGTCCGCACGCTCGGCGAGACCGCCGAGCGCTGGCGCTACGCGGAGCCGGACGTGGCCGGCGAGATCGGCACGATCTCGAGCGTCACCCGGGCGTTCTGCCACGACTGCAACCGGGCGCGCCTGTCGACCGAGGGCAAGCTCTTCCTCTGCCTGTTCGCCAGCCGCGGCCACGA
>JBDTUG010000288.1:0-5443 GCA_040007855.1 Caldimonas sp.
GGCCAGCGCCTGGCGGCTGGTGCCGCACCGCGCCTGGCTCGAGTTCCGCGAGACGACCCGGAACATCTACTTCGGCGTGCTCGTCCTCGCCGGGCTGCTGTTCCTGGTGTTCGCGAGCACGACCGTCGGCGACCTCTACGGCACAAGCACCTGGCCGGTGACGGTGCAGATGATCGGCCTGCTCGAAGGCACCTTCGGCGCCTTCATGCTGATCATCATCGCCTTCTACGCCGGCGAGCTGGTCTGGCGAGAGCGCGACAACCGGCTCGACCAGATCAGCGACGCCTTGCCGACGCCGACCTGGCTGCCGCTGGTGAGCAAGCTGTTCGCGCTGATGCTCGTGCCGGCGCTGCTGCAGCTGGTGCTGATGCTGTGCGCCATGGCGATCCAGGCATTCAAGGGCTACACCCGCTTCGAGCCGGCTCTCTACCTGTACGACCTGCTGACGATCCAGCTCGTCAACTACTGGCTGATCTGCGCGCTGGCGATCGCCGTCCACGCGATCGTCGACAACAAGTACGTCGGCCACTTCGTCATGGTCGTCTACTACGCGATGCTGCTGTTCGCGAGCCAGCTCGGTTTCGAACACAACCTCTACAAGTTCGGCAACGTGCCGGCGGCGGTCTACTCCGACCTGAACGGCTACGGTCACTTTCTGCCGCGGGTGCGCGCCTTCCAGGCCTACTGGGCCGCCGCCTCGCTGCTCCTGCTGGTGGCGGCGTCCCTGTTCTGGACGCGCGGCACCGCGAGCTCCTGGCGCGAGCGACTGGTCCGGGCGCGCGACCGCCTGAGCCCGCCGACGCTCGGCCTGGCCGCCGGATCGGCGCTGTCCTTCGTCGCCCTCGGCGGCTGGATCTTCTACAACACGAACGTCCTCAACCGCTACACCACCACGCTCGACGCCCAGGCGCGCCAGGTCGACTACGAGAAGCACTACAAGGCAACGGCCGGCGAGCCGCAGCCGAAGATCACCGCGGTCACGCTGGCGGTCGACCTCTATCCGGCCGAGCAACGGGTTCGCATGCGCGGTGCCTACGCGCTAGAGAACAAGACCGGCAAGCCGGTGACGCGGGTGGAGCTCGGCTTCGCCGCCGGGCGACGGCTGCTGATCCACCAGCTCGCGTTCGGCGTGCCGACGCGCCTGGTCGACGACAACCCGGCGCTGGGGGTGCGCATCTATGCGCTCGAGGCGCCGCTCGCCGCCGGCGCCACGACCACCCTCTCCTTCGACCTCGAGTTGCCGACCCGCGGCTTCGCCAACGAAGGCTCGAACACGTCGGTGGTCGGCAACGGCAGCTTCCTCAACGGCATCGAGGTGCTGCCGGTGGTCGGCTACCAGGAGCGCGGCGAGCTCGAGCGCGACCAGGACCGCAGGAAGTTCGGCCTGGCGCCGAAGGAGCGAGCGCGCGACCGTGACGATCCGCTCGGCCTGCAGAAGAACGACCTGGCCGGCGACGCCGACTTCATCGCCTACGACGCGACTGTCTCGACCGAGGCCGACCAGATCGCGATCTCGCCGGGTTACCTGCAGCGCGAATGGACCGAAGGCGGCCGCCGCTACTTCCACTACCGGATGGACGCGCCGATCCTCAACTTCTTCGCCTTCCAGTCGGCCCGCTACGCGGTGAAGAAGGACGTCTGGCACGGTCCGGCCGGCGACGTGGCGATCGAGATCTACCACCACGCCGGCCACGCGTTCGACCTCGACTCGATGGCCGCCTCGGCGAAGGACGCGCTCGCCTACTGCAGTGCCGCTTTCGGCCCCTACCAGTACCGGCAGTTCCGGATCATCGAGTTCCCGCGCTACGCCGCCTTCGCCCAGTCGTTCCCGAACACGGTCCCGTTCTCGGAGGCGATCGGCTTCATAGCCCGGGTCCGGCCCGACGACCCGAAGGACATCGACTACCCGTACTACGTGACGGCGCACGAGGCCGCGCACCAGTGGTGGGGCCACCAGGTGATGGGCGGCCAGGTGCAGGGCAGCGCCATGCTGGTCGAATCGATGGCCCAGTACTCGGCGCTGATGGTGATGAAGCACAGGTTCGGCGCCGCCAAGATGCGGCGCTTTCTCAGCTACGAGCTGAACCGCTACCTGCGCGGCCGCGCCTTCGAGCAGAAGAAGGAGCTGCCGCTCTCGCGGGTGGAGAACCAGCCCTACATCCACTACAACAAGGGCAGCCTGGCGATGTACGCCCTGGCCGACTACCTCGGCGAGGACAGGATGAACCAGGCGATCCGAGCCTTCCGCGACGCGCATGCCTTCAAGGGCCCGCCCTACCCGAGCGCGGGCGAGCTGGTGGCACGCATCCGGGAGGTGGCGCCGCCGGAGCTGCGCTACCTGGTCGACGACCTGTTCGACCGGATCGTCGTCTACGACAACCGGGCCGTCTCGGCGACGATGAAAGCGCTGCCCGGCGGGCTCTGGGAGGTGACGATGAGCGTGGTCGCGAAGAAGCGCGTCGCCGACGAGCTCGGCAAGGAAAGCGACGTGCCGCTCGACGACCTGATCGACATCGGCGTGATCGACGCCCGCGGCGACGCGATCGCGATCGAGAAGAAACGCATCACCGGCGAGCGCGCGAGCTTCACGATGGTGGTCGATCAGCGGCCGGCCAAGGCCGGCATCGATCCGCTCAACAAGCTGATCGACCGCAAGCCGGAGGACAACGCGATCGCGGTGACTGGGGGCTAGTCTGCTGCTCCATTCGGCGTAGTCGGTGCGGCGGGGCGCGTTGCTCCGCTCATGTCCCCGATCCGCCGCTGCGCGACTCCCTGGCCCCCACGCCCTCTATCATGTGGCGAAAGCCCGCCGTATGAACGCCGACCTGCACTGCCACTCCTCCGTCTCCGACGGCACCCTCGAGCCCGCAGCCGTCGCCGCGCGCGCCAAGGCGAACGGCGTCGAGCTGTGGGCTTTGACCGACCACGACGAGATCGGCGGCCAGCAGCGCGCCCTCGCCGCCGCCCGATCGCTCGGCCTGCCCTGCCTCACCGGCACCGAGATCTCGGTCACGTTTGCCGGCGTCACCGTGCACATCGTCGGCCTCGGCTTCGATGCGGCCGACGAGCGGCTGGCGCGCGGCCTGGCGGCGACCCGCGGCGGCCGCGAGGCGCGCGCCCGCGAGATGGCCGACGAGCTGGCCAAGGTCGGCATCGCCGGCGCCTTCGAGGGCTCGCTGCAGTTCGTCGGCAACCCGGACCTGATCTCACGCACCCACTTCGCGCGCTTCCTGGTCGACAGCGGCGTCTGCGCCGACACCCAGGAGGTGTTCCGCCGCTTCCTGGTCGAAGGCAAGCCCGGCTTCGTGCCGCACCGCTGGGCGACCCTGCGCGACGCCGTCACCTGGATCGGTGACGCTGGCGGCCTCGCCGTCATCGCCCACCCGGCGCGCTACAAGTTCACGCCGACCGAGGAGTACGCCCTCTTCACCGAGTTCAAGGCGCACGGCGGGCGCGGCGTCGAGGTCGTGACCGGCGCGCACAGCGCCGCCGACGCCGTGCGCTACGCCGACACGGCGCGCGAGTTCGACCTGCTCGCCTCGCGCGGCAGCGACTTCCACAGCCCCCAGGAAAGCCGGATCGACCTCGGCATCCTGCCGCCCCTGCCGGCCGGGCTGAAGCCGGTCTGGGAAGCGCTGGAGACGCGAGTCCACGCACCGGCCTGAGCCTTTGCGCGCGCCGACAATCGGCGCATGTCCCAGTATTTCGAAGTCCATCCGACCCATCCTCAGCAGCGGCTGCTCAAGCAGGCGGCGCAGATCCTGCACAACGGCGGCGTCGCCGCTATCCCCACCGACTCGAGCTACGCGCTGGTCTGCCACCTCGACGACAAGGCGGCGGCCGAGCAGCTGCGCCGGATCCGCGGCGTCGACGACCGTCACCACCTCACCCTGCTCTGCCGCGACCTCTCCGAGCTGGCGAGCTACGCGCGGGTCGACAACAAGCAGTACCGGCTGCTCAAGGCGGCCACGCCGGGGCCGTTCACCTTCATCCTCGAGGCGACCAAGGAGGTGCCGCGGCGCGTCTCGCACCCGTCGCGGCGGACCATCGGCCTGCGCGTGCCCGACCATGCCGTCACCGGCGCGCTGCTCGACCTGCTCGGCCAGCCGCTGCTCGCCACCACCCTGATCGCGCCCGACGAGAGCGAGCCGCTGAACGACCCGACCGAGATCCGCGGGCGCTACGAGAAGATCGTCCAGGCAATCGTCGACGCCGGTGCCTGCCCGATGCGGCCGACCACCGTCGTCGATCTGAGCGGGCCGGTGCCGGTGCTGGTCCGCCTCGGCCGGGGCGATCCGGCGCTGCTCGGCCTGGGCGCCGAACAAACCACTTGACGGGCCGGATGACTGCTACTAGAGTGATATCACTCTGACATCCCCGGCATCACGCCGACGGAAGCGGAGGTCCTCAGGAGCCCGTCATGAGCATTCAATCGGCCGAAGAACGTCCCGCCACCACGCGCAGCGGCTTCATCTACATCGCGGTCGGCCTTCTCACCCTGCTCGGATCGATCGCCGTGTTCGCGATGCGGCCGATGGGTCCGACCCTGATCCTCCTCGTCGCCGCCGTGCTGGTGAGCGCCTGGTGCCTGGCCGGCCTCTACATGCTGCAGCCGAACCAGGCGGCGTTGCTGCTGCTGTTCGGCAGCTACCGCGGCACCGACCGCGAGCGCGGCCTGCGCTGGGCGAACCCGTTCTACGCGAAGACCAAGATCTCGGTCCGGGCGCACAACTTCAACAGCGAAAAGCTCAAGGTCAACGACCTGCGCGGCAACCCGATCGAGATCGCCGCCACCGTGGTCTGGCGGGTCGACGACACCGCCCGTGCCAGCTTCGACGTCGAGAACTACGAGGCCTACGTGCTGACCCAGGCCGAGTCGGCGGTGCGCCACCTGGCGCTCAGCTACGCCTATGACAACTTCGACGACCACACGGCCGGCAGCGGGCCGGAGGTGACGCTGCGTTCCGGCACCGAGGAAGTCTCGGCCGCGCTGCGCAACGAGCTGCAGCAGCGCTTCGCCCAGGCCGGCCTGGTCGTCGTCGACGCCAAGCTGACCCACCTCGCCTACGCGCCCGAGATCGCCGGGACGATGCTGCGTCGGCAGCAGGCCGAGGCGGTGATCGCGGCGCGCACCAAGATCGTCGCCGGCGCGGTCGGCATGGTCGAGATGGCGCTGAACGCGCTGGCCGAGCGGGGCGTCGTCCAGCTCGACGACGAGCGCCGTGCGGCGATGGTCAGCAACCTGCTCGTCGTCCTCTGTTCCGATCACGACGCCACGCCGGTCGTCAACACCGGCACGCTCTACAACTGAGGCACGGCATCTGCAACCGACCCTCGTCGCCATGGCGAGCCCCGACAAGAAGGCGTTCCTGCTGCGCATCGATCCGGCCCTCTGGGCCGAGATCGAGCGCCTGGCGGCGGGCGAGCTGCGCAGCGCCAACGC
>JBDTUG010000289.1:0-5407 GCA_040007855.1 Caldimonas sp.
AGCAGGAGCTCGCGGTCTCGTTCCCGCGGCTGCCGCTGCTGCGCGTGATCGGCGATGTGCGCGACCTCGCGCACCTGCGCGAGACCTTCGCTCGCTGCCGGCCCGACGTGATCTTTCATGCCGCGGCGTACAAGCACGTACCCCTGATGGAGGAGAACGCCCTCGCCGCATTGCACAACAACGTTCTCGGCAGCTGGCGCGCGGCCCGCGCCGCGGCCGAGGCGGGCGTCGGCCGCTTCGTGCTCGTCAGCACCGACAAGGCGGTGAACCCGACGAATGTGATGGGCGCGACCAAGCGCGCCGCCGAGATGGTGATCAGCGACCTGGCGACGCAGGGCCACGCGACCCGCTTCATCGCCGTCCGCTTCGGCAACGTGCTCGGCTCGAGCGGCAGCGTGATCCCGAAATTCAAGGAGCAGATCGCGCGCGGCGGGCCGGTGACGGTGACGCATCCCGAGATCACGCGCTACTTCATGACCATTCCGGAAGCGGCGCGGCTCGTCGTGCAGGCCGCGGCGATGGGCGAGAGCGGGCAGGTGTTCGTGCTCGAGATGGGCGAGCCGGTCCGGATCGTCGAGCTGGCGCGCGACCTGATCCGGCTTTCGGGGCACGCGCTCGAGCAGATCGAGATCGTCTTCACCGGCCTCCGGCCGGGCGAGAAGCTCTACGAGGAGCTGCTCGCCGGCGCGGACACGACGCTCGCCACCAGGGTCGAGCGGCTGCGCATCGCGCGGCTGGGCGCCGCGCCCGAATCGACCGGGCTGGCGGAGTGGCTGCGCGAGAGCGAGTCGCTGGGGCCGGGTTGCGACGATGAGCGGCTGCGCGCCCATCTGGTGCGGCTGGTGCCCGAGTTCCAGGACGCCAGCGCGGCCGGCGCGGTCAACGCCTGAAGAGCAGCCACTTCGGCGTCTTGAAGTGGACGATGCTGCGGTAGAAGAACACGTACACCGCCATGAACAGGAAGAAGAAGATCGTCAGGACCGCCGTGTTGCTCCACCAGACGACGCTCGGGATGACGGAGAACAGGCACAGGACCCAGAGGTAGGGCGAAGTCATCGAATTGCGGCGAGTCTGCCTCAGGTCTCGCGACAGGCCGATGCCCGGCCGCGTGACGCGGCGGTGGATCAGCGTGTGCAGGTGGATGCCGTCCGGCGCCGCCGTGGCCACGCCGCGCACGAACTTGCGCCGATAGATGGTGAACACGGTCTCGAAGATCGGGTAGGCGCACAGCAGCAGGCCGAACATCGGCGACACGGCGGCGTTGCGCCCCATCACCAGCACGCTCAGTTCGGCGACGACGAAGCCGAGGAGATAGGCGCCACCGTCGCCGAGAAAGATCCGGCCCGCCGGAAAGTTCCAAACGAAGAACCCCAGCACGGCGCCGATCGTGGTCGTCGACGCCGTCAGCACGAACTGGTCGCCAGTCTGCAGCGCCACGTAGGCGATGGCGCTCAGCATGAAGAACACGCACATCGAGGCGAGGCCATTGAAGCCGTCGATGATGTTCACGGCATTGGCGATTCCAGTCACCGCGAAGACCGTCAGCACGACCGCGAACGGCAGGATCGAGAGCAGGTGATCGATGCCCGGAATCGCCGTGCGACGGATGACGGCGTCGAGCAGCCAGACCGCCAGGCTGGCGGACACCGCGGTGAAGAACAGACGGCGCCGCGGCGAAACATCCTTCGTGAGGTCTTCCGCCAGCCCGAACGCGAAGGTCGGGACGCTCGACGCGACCAGCAGCCAGATCCCGAGCCCGCCCTTCTCGCCGCTGCCGTACGAGAGCCAGGTACCGACCAGGATCGCCGCGAAGATCGCCACGCCACCGACCCGCGGAACGGGACGTGAATGGAATTTCTGCGGCCCGCTCAGGTCATGGTCGGCGGACCGGTGCCCGTGCTGCTCGGCGGTTCGGATGAGGAGGAACGAAACGAGCAGGGAGGTCAGAAAGGTGAGGGCCGGGACGAGCATAGGGCGCGGAGTTTACCGGCTGCCCTGCGCGTGCACATCGGCCTTCCATCGCTGCACCGGCCGTTTCCTTGGCATCACAATCGACAAGTTTGTCGACCGGGCGCTTCCCGCTTTCCATGACCGCAGGTATGCACGTCCCCGCCGAGGCCGACCGTCCCATTCCCCCCGCGCCGCCCTTGCTCAGCATCATCATTCCTTCGCTGGAGGCCGATCTGGAACTGCGGCGCTGCGTCGATTCGATTCGCCTCGCCTGCAGCGAACGCCGGCAGTGCGAGGTGTTGGTGGTGATGCCGGTCGACAGGGTCGGCGAGGCCCGTGCGCTGCTGCCGCTGGAGCGCGTCGTGGCCGAGCGTCGCGCAGGCATCTATGCCGCGATGAACGACGGCATCGAGGCGAGCACGGGCCGCTACCTCTACTTTCTCGGCAAGGACGATGTCGTCCTCCCGCCGTTCGGCGACGTCATCGGCGTGCTGGAGTCGCGAGCGCCCTCGGTCCTGTTCTTCGATGTCTACTGGGGCACGCAAGGAACGTTTTCGGGACGGCCTTCGCGCTGGCGGCTGCTCCTGCGCAATCTTTGCCACCAGGGCATCGTCTATTCGCGGGAGGCCCTCGCTCGCCATGGACCCTACGTTCGAAAGATGCGCGTGCAAGCCGATCACCTGCTCAACATCCGCATCCTGTGGGACCGCGCGCTCGGCGCAGACGTCCACTACCTGAACCGGGCCTTGACGTGGTACTCGGGAGCGGGCTTTTCTGTTAGGACAGCGCGTGACCCGGTGTTCTGGAGGCTCTACCCGGTGACGATGCGTAGATATGTCGGTGCCTGGGCGGCGCTGCTGCTCATCGCGTCACGAAAATTGCGTGGTCGCCGGTCATGAAGCCGTTTTCGATCTACTTCCCGCAGTTCTACGCCACGCCGACCAACGATCGCGCGTGGGGCAAGGGCTTCACCGACTGGGCACTGGTTGCGAATGCGAATCTGCACGACAACTGGACCCGTCGCGCGCCGGCTCGGGGCTTCTACGACGGCGCCGATGCCGCGGTTCACGAGGCGCAGATGGACGAGATGGTCGCCAATGGCCTGGGCGGCATGGCGGTCTACCACTACTGGTTCTACACCCACCAAGAACTGCCGGTCTTCGAGCGGACCTTGCTCTCCGGCGGCGGGCGACCGGCGCTGCCCTGGTTTCTCGTGTGGGCGAGCGAAGGCTGGTCGCGTCGCTGGCTCGGCGATTCAGCGCCCATCGCCACGCTGTCGCCGGATCCGACCGGTCCGGAGATCGAAGCGCATTGCGCTTACCTTATGCGTTGCTTCGAGCAGCCTTCGTACTATCGTTGGAAGGGAAAGCCACTCTTCGTCTGGTATCACCTCGGTCACTTCGTCGATCCGCCGGCCGTCGTGGAGCGCTATCGGGAGTGCCTGTTGCGGCTCGGAACCGAGATCGTGGTCGGCCACTTCGTCAAGAATCCATCCGACGTTGTGCATTGCCCGTCGGTCGACCTCACCTACCTGTTCGAGCCGCGCCTCTACTTCGGCCTCCGGCGGGCCGGGCGGGGCGTGAATTCGCAAGCCGCGTTCGAGAAGATCAGGCAATTGATCGGCGAAGCTGCATCGCAGCGACTGCTGACCCTGCTCGACTGGTTTCAGCAGAAGGGGCATACCTACCCGGCCGACGACCACTTGCGCTACCTCGGAGGCGAGCAGCGAGCGCGGCTCGTGGCTTCGCTTCCAAGCGCCGTCCAGGAGGTGATTTCGCCCGGGTGGAACAACACGCCGCGCTACGACCGGCGCTACACGGCGCTGGAAGGCCTGCCGGCGCAGCGCTTCGGCGAGCTTGTTCGCGCGGCGAGCGCGCGGCCGGAAGTTCCGCCGCCGCTGATCAACGCCTGGAACGAATGGTCCGAAGGTGCGGCCATCGAACCCTGTGCCTACTTCGGCACGCGCTTTCTCGAGGCGCTGGCAGGCCCCGACCGCGCGATCGACGACGCGATGGAACGCGCGGCGGGGCAAAGTCGATGAACGCAGCGTCGGTCGGGGCGGTTCCCGAGGTTCCGCACGTGTGCGTGCTGATGGCCACGCACAACGGCGCACCCTGGCTCGACGTGCAGATCGATTCGGTGCTAGCCCAGACGGGCGTCTCGGTGCGCCTGGTCATCTCCGACGACGCATCGACCGACGGCACGGCCGATCTCCTCCGGTCGCGGGCCGCGGCCGACCGGCGCATAGCCGTGATCGAACACGATCGGCGCTTCGGCAGCGCGGCGCGGCACTTCTACTTCCTGCTCGAGCACGCGCCGAGAGACCCGGGGCTGCTTTATGCCCTGGCCGATCAGGACGACATCTGGCACGCGGACAAGTTGCAGCGACACGCCGACATCCTGCGCCGAACCGGCGTCCAAGCGGTGTCGTCGGACGTGACCGCGTTCTGGCCGAACGGGCGCTCGGTCAAGATCCGCAAGTCGTTCGCCCAGAAGCGCTGGGACTACCTGCTCGAGCCTCCGGGACCCGGATGCACGTTCCTCATGCGTGCCGAGGTCGTCGAACGCTGCCGCAGCGTGCTTGATGCGCTGGCCGCGAGCGGGCGTGAGCCGTTGCCGTATCACGACTGGATGATTTATCTCGTCGCCCGGGCGAGCGGCATGCGCTGGTCGATCGACGCCTGGCCGTCGTTGCTGTACCGCCAGCATGATCGCAACGAGGTCGGCGCCCACGTCGGCTGGCGAGCAACCAGGCACCGCCTGCGGCGCCTGGCCAGCGGCGAGTACGCGGGCCTCGTTCGCCAGGCCATCGCCATCGCCCTGATGTGCGAGCATCGTCCGGGGGCTGCCGCTCCTCACCTGCGCACGCTCGATCTCCTGCTGCACGGTCGCCGCCGCTGGCGGGACGCGGTCATCGCCACCCTGTCGATGCCGCGCGGCGTCGGCGTGGTCGGTCGCCGGGAACACGACCGTCCCGAAGTGCCATGACCGACCAGGCCCAGTATTTCGAGTACATGCAGGGGCGCACGTTCCTCGCCGTTCTCTATCGCCGGAACGTGCTCTATCCGCGGCTCGCCAAGCGGATCGTCGGCCGACTCCTCGACGTCGGCTGCGGTCTCGGCGACATGCTTGCCTTCCGCAGGAACAGCGTCGGTGCAGACATCAACGGGCGCGCCGTGGATTTCTGCAGACGGCGCGGGCTCGAGGCGTATCTCATGGAGTCGGGTCGACTGCCGTTCGACGACGAGAGCTTCGGCTCGGTTCTGATGGACAACGTGCTCGAACACATCGAGGACCCGGTCAGCATGCTCACCGACGTGCGGCGCATCCTGCCGCCGCAAGGCAGGCTGCTGATCGGCGTCCCGGGATCCCGCGGATGGGACTGCGATCCCGACCACAAGGTGCGCTACGACGAGGACAGCCTGGTCGCCTACGGAGAATCGAACGGCTTTCGCCA
>JBDTUG010000290.1:0-5382 GCA_040007855.1 Caldimonas sp.
GGCTAGCGGTCGGCCGGGCCGTCGGCGCGGGGGCGCAGACGCATCGACAGGCCGGCCGGCCCCATCGCGAACGACATCCGCTCCTCCGGCTCCCGGCCGTCCTGCGTGCCGACGCGCTCGATGTCGAAGCGGCCGATCAGGGTCGCCAGGGCCATCTTCATCTCCAGCATTGCCAGCTGCCGGCCCGGGCAGACGCGCGGGCCGGCGCCGAACGGCATCGATACCCGGCTCGCCGAGCTGGCGCCGGGGCCGGCGCCGGGGTCGAGCCAGCGCTGCGGATCGAACTCGCCGGCGCGCGCGAAATACTCCTCGCGCAGCGAGTCGCTGCGCAGGGCGCCGAACACCAGGGTGCCGGCGGGCACCCGGATGTCGGCGACGACCGTGTCGCGCAGCGCCAGCAGGGTCAGCGACGGTGCCACCGGCTTCAGGCGCATCGTCTCGTTGGCGCAGGCCTCGAGCCAGCTCATCGCGGCGAAGCGTTCATGGGTCCAGGCCGACGGATCGCCGGCGACCGCATCGATCTCGGCGCGTGCCCGGGCCAGACTCTCCGGGTGGCCGAACAGCAGCCAGATCGCCCAGGCCAGGGTGTTGGCGGTGGTGTCCTCGCCGGCCAGCAGCATCGTCATCACGTTGCCCGAGACCTCGCGGTCGGTGATGCCCGATCCCGGGTCGTCGGCCGCGACGATCATCGCCTCGAGCAGGTTGGCGGGGGCGGCGCGGCGCGCCGGGTCGGCGTCGAGCCGGCCCCGGGCGGCGCCGACGAAGCCGTCGATCGCGGCATTGACCTTGACGACGCTCGCGTCGAGCTCGCGGTCGGCCCTGGTGCGGAACCAGCGCCAGGTCGGGAACGGCGCGAACAGCCGGCGGAACATCGCCGGGAAGATCTTGTCGAGGTGGCGCTGGATGATGTCGTCGTCGGACTCGAGGGTGTTGACCTCGGCGCCGAAGGCCAGGCCGGCGATCGCGTCGACCGTGAAGCGCATCAGGTCGGCCTGCAGGTCTATGCCCGAGCCGGCCGCAGCGGCGCGCTGCCAGCGCCCTTCCAGACGGTCGCAGACGCGGACCAGCGCCGGGAAGTAGGCGCGCAGGTGGCACGGGTCGAAGCCGGCCATGACCATCTTGCGCTGCCGCTTCCAGGCCTCGCCCTCGGCGCCGAAGACGCCGCTGCCGAGGCCGATCTCGCGCGCGATGCTGGCAAAGCGGGGCGTGCGGCGAAAGCCCTCGGGGCGGTCGCGCAGCACCGCGCCCATCGCCTTGTGGTCGGCGATCACGAGCAGGCGGTGGCCGCCGATCGAGATGGTGAAGAAGTGGCCGTAGCGGCGCGCCCAGCCCTCGACCTGCAGGTGCACGTGCGGCTTGTCGATCTGCAGCGTGTTGCCCAGCCAGGGCAGGCCGGGCGGGCAGGGCAGGTCGCCGATCTCGCGCAAGGCGGCCGGCGGGACGCTGCGCAGGGCTTCGCTCGGAGTCGACATGGTCAAGGCTCTCAGTGCTTGGTGGTCTTCGAGCTGACCTTGTGGCGCATCAACCGGCCGTGCTCGCGCTCCCAGTCGCGCTTCTTCTCGGTGTCGCGCTTGTCGTGCTCGGCCTTGCCCTTGGCGAGCGCGATCTCAGCCTTGACCCTGCCCCCCTTGTAGTGCAGGTCGAGCGGCACCAGGGTGAAGCCCTTCTGCTCGACCTTGCCGATCAGGCGGCGGATCTCTTCCTTGTGCATCAGCAGCTTCTTGGTTCGGTCGGCCTCGGGCTGGACGTGCGTCGAGGCGCTGCGCAGGGCGTTGATTCGGCAGCCGATCAGGAACAGCTCGCCGCCCTTGATGACGACGTAGCCGTCGGTCAGCTGGACCTGGCCGGCACGCACCGCCTTGATCTCCCAGCCTTCGAGGACCATCCCGGCCTCGTGGCGCTCTTCGATGTGGTAGTCGAAGCGGGCACGGCGATTCTCGGCGATGGACAAGGCGACTCCTAAAATGGGCCGATTCTATGAAGCACGTGAAGAAGTCGGTGCTGCTCTGGTACTCGGCGCACGAGATCTACGAGCTGGTGGTCGACGTCGAGGCCTATCCGGAGTTCCTGCCCTGGTGCGAGCGCGTCGAGGTTCTCGGCGGCGGCGCCGACGGCCTGACGGCACGCCTGCACCTGGCCTATTCCGGGATCCGCCACGCCTTCACGACGAAGAACGTGCAGGTGCCCGACCAGTCGGTGCACATCGGCCTGGTCGACGGGCCGTTCTCGCTGCTCGACGGCCTGTGGCGGTTCGTGCCGCTGACCCTGCCCGGCGCCGCCGGCAATCCGACGGCGCCGAGTGCCTGCAAGATCGAGTTCGAGATGCGCTACGCGTTCTCCAACGGCGTGCTCGAGGCGGCCATCAGCCCGGTCTTCGACCGCATCGCCAACACCTTCGTCGACGCTTTCGTGCGCCGTGCCGAGCAGGTCCACGGCGCCCGCTAGCGGCGCGCCGACGATCCGCGTCGCGGTCGCCTGGTCGCCGCGGCCGGGCGAGGCATTCGAACGGGCGGTGGAGCTGGCGCGCGGCGCCAGCGCGCTCGACGCGATCCGGGCGAGCGGCGTGCTCGCGCTGGCCGGCGAGATCGACATCTCGACGCAATCGGTCGGCATCTGGGGGCGGGTGGCGGCGCTCGACACCGTGCTCGCCGACGGCGACCGCGTCGAGATCTACCGGCCCCTGGCGATGAATCCGAAGGAGGCGCGGCGCCTGCGCGCGCGGCGCCGGTAGCAATTCGCGGCGACACCGGTGACAGCGGCTCCGCCGTGCCGCTACTTGCAGTCGGCGGCGATCGCGTCCTTGGCGTGCTTCGTCTCGTCGGCGCGCTGCTTGTCGTCGAGGAACTCGCGCTCGCCCTTGTCGTTGGTCCGGCTGATGCGGATGCCGCTGTCGAGCGTGCGCAACTGGGCGCGGGCGCGCGAGCAGTTGTCGGCCTTGGCCAGGGCGATCTTGTCTTCCTCGATCTTGACCTTGGCGGCCTGCTCGACCTCGGCCTTCTTCCGTCGGGCTTCGAGCTCGGGGTCGATCACCCGCGGCGTCAGCGGGTTCGAGGCGACGCTGGCGACAAGCGGTGCGGAGGCGGCCGAGGCGGGCAGGATCGCTGCAGCAGCGGCGCTGCGGCGCTGCGCGTTCGGCCGCGACAGGATGTCCTGGTCGGGCGTGTCGAGCGGCGGCGGCAGGTCGCTGTACTGGACGCGGCCGCCTTTGTCGCGCCACTTCCATTGCGCTTCGGCGGGCAGGGCGACGAGAGCGAGAACCGCCGCGGCCACGGTCATGACCGTGCGTAGAACGTGGGGGCTGACCATGGGCTTGGAGCGTCGTTGCAACTGGCGCGAAGTGTAGCGGCGCACCCCCGGCCGGGGGCTCCCACAGCCCGGCCAAACCGGTACTTTGCGACTGCATCCGTATAATTCATTTTTGTCACGGCCCGGCGCTTCGCACCTCGACCTCGCATCGCGCGGGGTCGGCCAACGACGCAACGGCGCAAGGCCGTTTCGCGTAAGGAGCCTCCTGAAATGCGCCTTCTGGGCAAAGCGCTCACCTTCGACGACGTCCTGCTGGTTCCCGCGTTCTCGCGCGTCCTGCCGCGCGATACCCGGCTCGCCACCTCGCTCTCCCGCAGCATCCGCCTCAACCTGCCGCTCGTCTCGGCGGCGATGGATACCGTGACCGAAGCCCGCCTGGCGATCGCCCTGGCGCAGGAAGGCGGCATCGGCATCGTCCACAAGAACCTGACGCCCAAGCAGCAGGCCGCCGAGGTCGCCAAGGTCAAACGCTACGAATCGGGCGTGCTGCGCGACCCGTTCACCGTGTCGCCCGAGATGTCGGTGCGCGACGTGATCGAGCTGTCGAAGGCGCGCGGCGTCTCGGGCTTCCCGGTCGTCCAGGGAAAGACCGTGGTCGGCATCGTCACCAACCGCGACCTGCGCTTCGAGACGCGGCTCGACGCCCCGGTCAGGGAGATCATGACCCAGCGCGACCGGCTCGTCACGGTCCGCGAAGGCGCCTCGCTTGCCGAGGGCAAGGCGCTGATGCACAAGGAAAAGCTCGAGCGGGTGATCGTCGTCAACGACGCCTTCGAGCTGCGCGGCCTGATGACCGTGAAGGACATCACCAAGCAGACCAGCTTTCCCAACGCTGCCCGCGACGCCCAGGGCAAGCTGCGGGTCGGCGCCGCGATCGGCGTCGGCGAGGGCACCGAGGAGCGCGCCGAGCTGCTGGTGCAGGCCGGTGTCGACGCGCTCGTCGTCGACACCGCGCACGGCCACAGCGAAGGCGTGGCCGAGCGGGTGCGCTGGGTCAAGCGCAACTTCCCGAACGTCGACGTCATCGGCGGCAACATCGCCACCGGCGCCGGCGCGCTCGCGCTGGTCGACGCGGGCGCTGATGCGGTCAAGATCGGCATCGGCCCGGGCTCGATATGCACGACGCGCATCGTCACCGGCGTTGGCGTGCCCCAGATCATGGCCATCGACGCCGTCGCGAAGGCGCTCCTCGGCAGCGGCGTGCCGCTGATCGCCGATGGCGGGGTGCGCTTCTCGGGCGACCTGGCCAAGGCGATCGCCGCCGGTGCCGACACGGTGATGATGGGCGGTGCTTTTGCAGGCACTGAAGAAGCGCCCGGCGAGGTCATCCTGTACCAGGGCCGCACCTACAAGAGCTACCGCGGCATGGGCTCGATCGGCGCCATGCAGCAGGGCTCGGCCGACCGCTACTTCCAGGAAGGCGAGGCGAGCACCGCGGGTTCGGTCGGCGGCGCCAAGCTGGTGCCCGAGGGCATCGAAGGCCAGGTGCCGTACAAGGGCTCGGTGGTCGGCATCATCTTCCAGATGGGCGGCGGGCTGCGTGCGGCAATGCACTACTGCGGCTGCGCCAGCATCGCCGAGATGCACGAGAAGGCAGAGTTCGTCGAGATCACGTCCTCGGGCATGCGCGAGAGCCACGTCCACGACGTGCAGATCACCAAGGAAGCGCCGAACTACCGCGCCGAATGACGACTCCTGCTCCGGTGACCGCCCCGCGCTCACGCGAGGCGGCGATGCCGTTCATCATGGTTACCGTTCTGATCGACATGGTGTCGATCGGCCTGATCGTGCCAGTGCTCCCGGCACTGGTGGGCGGCTTCACCGCCTCACAGACCGAGCAGGCCTGGTGGTACGGGGCGGTGACCTTCGCCTTCAGCATCGCCAACTTCTTCACCTCGCCGCTGCTCGGCGCGCTTTCCGACAAGTACGGGCGCCGGCCGGTGCTGCTGGTCGGCTTCTGCGCGCTCTCGCTGAGCTTCTTCGTGACTGCGCTCGCCACCGAGTTGTGGATGCTGATCGTGGTGCGCCTGTTCAGCGGCGCGATGCAGTCGAACGCCTCGGTCGCCAACGCCTACG
>JBDTUG010000291.1:0-5329 GCA_040007855.1 Caldimonas sp.
TGGCCGAGCGGATGATCGTCATGAACGCCGGCCGCATGGAGCAGATCGGCACGCCCGACGAGGTCTATCACCGGCCGGCCACGACCTTCGTCGCCGGCTTCATCGGCTCGCCGCCGATGAACCTGGTGCGCGGTCAAGCCGACGGCACGGGCTTCAGTGCCGGAGGCCAGCTCCTGCCCCTGCCCGCCGCCGCGCCGCGCACCGGCGAGCTGGTGCTGGGCGTGCGGCCGGAGCACGTCGAGCTGAGCTTCGAGCTCTCGGCCGCGAGCTGGCCGCTGCGCGTGCAGGCGCTCGAGATGCTGGGCGCCGAGCGGCTCGTCTACGGCACGCTCGGCGAGACGCTGTTCACGGCGCGTCTCGACGCTACCGCGCCGCACCCGAAAGTCGGCGACATCGTCGGCCTGACGGTGGCGCCGCCGCAGATGCACTGGTTCGACGCCGCCACCTCGGCACGCGTCGAAGCCTGAGGGCGCGCGCGATGGTGCCGGCTTGGCCGTATCCGCGCTGGGTCGCGCACCGCGGCGCCGGCAAGCTCGCGCCGGAGAACACGCTCGCCGCGTTTCGCGTCGGCGCCAGCCATGGCTATCGCGCCTTCGAATGCGACGTCAAGCTCTCCGCCGACGGCGTGCCCTTCCTGCTGCACGACGAGACGCTGCAACGCACGACCAACGCGCACGGGCTGGCGGCGCGCTTCAAGTGGAGCGAGCTGTCGCGATTCGACGCCGGCAGCTGGCATGGCCGCAACTTCGCCGGCGAGCCGCTGCCTTCGCTCGAGACGATTGCGCGCTACTGCCTGGGCAACGACTTCGCGCTCAACATCGAGATCAAGCCGACACCCGGCAGCGAGGAGGAAACCGGGCGCGTCGTCGCCGGGCGGACCCTGACGCTCTGGCGCGGCGCCGCGCAGGCGCCGCTGCTCAGCTCGTTCCGGCCGGCCGCGCTGGCCGCCGCCATGCTCGCCGCGCCGGCCCTGCCCCGCGCCCTGCTGCTCGACGCGCTGAATCCCGGCTGGCTGCAGCTGTCGCGGGCACTCGGCTGCGCCGCCGTGGTCACCGCCTATCCGCTCATGGACCTCGACGTGCTGACGCAGATCCGCGACGCCGGCATGCACGCGCTGGTCTACACCGTGAACGACCCGGCCGAAGTGCAGCGGCTCACCAGGCTCGGCATCGACTCGATCATCACCGACGCGGTCGACCGGTTCGCGCCGGCAGTCGTGCCCTAGCTAGCTGCTAGCCAGGCTGTCGACGAGCCCGGCGGGCGGAGCGGGGAAGCGGTCAGACCCCGGGCGTCGTGTCGGGTGCCAGGGCCGGCGCCGCCTCCGCGAACAGCGCCATGTCCCGAACGTTCTTCTGCACCGCGACGGCGGCGAACAGGCTGAGCAGGAACGACATCGCGTAGAAGCCCTTCTCGCTCGCCGCGAGCTCGGCGTTCCACAAGCCGACCGCGAGCAGCATGATCGACAGTCCGAGCGAGAACCAGCACAGGCCGAAGTAGATTCCCGTCACCGGAATCCCCTCCATGCGGTCGCGCACCGACTTCTGCAGCGACACCGCGGAAAACAGGCCGTACATCAGGATCGTGAAGTAGTAGCCCTTCTCGTTGAGCAGCATGTGCGCGTTCCAGAGACCGACCAGATAAGTCGCGCCCCCGACGAGCAGCGCGACCCAGGACGCGCCGACGAATGCGGCCGTCGGTCGTTGCAGTTGTGGCTTCATGTTCCCTCCTTGTTGTCGTGCGAAGAATGTACCCAGTAAGTGCCGCGAAAACGTCACCCCTGCGGGCGTTCCCGGCGTGAAGCGTCGGGGGACGTGCCTTCAAGGCTCAGGCGCGGGCCGGAGGACCGGCGTCTTGCGGCGGGTGCGCGGCGAACCACTCGGCGATGCCCGCCATGTGTGGCTCGAAGGCGCCCGGAATGGACAGGTTGAGCACGCCGGCGCGCGTGCTGCTGCGGTTCTCGAAGTCATGGACGGTGCCGCCCGGGATCAGCACGAAGCTGCCCTTGCCGGCATGCGTCCAGTCGGCGCCGACGAGGATGCTCATGGTCCCTTCGATGACGTAGAAGACGTCGTCTTCGGGATGCGAATGGGGGCCCGGGCCTTGGGTGCGGGGCTCGAGCCACCACTCCGAGATGGAGTAGCGCGAAGCGGTCTCGAGACCGTCGGCCTTGAACACCGCGCCGATCCGGCCCATCGGATAGGCGCGGCCCTCGCCCGGGCCGAGGATCACCGCCGCGCGTTCGGGGACCGCTTCGCTCACCGGCATCGCCGTTCTCCTCATCGACTTCGAAATCGCCGCCGACATCTCGCGCTGCACCCCATGGCGCCGGAGCCGGAGCCGGAGCCGGAGCACTGTGCCCTGAACACCGGCCCTTGGCAACCTGGCGCCGCGATCGCGACCGCGGCGATTGCGTATATGCGACGCTCAGGGACCGAACGGCTCCTCGGCGCCGCGCACCCGCGCGTACACCCGGGTGCTGCGCGGCTCGCCGCCGGGCGTGACCGAGTCGAAGCGGAGCAAGGCCTCGAGCGTGAACCCGGCCCGCTCGGCCACCTTCCAGCTGCGCACGTTGGCATCGTCCATGCGGATCTCCACCCGGCGCGCGCCGAGCGCGTCGAAGGCGAGCCGCGCCATCGCCTGCACGGTCTCGGTGACGATCCCGCGGCCGGCGCAACCGGTCTTCCTCCAGTAGCCGATCTCGAAGCTGCGCAGCGCCCAGTCGATGCGGTGCAGGCCGGCGCCGCCGAGGAACTCGCCTTCGGCGCCGTCCGGCATGCGCGCGAAGATCAGGAAGACGAAGTCCTCGCGCAGGATGAAGCGGCCCTGCTGGCGGCGGCAATGCGCCTCCGACTCGTCGACGCTCGGCATCGCCCCCGCCCATGGCAGCCACGGGCCGAGCTCGGCCAGCGAGTTGCCGATCGCCTCGTTGAGCAGGGCGCCGTCGCCGCGCCGCGGGCAGCGCAGCACGAGGTGCTCGGTCTCGATCCGCTCGGGCACGTCGATCAGCAACGGGTCCACGGCCTCGCCCTCCCTCGCTCAGGTCGCCACCGGGCGGGCGCCGATGTGCGCCTCGGCGCCCAGCCAGTCGGCCTCGCGCTCGGGCGCGGGCAAGCTCCTCAGATTGCGGATCACGTCGAGACGCGACGCCGCCAGGGCGAGCAGGAGGGAGCCGCAGCCGGCCACCGCGAGCGAGGTGCGCAGCCCCGAATGCTCGCCGAGCCAGCCGCCCAGCAACGCGCCCGGTCCTGCCGGTATCAGGATCAGCCAGCGCATCGTGCTGGTCATCCGGCCGAGCAGCGGCGCAGGCGTCACCGCCTGGCGCAGGCCCAGGAAGTTGATGAAGATCAGCACCGCGCCGGTCGAGAACATCATCAGCGTGGCCGTGAAGGCGGCGACGCCCCAGGCACTGGCCGGAGCGACCGACAGCAGCAGCCAGCCGGCGCCGCAGATGGCGATCCCGAGCAGCAGGCTGGGCCCGGGGCCGAAGCGCTGGCTGATTCGGTTGCCGAACACGCTTGCGACGATCGTGCCGGCACCCATCGCCGTGTAGCTCAGGCCGATCGCCTGCTCCGAGAGGCCCAGGGTCCGGGTCGCGAACAGGATCTGCACGACCAGCGCCGCGTGGTGGCAGGCCTGCCAGCCGCCGACGACGAGCGCCAGCGCGATCAGCAGGCGATGGCGAGCGACGAAGCGCACGCCGGCGCGCAGGTCGGCCCAGAACTGCGCCATCGGCGTGCCCTCGCCGCTCGGCCGCCAGGGCTGCTCGTGGATCGTCAGGCCACGCAGGATCGCCGCCGAGACGGTGACCAGGACGGCGTCGACCAGCAGGGCGAGCGGCGCGCCGACGACCTTGATCAGGGCGCCCGCCAGGCCCGGCCCGGCGACCTCGGCGCCCGAGCTGGCGAGCGCGTTCTTGGCATGCGCCTCGACCAGCCGGTCGCGCGCCACCACCTGGGTCAGGACGATCTGCGCGGCGCTGCCGGCGATGGTGTAGACCGTGCCGATGACGAAGCCGCAGACGTACAGCCAGTGGATGGTCAGCCAGCCGGCCCACCAGGCGATCGGCACGCTCGCCACGGCGACGCCGATCATGCATTCGCCGACCACGTAGACAGGCAGCTTCCTGACCCGGTCGAGCCACACGCCCGAGGGCAGGGAGAACAGCACGAACGGCACGATCTCCATCGCCGTCAGCAGGCCCATCTGGGTCGGCGACGCCTGCAGCAGCACGGCCGCCGTGAGCGGCAGCGCGAGCATCGTCACCTGCCCGCCGAACGAGCTGATCAGGATCGAGGTCCACAGGCGCCGGTAGGCAGCGTCGCGCAACAGGTCGGTGGCGGACAGCCAGGGCCGGCGGGGCAGCAATCTTCGGGTCGTTCTCGAAAGCCAGTTCATGGCTCCACCTGCTTCTTTTCAACGCGGCCGCCCCGGAGAGGGCGGCCTCACGGGCCGGGTGGGCCCAGGCAGCGGAAAAAACGAGGGGTGATCGATCCTTCCGCTGATCTCTCAGCGGAACTTCGATGCGAAGCGGGCCGAGAGGACTAGATCGGGGCCTCGAGGCCGCCGAAACGCGGAGCCGCGCCGATACGCGCAGCCCACGGACCGACGGCGCCGTAGGCGCCGAGGACGATGGTGTTGCGGGGTCGGGTCATGGGGGCTCGCGTTCTGGGAGAGGCGCTCATCGTAGCAGCGGCCCCCGGGAGCCCGCAACGGCAAAGCCGAGCAGCGTTGCGCTTCGCCCACGCCGGCCGCGCGGCACATCGCACGCTCGCCGCCGATCGCTCGCCCGGCGCCGCCGTTCGCGCCGCGCGCCACCGCGCGCAGCCTGGCGGGACCGACGCTGTCCCGCGCCTGGCGGGCGCGGCCCTCCTGCTGCACGCGGTGGTGCGGGCGCAGGGCGGCGGCCGGGCGATCAGCTCCGGTAGTCGGCGTTGATCTTCACGTAGTCGTAGCTCAGGTCGCAGGTCCACACCGTGGCCTCGTGCGAGCCGCGGTGCAGGCCGACGCGGACCGTGATCTCGCTCTGCTTCATGACCCGCTGGCCGTCTTCTTCCCGGTAGGCAGGGCGCCGGCTGCCACCCTCGGCGACATGGACGTCGTCGAGGAAGAGATCGATCTTCGTCTGGTCGAGATCGTCGATGCCCGCGTAGCCGACCGCGGCCAGGATGCGGCCCAGGTTCGGGTCGCTGGCGAAGAACGCGGTCTTGACGAGCGGCGAGTGGCCGATCGCGTAGGCCACCTGGCGGCACTCGGCGACGCTGGCGCCGCCCTCGACGTGGATGGTGATGAACTTGGTGGCGCCTTCGCCGTCGCGCACGATCGCCTGGGC
>JBDTUG010000292.1:0-5325 GCA_040007855.1 Caldimonas sp.
GGCGGAAGGTGTAGGCCATGCCGTCGGGCGCGGCGACCCAGCTTTCGGCCAGCCCGGGCACGATGTTGGTCGTGCCGATCTCGAACTCGACCAGGCGGTTGTAGATCGGCACCGACGACGCGTCGGCGGTCGTGCCGGTGGTGAAGAACTGCGGGTTGAAGCCTTCCGGGCTGCCCTCCGAGCAGTAGACCAGGGTCTTGGCGGCAAAGGCCGCGCCGCAGGCAGCCAGCAGGGCGAGCGCGGCGCCCGCCTTCAGCGTGCGTGAATGATTCATGGCGATTCCGATCTCCGAGTGGACGGTGCGAGGCGGACGGGTCCGGCGGCGCGACGAGCGGCAATGATAGGTTCCTCGGCGACCCGGCCGGGAGGGTGAGGCAGGCACGTGCGATTGCTTCACAGCGTCTCAGCCGAGCGCGTGCAGGATCGCCAGCCAGAGCGGCGCCGTCAGGACGAAGCCGAGCGTCGAGACGACGATCGCGGTGCTGGTTTCGGCCTGCAGCGTCTGGTAGCGCTGCGCGAAGATGAGCGCGTTGCTGCCGACCGGCAGTGCCGCCATCAGGACGACGATCGCCAGCGGCACGCCCGTCAGGCCCAGCACGGCTGACGCGAAGACGAGCACGGCGGCCGGCTGCACGACGAGCTTGAGCAGCGCGGCGAGCAGCGCGCCGCGGACTGCGCCGCGCACGCCATGGTGGGCGAGCGAGACGCCGATCAGGATCAGGCAGAGCGGCACCACCGCCTGGCCGAGCGTGACCAGGATCTCGTCGGCGAACCCGGGCAGCGCGGCGCCCGAAGCGTTCCAGGCCAGGCCGGCCAGCACCGGCAGGATCACCGGGTGGATGACGGTGTTGCGCACCGTCGTGGCGAGCACCCGGCCGAGCCCGGCGCCGTCCGGGTCGGCACGGCGCTGCGCGTGCGCGAGGTCGAGCTCGACCAGCGCGGTCAGCACCGTCAGCAGGATCAGCGCGTGCAGGCTGACCAGCGTGATGTGCAGCGACAGCCCGGCTTCGCCGTACAAGGCGGCGACCAGCGGGATGCCGACCTGGACCGCGTTGCCGAACGAGGCCGTGATCGCGCGCACGCTCGGCGCTGCGGCGGCCGCGCCGGGGCTCGCCGGGCGCAGCCGGCAGGCCAGGTAGACCAGCGCCAGCATGGCCAGCGTGGGCGCGAAGAAGGCGAGCACGAGCCGCGGGTCGAGCTGGCGGAAGTCGGTTCGCGCCGCGGTGCGGAACAGCAGCGCCGGCACGAAGACGTAGAAGGCCGCGCCGGACAGCACCCGCGCCGGATCGCCGCCGCCGAGGCGGCCGCTCCTGGCCGTGCCCCAGCCGATCGCGACGATCGCGACGATCGCGAACAGCTTGACGAAGACCAGCGCGGACATGGGCGAAGTATCCCGGCGCCGCGATCGGCCAAGAAAAAAGCGGCCGGGTGGCCGCTTCCTTCCTCAGCGAGACCGCTCAGAGCCGCGGTTCGCCATTCCGGTTGACGCGCACCGTCGCCCCCGGAGGCGTGCTCATCTGGACCTGATGGTCCCGGCCCTGGTAGCGGTAGGTCACGTCGTAATACTGCGGCGGGCCGCTGGGCGCCGTTGCGCAGCGACGCACGTCGCGCGTGTAGCTGTTGTTGTTCCTGCCGACGTTGGCGCCCACCGCGGCGCCGCCGATCACGCCGACGCCGGTGGCGACGTCCTTGCCCGTGCCGCCGCCGATCTGGTGGCCGAGGATGCCGCCGAGTACGCCGCCGATGATCGCGCCTGGAATATTGACGTCACGCTGCTCGCCTCCCGCGACCTGCTGGCGCTCGACCCAGCAGCGCTGCTCGGGCGGGCCGACGACGGCGCGCACCGACGTGACCGGCGCCTCGAGCAGGCGCTCGCCCGGCCGTTGCCGCCATTGGTAGATCGGGCCGGCAAACGGCTGCGGCTCGTTGTCGTAGCGGCGCCGGTCGTCGACCCGGCGGATCGAGGAGATCTGGTTGCCCAGTCTGAGGCCGGCCAGGTTCTGGTAGCTGCCCTTGCGCAGCACGGCGCACTTGCCGGAGAAGCGGACGCCGTCGCAGACCTCCCACGTCCCCACCTCGACGATGAGCGAGGACACGCGGTTGTTGAAGCCGCTGTTCTCCATGTTCATGATCAGCTTGTTGGTGGTGAGCGCTCGGCCGCGAAAGTTTTCGCCTTCGTAGAAGGTGACTTGCGCCGAGGCGTGCGCTGCGAGCATCAGCGCGCTGGCGCCGAGGAGTGTCTTGACGGTCTTGTTCATGGCTTGTTTCCAGGTTGACACCGTCTCCAAGAGAAACGGCGCGTTCGACTCAAACGCACGGAGGGAGGATGCCGCCGACACGATGTCGGACCGTGTGCGACATCGCCGGGGATGCGGCGCGGTCGATCCAGCGGACTGCTGTAAGCGTCGTCCTACATTCGGATTCGAATTCCCTGCGAGCGCGACAGCCGGCGTTCGCGCGGCGGCCCCTATGTTGCTGCTTGCAAAGAGGGTTCAGGCGGTCGCCGCGCCAGTGTCTCGGCCGACGCCGCCGCGTAGCGCTGCGCCAGGCGAAGCAAGTCGAGATCGCCACGCGGCCGGCCGACTAGCTGAAGGCCCATGGGCAGGCCCGTGGCCGAGAAGCCGACCGGCACGCTGATCGCCGGCAGCCCGGCGAAGGTCGCCAGGGCGACGACCTCCATCCAGCGGTGGTAGGTGTCCATGGTCCGGCCGGCGATCTGCCGCGGCCAGCGCCACTCGACCGGGAACGGCCAGACCTGCGCGCTCGGCAAGGCGAGGAAGTCGAAGCGCTCGAACAGCGTCAGCAGGTGCTGGTAGAAGGCGCTCCGTTCGACGCTCGCCTTCATCATGTCGGCGGCGGAGAGACGCAGACCCTGGTCGTGCTCCCACAGCGCCTCGGGCTTCATGAGGACGCGGTTCTCTGGCTTGACGAGAAAGGGCGACAAGCGGCCGCAGAGGATCCACCAGCGCCACTTGAGCCAGGCGTCCCAGAGCCGAGCCGGCGCGAAGCCGAGGGCGGCCGGCTCGACCGCGCAACCGGCGCCCTCGAGCCGGGCCAGGCCGGCGGCGCACACGTCGAGGATGCCGTCTTCGAACGCCAGGTGGCCACCCAGGTCGGCGAGCCAGGCGATCCGGCAGGGCGAGCGCTCGTCGTCGCCCACCCTCGACAGGCGATCGGCGAACGAGGGCTCGCTGGCCAGCGAGAGCGGGGCGCGCGGGTCGTGGCCGGCCTGCACGTCGAGCAGCAGGGCGAGGTCGTGCACGTTTCTCGCCATCGGCCCCTCGGTGCCGAAGTGGGTGACCCAGACGTCCTGCGCCGGCCAGGACGGCACCCGGCCCTGACTCGGGCGAAAGCCGAACACGTTGTTCCAGGCGGCGGGGTTGCGCAGGCTGCCCATCGAGTCGCTGCCGTCGGCCACCGGCAGCATGCGCGTGGCCAGGGCGACGGCGGCGCCGCCGCTGCTGCCGCCCGCCGAGCGGCCCGGGTCGAAGGCGTTGCGGGTCGCGCCGAACACTTCGTTGAAGGTATGCGAGCCGAGGCCGAACTCGGGCGTGTTGGTCTTGCCGATGACGATGCAGCCGGCGGCGCGCATCCGCTGCACCATCAGGGCGTCGGCCGCGGGAACGAAGTCCGCGAGGATCGGCGAGCCGAAGGTGGTGCGGAGGCCGGCCGTCGGCACGACGTCCTTGATCGCCTGCGGCAGGCCAAACAGGAACGGCCGCGGCCTGCCCTGGCGTTCGTCGCGCACCAGCTCCAGGTCGCAGCGATCGGCCTCGCCCAGCAGCGCGTCGCCGTCACGCAGGCTGACGATCGCGTTGTGGCGCGGGTTGAGCGCGGCGATGCGATCGAGGAAGGCCTGCATCACCTCACGACACGAGAGCTCGCGGGCGTGGATCGCGCTGGCGAGCGCGTGGGCGGCGAGATCGGTGATCGCGGCCATCGCCGCTACCTCGAGCCGAACATCATCTGCCGGGCCAGCGCCGACTTCACCGGCCCGAGCGCCTGCAGCGCGGCAATGCCGAAGCCGCGCGCCGCGCTCGCGCCGGGAAGGGCCCAGGTGAAGCTGCGCGCCAGGAAATCGGTCGCCGCGATCATCGCCCAGCGGTCCGGGGCGCGCTGCCATTCGAGCTTGCGCAGGACGGCGTCGACGTCGCGACTGCGGGCGAGCGACCGAACCAGCTCGAACGCGTCGCGCATGCCCAGGTTCAGGCCCTGGCCGGCCACCGGGTGCAGCGTCTGCGCGGCGTTGCCGATCCGCACGGTGCGGCCGTCGGTCAGGGTCCGCTCGGCGCTCAGGCCGAGCGGGAACTCTTTCAGCGGCGTGAGCGCGGCGAGGCGTGGGGTGCGCGGATGAAAGATCGTGTTCAGCACGGTGACGCGCTGCGCATCGCTCAGCTCGCGGACCGGGTCGTCGGCGCTGTCGGTGCACCAGACGAGGCCGGCCCGGCCGTCCTTGAGCGGCAGCAGAGCTGCCGGGCCGTGCCGCGTGAAGCGCTCGTAGGCGATCCCCGATGCCGGCGCCGCACCGCTGCCGGCGGCCGCGAAGGTGGCGATGCCGACCCACGCGGTCTGCCTGTAGTCGTGGCGCAGCGCCGGTCGCCGCTCGCCGGCAACCAGCTCGTTCTTCGGCGCGGTGGCGAACACGCCGCCTTCGGCAACGACGGCGAGATCGAAGCGCTCGGCGATTCCGGCGTCGACCTCGACGCCGCCCGGTGCGGTGACGTTCTTCAAGGCCGCGACCTTGGCGCCGAAGCGGCTGAACAGGCGCTTCGGCTGGCGTCGCTCAGCGGCCAGCCAGGCCTCCTGCAGCGGCGCGACGATCGCGCCGTAGCTCAGCACCGCGCCGAGCATCGGCACTGCCTCGTCGACGGCGCGGATGGTCAGCTCAGGCTCGCCGAAGCGCGCCGAGAACGCCGCGAGCAGCGACGGGGTCTGCTGCGAGACGTGCACCTCGGCGATCGCCTGCGCGCTTTCCGGCCGCCAGGCGCCGAGCCGCTGCAGCAACTGCACGCTGCCGAGCGAAAGGGCCAGGGTGCGCGGATCACCCGACACGTCCTTGTCGATCGGTCGCGCGTCGAAGAGCGTGATCTCGGCGTCGGGCAGGGCGTTCGCGGCGTGCAGCGCGAGCGCCAGGCCGACCGGGCCAGCGCCAACGACGGCAAGCTTGAGTGGTGTCGATTCGTTCATGGCGCACACCCTAGATGGGGATTGATTTGCGGACGCGCGGCGTATTATTCGCCGCACCCGAATGTTCGGGTTCCCTCGGGAGAAACGCTGCCATGGCGCTGATGGATTTCATCAAGAAACAGTTCATCGACATCATCG
>JBDTUG010000293.1:0-5203 GCA_040007855.1 Caldimonas sp.
GCCGGCGCGAGCAGCATCGCGGTGGTCAGGAAGATGGTGTTGCGCCCGCCGGCCAGGCGGATCAGGAACGACGCCGGAATGCGCATCGTGGCGCCGGCAATGCCGGCAATGGCGGTCAGCGTGAACAGCTCGGCCTGGGTGAACGGAAACCCGAGGTTGAGCATCTGCACGGTGATGATTCCCCACATGCCCCAGACCGCGAAGCCGCACAGCAGCGCGGGCACCGAGATCCAGAGGTTGCGGTAGGCGATCTTCTTGCCCCTCGACTCCCAGAATGCCTCGTCCTCGGGTTGCCAGTCGGCAATATCGGCGCCACTGCGAGGTGCGGCTGGCGGTACACCCGCCTTGAGAGTCGTGTTCATTTCGATCCTTGACATGGCTGCGGCAGCGCCTCAGCCCTGCAGGCTGAAAGGCAGGGCATTGCTGCCCATCAGTTCGGTGCGTCGCACCTCCGTCCAGTACATCCAGATCAACGAGACCCAGACCACGCCGTACATCAGCATGAAGGCGCTGGAGCGCACGCCCGTCAGGTCCATCAGCGCGCCGAACATGACCGGCAGCACGAAGCCGCCCAGGCCACCGGCAAGGCCGACGATGCCGCTGACCGCGCCGATGTTCGTGGGGTAGTCGTCACTGATGTACTTGAAGACGCTGGCCTTGCCGAAAGCCCAGGCAATGCCCAGCAGGAACATCAGGCCGGTGAAGGCGTACACGTTCAGGCCGACGTGGAAGGTCCTCCGGCCATTGACCGTGAGCACGGTGAAATCCGTCTGCGGATACGACAGCAGGAACAGGCAGATCCAGCTCACCCAAAGCACCCACCAGGTGACGCTGTGCGCGCCGTACCTGTCGGAGAGCCAGCCGCCGGCGGCGCGCAATACGCCGCCCGGCAACGAGAAGCAGGCGGCCAGCAAGGCGGCGGTGCGGATGTCCAGGCCGTACTCACCGACGTAGTACTGGACCATCCACAAAGACAGCGCGACGTAACCGCCAAAGACGATGCTGTAGTACTGGCAGTACTTCAGCACCTTCGGCTCCCTCAGCAACTTCAGCTGGTCGCTGAACTTCGTGTTCGACGGCACGAGGTGCGCCGGGTCGCTGACGCTGAGCATCCAGAAAAGCGCGACGGTACCCAGCATGATGGCGGCGTACACCATCGGCACCATCGTCCAGCCGAAAGCGACCAGCAGGACCGGGGCCACGAACTTGTTGACGGCGGCCCCCGAGTTGCCCGCACCGTAGACGCCCATCGCAAAGCCTTGCCGGTTCTTCGGAAACCAGCGCGCCACGTAGGGCGTACCGACCGAGAACGACCCGCCGGCAAGCCCGACGAACAGACCGATCACGAGGAAGTGCCAGTATGCGGTGGCGTAGCTCATCAGCCAGATGGCCGGCACGGTCGAAGCCATCAGGAGGGTCATCACGATGCGACCGCCGTACCTGTCGGTCCAGATCCCCAGCGGCACGCGGATCAGCGAGCCTGTCAGCACCGGCATGGCGGTCAGCAAACCGAACTCGGTGGCATTCAGGCCCAGCGACTTCTTGATCGGGATGCCGATCACGGCGAACATCATCCACACCATGAAGCACACGGTGAAGGCCAGGGTGCTGACCAGCAGCACCGCCAGAGCCTGACTCTTCCTGCTCATTCCACAGTCCGCCCGGTTCCCATGGGCGGACTGTAGAAATCAACGCCGCGTCGCGGCATCCGCCAGCTGGAGTCGTGTCACGCGGCAGACGAACTACCGTTGCGTGGCCGCCATCGGTCTGATGGACTACCGGCCCGGATAAATCGCGCTCGCTTGCGCTGGATCAAGCCAGGCCGTGCTCGCTTGCGATCACGGCGGCGTGAACCCGCGAACTCACATCGAGCTTGCGCAAGATGTGCTGCACGTGAATCTTTACGGTCGGCTCGGCGATTCCGAGCGAGCGGGCAATCTCCTTGTTGCCCTGGCCGCGGGCAATACCGCGCAGGATGTCGAGTTCGCGCCGAGACATCACGTCCAGCCGGGAGGCCGCTGCTTCCGGCGCGACGGGCTCGGCGTCCGCAGACGCGCGCGGCGCGGTCGCATCGCGGTAGGCCGCGACCAGCTTGCCCGTCATTTCCTCGGCCACCACGCTCGCTCCGCGCATCGCGCGCCGGATCGCCTGCGACAGCGCATCGCCTTCGATCGTCTTCAGCAGATACCCGCAAGCGCCGCCACGCAACGCGGCCGAGAGGTCACGCTCGTCTTCACTCACCGTCAGCATCAGCACCTTTACGCCGGGCACTGCCTCGTAAAGCGCCGGCAGGGCATCCACACCATTGACACCCGGCAGGTGGTTGTCCAACAGGATCACGTCCGGTTGCAGCTCTCGGGCTCGACGCTGTGCCTCGCCCGCGTCGCCGGCATCACCCACGACTTCGAACTGAGGGTCGCGCTGAAGGAGGGCCGTCAGGCCACGACGAAACAGCGTGTGATCATCGACAAGCATGATGCGGATCGTGTCGGACCGAGCAGTCATGCCGTCAGCCCACTGCCTGCTGCAGTGACCGGCTTTCGAATGCGGTCGCGGGCGCAGAAGGCAAGGTCAGGACGACCGACGTGCCACGCCCGGGCGTGGAGAGCACCTCGAACCGGGCGCCCAGGCGCTCGGCCCGCTCCGCCATGATGCGCAGGCCCACATGCGTTTCGTCTTGTCGGCCATTCTGCCCAGCGAATCCCAGTCCGTCGTCGCGCACTTCCAGGCGCCACTGCGGCTGCTTCTGAACATCCAGCCACACCTGACCGGCGCGCGCATGCTTGCGAACGTTGGACAAGGCTTCCTGGACAATGTGCAGCACCTGGATCTGCGTATCCGGGCTCAGCGGCATGCCGTCTCCCTGCATCGTCAGGGTGGTCCTCAAGCCGGTATGGTGCTCGAGCTTGCGCAGCGTGGTCATGAGCGCGGGCTCGATGTCCTCCGCGTTGGTCCGGGTGCGGAAGTGCATCAGCAACTCGCGCACATCGCCGTAGCTCTCCCTGACGCCCAGGTCGATCTCGCCCAGGACATGCTGCACCTGCCGAGGATCGCCGTCGGCGATGGCGTCGCGCATGAGCTGGACCTGGATCTTCAAAAACGCGAGCGACTGGGCGATCGAATCGTGCAGCTCGCGTGCCAGGAAACTCCGCTCTTGAGACACGGCCGCCTCGAGGCCGAGCGCATTCAGGCGCAAGTTCTCCATCGCGCCGGCCAGCTGGACAGTGAGCGCCTCGAACAACGAGCGCTCGGCGTCGGAGATGTCGATCCGGGCGTGGAAGAACAGGTCCACCTCGCCCATCAGGCGGTCGTGCAACCGGATCGGAACCGAAACCATGGTTTCGAATCCGGCCCTGGCGCAATGCCTCATGCGCGTCGGCTGCATGGCGCGGATGGGTATCACGCGGGCGCCCGGGAGTGCCTGGGGCGAACCGCAATGGCATTCGCCGGCGGTGAGGCAATGCTCGGCGTCGATCATCGCCTGCGGCAAGCCCTGCGACGCCAGCATCAGGTAGCTGCGGTTGGTCTCGCCCGACCAGCGAAGTGCGACCCCGTCGGCTCGGGCGATTCGAGCGATCCGATTCGTGAAGCCGGCCGCCAGTTCGTTGAGGGAGACGGCCTTGGTGACCAGATTGGTGACCTCGAGCAGGCTTTCCAGTCGCTCGTGCTTTTCTTCGAGCTGGGCGGTCTTCTCGTGGACACGAGCTTCCAGGTTGCGGTACATCGACTGCAACTGCCCGGCCATGTCGTTGAAGCCTGCTCCGAGCGTTCCGAACTCGTCGGTGGTGGCGCAGTCCACCCGCGCACCCAAGTCGCCGGCCTGGAGCCGCCGGATCGCGTCTTCGAGCAATCCGACCGGCTCCAGGACGAACAGGTAGCCTGTGTACAGCAGCACCGCCGCGCCCACCACCGCCAACGCCATCAGCGCGAGCTGCAGCAGGTGCATCAACGATGTCCAGCGAGCGAGGTGGACTTCAATGCCTTCCACAAGCCCGTCGATGTGCGACACAAATGCGGCTGTATCCACACCTGTGACGGCAGGCACGGGCACGGGCACAACCGGCCGTGGCGAGCCGGCCAGTCCATTGCGAAACCGGACCCAGTCTTGATCGACCGTCGCGAAACGCTGCCGGACAAGCTCGTCCCACGGTACGAAGAGGGGTCGCTCGGGATCTCCGTTTCGCAGCAGCGCCAGGCTGCGTTCGAACTCGGCCACCTGTTGTGCAAGCGCCTGCGCGTCGCCCGTGGACACCGACAACATCATGCGGTACGCCTGCATCCGCATGCGCCCTGCCTCGTTGACAGAGGCCGCGCCGCCCCCTAGCTGCAAGGACATCCAGACCAGCACCGCGATCGAACAGATCGCCAACAGCAGAAACGGCGCAGCGACGAGCGACAGCTTGGCGCCAAGAGGCCAGTGACGAATGGTGTGCATCCCGCGAATCTAACGCTCCCGGGCGCCGGATCGGACCTTCAACAGCGGATCGCAGGCGAAAGTTTGCGCCGGCGCAAAGTCTCGCACGCGAAGGTCGGCACGCTGGGTTTCCCCGTTGCATGCCTCGTTGCACGCCTGCGAGCACAGCTCGGCCGCCGATGACAAACCGAGAGTCCGCCATGAAATCCTCGCTCGTGGGCGTGCTCCGCGCGCCGAGGAGTCGACTCGATAGCACTGGACAACAGAACGCCTTCAGTGGCCCGAGGCTTCCTGGCTCGACAACGCGCGCTGCAATTTCTTGCCAGCGGGCCGAAAGCGCGCGTCTCGTTCGCCTGACGCAGAAGGGCGGGCGCAAGGGCGATCCCGGAGAGCTCGAGCAAGTCGAACCGGGCATCCCGGCCTTCCCGCAGCGCACCGGGCTGGCGGCGCGACTCGGACTGCTCGGTTTCGAGGGGATCAAGGCCGCTTCCGCTGCCTAGAATCCACCAGGTCAATCACCTCCCTCACCTATCGTGATCCGTTCGGCCGGTCTCTTCTTGGTGTTGTACATCTTCTGGCTGCTGCTGTCGGGCTTCTTCACGCCTTTCCTGTTGACCGCAGGCGCGGGTTGCGCACTTGCTGTCGTGTGCTTCTGTCGGAGGATGGATGGCATCGATGCCGCCGGCCAGCCGAAGCGACTGGGCGTCAGGATCCTGGGCTATCTGCCTTGGCTGTTGATGGAGATCGTCAAGTCGGCCTGGGCAGTGAGCAAGATCATTCTCGATCCAG
>JBDTUG010000294.1:0-5202 GCA_040007855.1 Caldimonas sp.
TCAAGACCGGCACCAGCAAGGACATGCGCGACAACTGGTGCGTCGGCTTCACCGACCGCTACACGATCGGCGTCTGGGTCGGCAACGCAAGCGGCGCGGCGATGCACGGGGTGAGTGGGGTCAGCGGCGCGGCGCCGGTCTGGCAGGCGCTCGCCGGCGCCCTGCATGCCGGCGCGCCGTCGCGGCCGCCGCCACTTCCCGCCGGCGTGGTCCGGCAGCGGGTCGCCTTCGACACTGGCAAGGAGCCGGCGCGCGACGAGGTCTTCCTGGTCGGCACAGAGCGGGCACTGCAGCGCGCCAGCGGCGAGGTCGACGGCACACGCCGGTTCGGCATCACCAGCCCGCGCGACGGCAGCGTGTTCGCGCTCGACCCCGACATGCCGCCGGCGGCGCAGCGGATCAGCTTCGAAGGCGAGCGCGGCCAGTGGGTGCTCGACGGCAAGCCGCTCGGTACCGCCGAGCACTGGCGCTGGGCGCCGTGGCCGGGCCGGCATCGGCTGACCCTGCTCGGCCGCGACCGGCAGGAGTTGCAGAGCGTGGGCTTCGAGGTGCGCGGCGCCGGCCTCAAGGACGAGGCCCGAAAGCCCGTGCCGCGGACTCCGGCGCAGCCCGGCTCGTAGACTCGTCCCCTCGCTCGATCCGGACCCTGCTGCACCCATGCTCAAGAACGCGCTCTTCGCCCTCGCTTTCACGCTCGTCGCCGCGGCCGCGCCAGCGCAGAACCGTCCGGCTCCGCTGCCGGCCGGCATGGAGGAAGTGACGCAGGTCGAAGGCATCACCGAGTACCGGCTGGCGAACGGCCTGCAGGTTCTGCTGGTGCCCGACGACTCGAAGCCGAGCACTACCGTCAACGTCACCTACCGGGTCGGCTCGCGCCACGAGAGCTATGGCGAGACCGGCATGGCGCACCTGCTCGAGCACCTGCTGTTCAAGGGCACGCCGACCCATCGCAACCTGCTCGGCGAATTCACCAGGCGCGGCCTGCGCGCCAACGGCACCACCTGGTACGACCGGACCAACTACTTCGCGACCTTCTCGGCCGACGACGCCAACCTGCGCTGGTACCTGGGCTGGCAGGCCGACGCGATGGTCAACAGCCTGATCGCCCGCGCGGATCTCGACACCGAGATGACGGTCGTGCGCAACGAGATGGAGTCGGGCGAGAACAGCCCGAATCGCGTGCTGCTGCAGCAGACGATGGCCGCGATGTACCGGTGGCACAACTACGGCAAGAGCACGATCGGCGCGCGCGCCGACGTCGAGAACGTCGACATCCCGCGCCTGCAGGCGTTCTATCGCCAGTACTACCAGCCCGACAACGCGACCCTGATCGTCTCGGGCCGCTTCGACAGCGCCCGCGTGCTCGGCTACGTGGCGCAGGCGTTCGGCCCGCTGCCGCGGCCGGCGCGCACCATCGCGCCCACCTACACCCTCGATCCGCCGCAGGACGGCGAGCGCAGCGTCACCCTGCGCCGGGTCGGCGGGGCGCCGCTGGTCTTCGTCGGCTACCACGTGCCGCCGGCGGCGAGCCCCGACTTCGCCGCCGCGACCCTGCTCGCCCAGGTGCTCGGCGACACGCCGGGCGGGCGGCTCTACAAGCAGCTGGTCGAGCGCCAGCTCGCCGCCAACACCTTCGGCTTCACGTTCTCGCTGGCCGAGCCCAGCCCGCTCTTCATCGGCGCCGCGCTGGCGCCGGAGCAGGACGTCGAGAAGGCGCGCGCCGCGATCGCCGCGACGGTCGATTCGCTGGCCAGCGATCCGATCAGCAACGAGGAGCTCGAGCGTGCCCGCACCCAGTGGCTGAACGACTGGGACAAGGGCTTCGCCGATCCCGAGCGGATCGGCGTGCGCCTCTCGGAAGCGATCGCCCAGGGCGACTGGCGGCTCTACTTCCTGAGCCGGGATCACGTCCGCAAGGTGACGCTGGCCGACATCCGGCGGGTCGCCGCCGAGCGGCTGCGCCGGGACAACCGCACGGTCGGCATCTACCTGCCGACGGCGCAGCCGGAGCGCGCGCCAGCGCCGGCGCGGGTCGATGTCGCCGCGCTGGTCAAGGGCTACCGCGGCGACGCCAACGCGGCCCAGGCCGAGTCGTTCGACCCGACCCCGGCGACCCTCGATGCGCGCACCCAGCGATTCGCGCTCGACAGCGGCCTGAAGGTGGCCCTGCTGCCCAAGGGAACGCGCGGCCAGGCGGTGCAGGCGCGGCTGCGCTTGCGCTTCGGCGACATCGCGTCGCTGAACGGCCAGGACGCGGTCGCCGGTTTCGTCGGCGCGCTGCTCGACAAGGGCGGTGCCGGCCTGACCCGGCAGCAGATCGCCGACCAGTTCGACCGGCTGCAGGCCGACGTCGGCTTCTCGGCGAGCGGCCAGACCGTGAGCGTGGACATCACGACCCGGCGCGAGCGCCTGCCGGCGGTGGTCGAGCTGGTCGGCAAGCTGCTGCGCGAGCCGGTGTTCGCGGCGGCGCCGCTGGAAGAGTCGCGCGTGCAGTGGCTCACCGCGATCGCCCGCCAGCGCAAGGAGCCGGACGCGCTGATCCGCAATCGCCTGGCCCGCTACGGCAATCCGTATCCGCGCGGCGACCTGCGCTACGAAGGCAGCTTCGACGAAGACGAGCAGGACGTGCGCGCCGTCACCCTGGCCCAGGTGGCGGCCTTCCACCGCCGTTTCTACAGCGCCGCCAACGGCGAGTTCACGGCGGTCGGCGACCTCGACGCCGGCGCGGTGCGCCAGGCGGTCACCGCCGCCTTCGGCAACTGGAAGCAGCCGGCCGGCGGCGCCTTGCCGTACACCCGGGCGCCGCGTCCGCTGGTGGCGCTGGCGCCGGCGCGCTTCGTCGAGATCACGCCCGACCGGGCCAACGCCAACCTGCGCGGCCTGCTGCCGGTGCCGCTGACCGACCGCGACACCGACTACCCGGCGCTGCTGATGGCCAACTACCTGTTCGGCTCGGGCGGCTCGTCGCGCCTGTGGAAGCGCATTCGCGAGAGCGGGGGCCTGAGCTACGACGTGCGCTCCGGCATCGACTGGAATCCCGACGAGGCGAACTCGACCTGGAACGTCAGCGCCATCTTCGCGCCGCAGAACCAGACGCGCGTCGAGGCCGCCTTGCGCGAGGAGCTGGCGCTGTCGATCAAGGACGGCTTCACGCAGCAGGAGCTCGACGCGGCCCGGGTCGGCCTGCTCAACCTGCGCCGCCTCGCGCGTGCCCAGGACGCCAACGTCGCCAGCCAGCTCGCCGCCGACCAGCGCCTCGACCGCCGCTTCGCGTTCGCGCAGCAGGTCGACGAGGCGATCGGGAAGCTGAGCGTCGAGCAGGTCAACGCGGCCTGGCGCCGCTACATCGATCCGGCCCGGGTCGTGCTCGCCTGGGGCGGCGACTTCAAGGCGCCGTAGGGCGGCGCGGCGGGAACAGTCGTTCCATCGCCACGTCGATGACCAGGCCGCACAGGCTGTAGAGCAGCGAGCCGATCAGGGCGGCGCCGAAGCCCGCGACGCCGAAGCCCTGCATCAGCGACGCCGCGAAATAGAACATCAGGGCGTTGATGACGAACAGGAACAGGCCGAGCGTGACCACGGTGACCGGCAGGGTGAGCAGCACCAGGATCGGCCGCAGCAAGGTGTTGAAGAGGCCGAGCACGAGCGCCGCGACCAGGGCCGAGCCGAAGCTCGCGACGACGACGCCGGAATAGAGTTGCGCAACGAGCAGCAGTGCGGCGGCGAGCAGCAGCCAGCGAATCACGATCTTCATGGCGCGAGGATAGCCGCCCGGTTCGGCACGGAGGCGCGACTCGCGCAGGGGCGGTGGCGATCGATAAATACAAACAAGAATCGTTCTCATTGAGTGTTAGAGTTGCCGCCTGCGTCAAGCGACCATGGCCGGCCTCCCCCCATTTGCTTCTGCGTCGGTCGCCAGCGGCCCGGCCCGGCCCGTGCCGCGCCCGCACGGCGTCGCGTACCTGCCGCCGCCGCTGCCCCGCCGCGACGCGCGTCGCGACGGGCTGACACCGGCGCAGCGTCACGTGGTGCTAGGCGCGATCCTGACCGCGCACGTCGCCGCCGCCTGGGGCCTCCTGCAGATCCGTGAAGTGCGCGAAGCGGTCGCCGAGGCGGCGCGGCTGATCGCGCGCCTGATCGCGCCTGCCGAGCCGCTCAGGCCGGTGCCCGTGGTGCCGCCGCCGCTGCCGCAGGCGGTGCCCAAGCGTCCGCCGCCGGTCGTGATCGCCGCAGCGCCGAGCCCGGCACCCGCGAGCTTCTCCGTGCCCACGCCGCCACCCGAGATCGCGCCGCCCCCGGTGGAGCTGCCGACCGCGGTCGCTGCGCCGGCACCGCCCGCCCCGCCGCCGCCCGCGCCGAAGATCATCCCGGCCTCGGCGGTCCAGTATCTCGAGCCGATCGTGATCGAGTACCCGCGCGTCTCGAAGCGGCTGGGCGAGTCCGGCCGGGTCCTGATCCGCCTCTTCATCGACGAGGCCGGGCTCGCCAGGACGCTGCAGATCAACCGCAGCTCCGGCCACGCGCGCCTCGACGACGCAGCCCTCGCCGCGGTCCGGAAGGCGCGCTTCAAGCCCTATACGGAGAACGGCCAGCCGCTCGGCGTCTGGACCTTCATCCCGGTCGAATACGAACTGGAGAAATAGACGTGAACACGGAACTCGCCGCCGACCCGGGCTTTGCCCACTTCCTGAGCCGCAGCGACGCGCTCGGCAAGACGCTGCTCGCGATCCTGATCGTGATGTCGGTCGCCTCCTGGGCGATCGTCGCCGTGAAGGGCCTGACCTTCGTGCTGCGCAACGGCCGCAGCCGCGACTTCCTGAACTTCTTCTGGAACGCCACCTCGCTCGACGCGGTGGCGGCCGAGATCACGACCCACGGCGCGCGCGATCCGTTCTCGCACCTCACCAGCCACGCGATGCAGGCCCAGGCGCATCACGCCCGCTACGGCGCGGCCAAGCTCGAGGAAGCGGGCAGCTCGAGCGAGTTCGTCACCCGCACCATCAAGAAGGTGCTCGACGAAGAGATGAGCCGGCTCGAGAACGGCCTCACCGTGCTGGCGACGGTCGGCGCGACGGCGCCTTTCGTCGGCCTGTTCGGCACGGTCTGGGGCGTCTACCACGCGCTCGTCGCGATCGGCATGAGCGGCGCGGGCACGCTCGACAAGGTCGCCGGCCCGGTCGGCGAGGCGCTGATCATGACCGG
>JBDTUG010000295.1:0-5200 GCA_040007855.1 Caldimonas sp.
CTGCTCGACTGGCCGCTCGAGAACGGCGAGGGGCTGCAGATCCTGCGCTACCGGCCGGGCGCCGAATACAAGCCCCACTACGACTATTTCGACCCCGACGAGCCCGGCACGCCGACCATCCTCGAGCGCGGCGGCCAGCGTGTCGGCTCGCTGGTCTGCTACCTGAACACGCCCGAAGCCGGCGGCGCGACCGTCTTTCCCGACGCTGGCCTCGAGGTCATGCCGGTCCGCGGCAACGCCGTCTTCTTCAGCTACGACCGGCCGCACCCGGCCACCCGCTCGCTGCACGGCGGCGCGCCGGTCGCCGCCGGGGAGAAGTGGGTCGCCACCAAGTGGATGCGCGAGCGCCGCTTCGAGTGAATCTGCCGCCGGCGCTGTCAACCGAATGCCCCGGTCGGCGTTGTGCCCCGGAGCAATCGCTTCAACAACTCCTGGGAGACCCTCCAATGAAGACCCTCATCGTCGCCGTCGTCGTCGCCGCGTTCAGCCTCGGCGCCTCCGCCGCCAGCCACATGGAAAAGGGCGCCTCGGCGCCGATGGCCAAGCCGATGGCTGCCCCGATGGCCACCCCGGCCTCGGCGCCGATGGCCAAGGCCACCAAGATGAAGAAGATGAAGAAGACCAAGAAGGCGGCCTCGGCCCCGGCCTGAAAGCGGGCGAGCTGACTTCGAAAGCCCGGCTCCGGCCGGGCTTTTTTCATGGTCGGCGTGGCTCGGGCGGGGCCGCGGCGGCCGGGTCGGGCAGGTTGTCGATCGGCACCGGCTCGATCCGGTCGGCCGGGGCGAAGCCGAACACTCGCCCGTAGAAGGCGAGCTCGGCCTCGAGGGCCCGGCGGATGTGCCGAGCCTGTCGGAAGCCGTGCTGCTCGCCCTCGAACAGCAGGTAGGCGACCGGCAGGCCCTTGGCCTTGACGGCCGCGAACATCGTCGCGGCCTGATCGGGCGGCACCGCCTTGTCCTCGGCGCCCTGGAACAGGATCAGCGCGCTCGCCAGCCGCGCCGCGAAGTGCACCGGCGAGCGGGCGCGGTAGAGGTCGGCTCGCTCCGGGTAGGGGCCGACCAGCGAATCGAGGTAGCGCGACTCGAACTTGTGGGTGTCGCGCGCCAGCGCCTCGAGATCGCTCACGCCGTAGTGGCTGGCGCCAGCGTGGAAGACGCTGCGGAAGGCGAGGGCGGCCAGGGTGGTGAAGCCGCCCGCGCTGGCGCCGCGGATCGCCAGCCGCTGCGGGTCGACGTCGCCGCGCGCCACCAGGAAGCGCGCGCCGTGGACGACGTCGTCGACGTCGACGATCCCCCATGCGCCGTCGAGCCGTTCCCGGTAGGCCCGGCCGTAGCCCGACGAGCCGCCGTAGTTGACGTCGACGACCGCGAAGCCGCGCTGGGTCCAGTACTGCAGGCGCGGCCCGAGCGACGCGCCGGCGACGCCGGTCGGGCCGCCGTGGCTGATCACCAGCAGCGGCGGCCGGGTGCCCGGTTCGCCGGTGAAGCCGGCATTGCTCGGCGCGTAGAAGAAGGCGTGCGCGGTCCGCCCGCCTTCGCTCGGAAACTCGATCGCCTCGGCGATCGAAAGGCCCGCCGGGTCCGGGACGGTCTCGGTCGAGCGGCGCACTACCGCGAACTGCTCGCCCGCGAGGTCGAAGCGGACCAGCGTCTCGGCCTCGCGCTCGGAAGCGGCGAAGCAGGCGGCGAAGCCGGCGCCGACGCGCAGCTCGCGCAGCGAGCAATACGGCGTCTCGACCTCGGCGAACGAGCCGTCCCGGGAGTCGAGCCGGGCCAGGTGCGAGCGGCCGCCCTGCTCGTACAGGCAGACGATCCCGCCGTCCGCCACGAAGCCGTACATCGACATGGCGAACTGCCACTGCGGCTCGCCGAACTCGGCCGCCATCGCGTGCAGCGGCTCGATGCAGCCGGCGCGCTCGCGGTGCAGGTTCCACCAGCCGCTCCGGTCGCTGGCGAAGTGCAGTTCGCCGGCGGGGGACCACTCGGGCTGGAAGATCGACTCGGCGTCGCCGCCGGCGACATGGCGCGGCGCCCCGGGTCGGCCCGCCGCGTCGAGCGTCGCCACCCACAGGTCGCTGCCCTGCCAGGGCATGCGCGGATGGTCCCAGCTCAGCCAGGCGAGCCGGCTGCCGTCGGGCGAGAGGCGCGGGTTGGAGAAGAAGTCGTGGCCGCTCGCCAGCACGGTCTCGCCGCCGCTGGCAAGCTCGATCGCGACGATCGCGTTGACTGCCTCGCCGGGGCCCGAATGGTCCTCGCGCACCGCGATCAGGCGGTCGCGCGCGGCGTCGAGCACCGCATCGGCATAGCGGAAGGCGCCGCCGCGCGTGACCGGCCGCGGCGCTTCGCCGCGGCGCAGACGGTAGATCCGCTGGTCGGCGTCGTGGCTGAAGAAGAGCTCGCCGTCGACGGACACGGCGAAGGCACCGCCGCCGTACTCGTGGGCCCGGGTCCGGACGTCGAAGGGAGCCGGCGTCAGATCGTGGCAGCCCGCCGCGTCGCACGCGACGACGACGGTGCGACCGCCTTCGGCCGGCCGGCCTTCGCTGCAGAAGACGGCGTCGCCGGCGATCGCGATCTGACCGAAGCGCACCGAGGCGGCGGCGAGCTGTTCGGCCGAGAGCGCGGAGGCCCAGCTGCCGTACGGCGCCGTCGTCTTCATCGCGTCAGCCCCTCAATAGACGACGACCGAGCGAATCGACTCGCCGCGCTTCATCAACGCGAAACCTTCGTTGATGTCCTCGAGCTTCAGCCGATGGGTGATCAGGTCGTCGATCGCGATCTTCTTGTCCATGTACCAGTCGACGATCTTCGGCACGTCGGTGCGCCCGCGGGCGCCGCCGAAGGCGGAGCCTTTCCACACACGTCCGGTGACGAGCTGGAACGGCCGGGTCGAGATCTCGGCACCCGAGGGCGCCACGCCGATGATGATCGACTGGCCCCAGCCCTTGTGGCAGCACTCGAGCGCCTGGCGCATCGTCGTCGTGTTGCCGATGCACTCGAAGCTGTAGTCGGCGCCGCCGTCGGTGAGCTGGACGATGGTATCGACGACGCTGGGCACCTCCTTCGGGTTGACGAAGTGCGTCATGCCGAAGCGGCGCGCCATCGCCTCGCGGCCCGGGTTGAGGTCGACGCCGATGATCTTGTCCGCACCGACCAGCCTGGCTCCCTGGATCACGTTGAGGCCGATCCCGCCGAGCCCGAACACCACCACGTTGGCGCCGGCCTCGACCTTGGCCGTGAACAGCACCGCGCCGACACCGGTGGTGACGCCGCAGCCGATGTAGCAGACCACGTCGAACGGCGCGTCTTGCCTGATCTTCGCGAGGGCGATCTCCGGCACGACGATGTGGTTGGCGAAGGTCGAGGTGCCCATGTAGTGGAGCAAAGGCTTGCCGTCGATCGAGAAGCGGCTGGTCCCGTCGGGCATCAGGCCCTTGCCCTGGGTGGCGCGGATCTTCTGGCAGAGGTTGGTCTTCCTCGACAGGCAGAACTTGCACTGCCGGCACTCGGGCGTGTAGAGCGGGATGACGTGGTCGCCGGCGGCCAGCGAGCTCACGCCGGCGCCGACCTCGAGCACGACGCCCGCGCCTTCGTGGCCGAGGATCGCCGGGAACAGCCCCTCGGGGTCGTCGCCGGAGAGCGTGAACCAGTCGGTGTGGCAGATGCCGGTCGCCTTGACCTCGACCAGCACCTCGCCCGCCTTCGGGCTTTCGAGGTCGACGGTTTCGATGGTCAGGGGCTGGCCAGCTTTCCAGGCGACGGCGGCTCGGGTCTTCATGCGGTGACTGCGCTTTCTTGAACGGGGATGGCAAAGGCGGCCGGGGTGCCGGCCGCGGCCTTGATCATGTCGGCGGCCTTCTCGGCGATCATGATCGTCGGCGCGTTGGTGTTGCCGCTGACGATGCCCGGCATGATCGACGCATCGACGACACGCAGGCCCGAGAGGCCGTGGACCCGAAGCTCGGCATCGACGACGTCGAGCGCTCCCGAGCCCATGCGGCAACTCCCGACCGGGTGGTAGATCGTGTCGGCATGGGCGCGGATGAAGGCCTCGATCTCGGCGTCGCTGCGCGCGCCTGCCGAACCGGCGAGCTCGCTGGCGCCGTGCACCGCCAGCGCCGGCTGGGCGAGGATGCGACGCATCGCCTTGAAGCCCCGCACCAGCCGCTCGACGTCGTCGCGCTCGGCGAGGAAATTCGGGTCGATCGCCGGCGCCGAATTCGGGTCGGTGCCGGCCAGGGTCACGCTGCCGCGGCTCTTCGGCCGCAGCAGGCAGACGTGGCAGGAATAGCCGTGGCCGAACACGGTCTTCCTGCCGTGGTCGAGGAGCTTGGCGATCACGAAGTGCAGCTGCAGGTCGGGCCGCGATTCCTCCGGGCGGCTGCGGATGAATGCGCAGGCCTCGCCGAAATTGGTGGTCAGGGGCCCCCGGCGATGCCGGCGCCACTCGAAGACGGCCTTGACCATGGCGACGCTGCCGGACAGCGACAGGCCGAACAGGTCCTTCAGATGCGGGGCGTCGAGGACCTGGGTCACGTCGATGTGATCGTGCAGGTTTCGGCCCACGCCCGGCAGGTCGCGGAGCGTCTCGATGCCGAGCGATTGCAGATGCGTGCCGGGCCCGATCCCCGACAGCATCAGGACCTGGGGCGATTGCAGCGCACCCGCGCACACCAGGACTTCGCGCCGCGCCCGGAACTGCCGCAGGGCGCCGCCCAGGCGCGCTTCGACGCCGATCGCGCGGCCGCCCGCGAGCAGCACGCGCGAGACCAGCGCGTCCGTGACCACGGCGAGGTTGGCGCGAGTCAGGTGGGGCGTGAGGTAGGCGCTCGCCGCACTGAAGCGGCGGCCGTCCTTCTGGGTCAGCTGGAACAGCCCCGCGCCCTCCTGGCGGGCGCCGTTGAAATCCGGATTGCGCGGGTAGCCGGCCTGCACCGCCGCGTCGACGAACAGGCCGCCGAAGCGATGCGGGCTGCGCAGGTCCGCGACGTTGAGCGGCCCGCCGGTCCCGTGCCACGCATCGGCGCCGCGCTCGTTGTGCTCGGCGCGCTTGAAATACGGCAGCACGTCGGACCAGCCCCAGCCGGCGTTGCCCTCGCCCGCCCAGGTGTCGTAGTCCTCGGGCTGGCCGCGGACGTAGATCATGGCGTTGATCGAGCTCGAGCCGCCGAGCACCTTGCCGCGCGGCTGGTAGCCGCGGC
>JBDTUG010000296.1:0-5156 GCA_040007855.1 Caldimonas sp.
CCTCGAAGAAGGCGATGCCGAAGCCGTCCTTGTGCTCCTCGGCGCGGGTCGCGAAGCCGGTGAAGCTGAACATCACGTCGGTCGGCGTGTTGGCGTTCAGGCCGAGCAGCTGGCACATGGCGGCGAGGATCCGCTCTTCAGCGCCAGTCGAAAAGACGGCGCAGCACGCCGCGCACCGTCGCGGCGTCGGTCGGCAGATACGTCTCCTCGAGCAGGCCGGCGATGCGCTCCAGGCGGTGCGGGCTGCGCCGTGCGCTCCAGACCAGGAGATCGATCAGCCAAGGTCGCGCCGTCGCGCGCTGCGCCTGGTCGTAGGCCGCGAAGCGCGGCTGGAGTGCCAGCAGACGTGCCGCATAGTCGGCGCGCACCGCGGCGTCGGCCTCGGCGCCGACGTCGCCCGCCGCGCGGACGAGAATCGCCTCGGCCGCATGAATCGCCGTTTCCATCGCCTTGCCGATGCCTTCTCCGGTGACCGCGTAGGTGGCACCGGCGGCCTCGCCGGTGACGAGGACGCCGGGGGCCTCGAAGCGCGCGCCGGCCAGTGAGCAGCGCAGCGGTGCGCCCGTCAGCTCGTGGCCGGGCTCGGCCTGCCAGGTGCCGCCGGCGAGGAGCGCCGCGGCCGGCGGATAGAGGTCCCGGAATGCGGCGAAGGCGTCGCGCAGATTCAGGGCCGGCTTGGCCCGGCCGCCGCCCCACTCGCCGCAGATCACGCCGACGCCGATGTTGAAGACGTCGTCGCCGCAGGGGAATATCCATCCATAGCCGGGTGCGAACCGCTTGTGCCACACGACCTCCATGCTCGTGATGCGGGAGGCCATCGCCGGGTTCTTGACATAGCCGCGAAGGGCGATGCCACTGGGCCCGCGCCGCTCGCACATGCCGGTTGCGATGAGCGCTTGCGGCTGCGCCCCGCTCGCCAGCACGACCCACTGTGCGTGGATCTGCCGCACCCTGTCGCCCTGCTGCAGGCACGCGCCGACGACGGCACCGCCAGCGCCGGCGGCGCGCAGCGGCGCGACGAACCGCAGCGGCGCGAACATGCGGGCACCCGCCGCGACGGCGGCATCGCAGAGGATCGCATCGAACCGCTTTCTCGCCAGCACCGCCAGATTGCCGGGAACGTCGATGCGTCCGCCCAGCGGCGCGACCACCCCGAGTCCGGGCGAAGGGCGTGCTTCGGCCAGCACTGCCTCGCGCAGGCCGAGCCGGTCCAGGGCCCGATGCGCGTCGGGCGCAAGGCCGTCGCCGCAGACCTTGTCGCGTGGAAACGCGTGCGTGTCGACGAGCACGACGCTTCGACCGCCGCGGGCCAGGACCCGGGCCGCGGCGCTGCCGGCCGGCCCGGCGCCGACGACCAGCACGTCGCAGCGCTCCGGCAGGCCTTCGATGGCGAGGTTCACTGCGCGGCCCGGAGCGCACCGGCCCGCGCCCCGGGCGGTCCCATGAGAACGGCTGCGACCACGGCCAAGGCGGTGATCGCGCCGATCAGCGCGAAGGTCTGGTGGTAGGCGGTGAGCGGATGCGCCGGGTGGGCGCGCAGGCGCCACTCGAGCACGTTGCCGACCAGGCCGACGCCGACCGCGCCGCCGAGCTGGCGCAGGAAGTTGATCGTGCTCGCGCCGTGCGAGATGAGCGTGTTCGGCAGGCCGTGCATCGAGCCCAGGTTGAGCGAGGGCAGGACGAAGCCGAGGCCGACCCGGCCGACCGCCGCCCAGAGCGTGATCAGGCCGAGCGCGGTGCCGGTGCCGACGCCGAGCATGAGGAAGAACGAGGCCGACAGCAGCAGCAGGCCGATCGAGACCAGCCAGTGCACCGCCACCCGGTCGGCCAGCCGGCCGGCGACCGGGATCGTCAGGGCGAGGACGATGCCGGCCGGAAGCAGCACCGCGCCGGCCTGCGACGGAGGCAGGTGCAGCGCCTCCTGCATGAAGACCGGCACCAGGTAGGTCGAGCCGAACAGCGCCATGCCGTAGATGAAGGCGACCAGCCCGCCCATGGCGAAGGCGCGGTGGGCGAACAGGCCGAGCGCCATCAGCGGCCTGGCGCCGCGCCGCTGGTGGGCGATGAAGCCGACCGTCGCGATCACGCTGCAGGCGATCAGGGCCAGGCCGAACGACGGCGACGGGTCGCCGACGTGGACCATGCCGTTGAGCAGCGCCAGCACCGCGACCGCGATCAGGCCGAGGCCGACCAGGTCTAGCCGCCCGCCCTCTCGGTGGGTCGGCCCGCCGCCCGGCGCGCCGACCGGCAGATAGCGGCGCGCCATCGCCATCGCGATCAGGCAGAACGGCGTGACGACGAAGAAGATCGAGCGCCAGCCCCACCACTCGACCAGCACGCCGCCGACGCTCGGGCCGAGCGCCGGGGCGAGCACGACGCCGAAGCCGAACAGGCCCATCGCCTTGCCGCGCTCACCGGCGCTGAAGGCGTGCAGGACGATGATCGCCGGGATCGGCGCGAGCACGCCGGCGGCCAGGCCCTCGACGACGCGCATCGCCAGCACCAGGTCGAACCCCGGGCTGAATCCACCGGCGACGCCCCCGGCCATCAGCAGCGTTACCGCGCCGACATAGGAGTGACGGTAGCCGTAGCGGTCGAGCAGCCAGGGCGTGGTCAGCATCGACAGCGTCATCGCCCCCATGAAGCCGGCCGCCAGCCACTGGGCACGCTCCTGGCCAAGCGCGAAGGTGCGCGCCATGTCCGGGACGGCGACGTTGAGGATGGTCGACGCCATGATCGCGGCGATCGTGCCGATCATCACCGTGCCGAGCACGCGCCAGCGGTACGAGGGCCCGAAGCGGCGCTCGAGGGCGGCGCGGGACTGGTCGGAATCGGGCGGAAACACGGGGCGGGAGGGGCAGCGGGGCGACGCCGATTGTCGTCGTCGCGCCACCACTTCGGCGGCGGCCACCGGAACCGAGCGCCTGCGCCGGTCCCTCGCCTGAAGGGCGCGTGCCGCCTACCAGATCGAGACGCGCTGCTCCGGTGGCAGGTACATCCTGTCGCCCGGCTTCACGCCGTAGGTCGAATAGAACGCACCGTGGTTGCGGACCGTGCCGTTGATCCGGAATTCATCGGGCGAGTGCGGATCGGACTTGATCTGCGAGAGCAGCGCCGCGTCGCGGACCTTGCCGCGGAAGGCCTGGGCGAAGCCGGCGAAGAAGCGCTCGTCGCCGCTCATGCCGTCGATCACCGGCGCTGGCTTGCCGCCGAGCGAGCGCCGGTAGGCCTTGTAGGCGATCTCCAGGCCGGAGTTGTCGGCGATGTTCTCGCCGAGCGTCAGCTCGCCGTTGACCGTGTAGCCAGGCAGCGGCGAGAACGCCGAGTACTGGGCGACCAGGATCTTGGTCCGGGCGTCGAATCGCTGCCGGTCGGCGGCGGTCCACCAATCGCGCAGGTTGCCGGTGCCGTCGTACTGGCTGCCGCTGTCGTCGAAGCCGTGGCTGATCTCGTGGCCGATGACCGCGCCGATCGCGCCGTAGTTGACCGCGTCGTCTGCCTTCGGGTCGAAGAACGGCGGCTGCAGCACCGAGGCCGGGAACACGATCTCGTTCAACGACGGGTTGTAGTAGGCGTTGACGGTCTGCGGCGTCATGAACCATTCGTCGCGGTCGACCGGCTTGCCGAGCTTGTCGCCGTTGCGCGCGTACTCGAACGCGCGTGCCCGCTTGACGTTGCCGGCCAGGTCGTCGCGGCGGATGACGAGCGTGCCGTAGTCGCGCCAGCGCTTCGGGTAGCCGATCTTCGGCGCGAAGGTCGCGAGCTTCGCCTGCGCCTCCTTCCTGGTCGCCGGGCTCATCCAGTCGATCGTCTCGATGCTTTCCCGGTACGCGGCCAGCAGGTTGGCGACCAGCTTTTCCATGCGCAGCTTCGAGTCGGCCGGGAAGTACCTGTCGACGTAGAGCTTGCCGAGCAGCTCGCCCTCGGCGTCCTCGACCAGCCGGACGCCGCGCTTCCAGCGCGGCCGGTTCTCGGTGGTACCGGACAGCGTCCTGCCGACGAAGTCGAAGCGGGCGTCGACATAGGCCTTGCCCAGGTAGGGCGCATAGGAGTCGAGCAGCCGGGTCCTCAGATAGCTCTTCCAGACCGGCAGCGGGGTGGCGCCGAGCTGAGCGGCGAAGGCGGCGACGTAGCTCGGCTGGGCGACGATGAGCTCGCCGGTCCGCTGCGCGCCGAGGTCGGCGCCGGCCAGCCAGGCGGGCCAGTCGAAGCCAGGCGCGAGCGGCGCCAGCGCCGTCACGGTCACCTTGTTGTAGCGCTTCACCGGATCGCGGTTCTCCACCTTGGTCCATTGGCCGCGGGCGAGCGCCGTCTCGAACTCGAGGATCGCCTGCGCCGTCGCGGCCGGACTGCCCGGCGCGCCCGACAGCTCGAGCATCCGCGCGAGGTAGACCTTGTAGGCCTCGCGCGCCTCCCGGAACTTGGCGTCGTCGGCGACCAGGTAGTAGTCGCGATCCGGCAGGCCGAGCCCGTCCTGGACGATGTGGGGCAGGTAGCGGCGGGCGTCGCGCGAGTCCTGGTCGATGTAGAAGTTGAGTGGCAGGTCGACGCCGATCCGGGTCAGCCGTGCCATCGCCGTCGCCAGCTGGCCGGGCGTCGCCAGGGCGTCGATCGCCGCCAGCTCGTCGGCCAAGGGCGCGAGGCCGGACCGCTCGACCGCTGCCTCGTCCATGAAGCTTGCGTACAGGTCGCCGATCCGCCGCGCGTCGGCACTGTCGGCCGACTTGCCGGCCGCTTCTACCAGGCCGCGCAGCTCGATCTGGACGCGGTCGTGGATGAAGTCGAACGAGCCGGCGTAGGCCTTGTCGGGAGCGATCGTCGTCGTCTTCAGCCAGGTGCCGTTGACGTTGCGGAAGAAGTCGTCCTGCGGGCGGACGGTGGGGTCGCCGCCGGCGCGGTCGATGCCCGAGGACAACGTGCCGGACAGGCTGGCGCAGCCGGCAGCCAGGACGATGGTGGAGGCGAGCAGCAGTCTTTTCATAGATGTCCTTGACCGGGGCGGGCGGGTGGCGGGCCGGCCTGAAGAAGGCGCGCGGGTCTGCGCAAAGGCGTGACTCTACGTCGCCCGCCCCGGGCCGGCGGGAAGCCGTGCGACGAGCTGCGGGAATCGATGGCCGAGCCGCACCCGGGGCGCGACACGCCTCGCGTACGGCTAG
>JBDTUG010000297.1:0-5141 GCA_040007855.1 Caldimonas sp.
TTGAACTCGAGGCCGATCACGAACATCAGGAAGACGATGCCGAACTCGGCCAGGTGGGCGACGCCCTCTGGGTCGCCCGCGATCGCCATCGCGTGCGGGCCGATCAGGATGCCGACCGCCAGGTAGCCGAGCATCGGCGGCAGGCGCGCCAGCCGGCACACCACGACGCCGCCCACCGCGGCCAGCAGGTAGAGCAGGGTCAGTTCGAGTGTCGAGGCCATGCGCGGCGATGGTAAGGAAGGCCAACCCTAGAATCGACCGATCCTACTGGACGCCTTCACGACCTCTCCGGTGTCAGCCCCTCCCGACTTCGATGCAAGACGCGTGCTCGACCTCGCCCGCGCCACGCTCGACATCGAAGCACGCGCGCTCGAGGGTTTGAAGGCGCGCCAGGGCGATGCCTTCGTCGCCGCGGTGCGGGCGATGCTGGCGTGCAAGGGCCGGGTCGTCGTGATGGGCATGGGCAAGAGCGGGCATGTCGGCCGCAAGGTCGCGGCGACCCTGGCCTCGACCGGAACGCCGGCGTTCTTCGTCCACCCGGCCGAGGCCAGCCACGGCGACCTCGGCATGGTCACCCGCGACGACGTCGTGCTGGCGATCTCCAACTCGGGCGAGAGCGACGAGATCGGCGCGATCGTTCCGGCGATCAAGCGGCTCGGCGTGACGCTGGTGGCGATGACCGGCGGCGCCGAGAGCAGCCTGGCCCGCCACGCCGACATCGTCGTCTCGAGTGCGGTCGACCAGGAAGCCTGCCCGCTCAACCTCGCGCCGACCGCGAGCACGACCGCGCAGATGGCGCTCGGCGACGCCCTGGCGGTCGCCCTGCTCGACGCGCGCGGCTTCCGGGTCGACGACTTCGCCCGCTCGCACCCGGGCGGCAGCCTCGGCCGCAAGCTCCTGATGCACGTCGCCGACCTGATGCACAGCGGCAACAAGGTGCCGCGCGTCGGCCTGCAGGCGCGCGTGCCGGGCATGCTGCGCGAAATGACCAGCAAGGGATTCGGCTTTACCGCTGTGACCCGGGACGACGGCCGCGTCGCCGGCATCTTCACCGACGGCGACCTGCGCCGCCTGATCGAGACCGGCGCCGACCTGCGCGGCCTGGCGGCGAGCGAAGTGATGCATCCCGGGCCGAAGCTGATCCGCGGCGAGTCGCTCGCGGTCGAGGCCGCCGAACTGATGGAGCGGCACCGCGTTACCGGCCTGCTCGTCGTCGACACCGACGAGCGCCTGGTCGGCGTGCTGAATTCGAACGACCTGATGCGCGCCAAGGTGATCTGAGGTGGATGCGGGGCCTGCGCTCGCCTTTGCGCCCGAGCTGCTGCTCGCCGCGCGCGGGCCCGGCGATGGCATCGCCGCGGCGATCTTCGACGTCGACGGCGTGCTGACCGACGGGCGCGTCTACGTCGGCGAGCACGGCGAGGTGTTCAAGGCGTTCTCTACCCTCGACGGCCACGGTCTGAAGCTGCTCGGCCAGGGCGGCATCGTCGCGATCGTCGTCACCGGGCGCGATTCGCCGGCGGTGCGGCGCCGGGTCGCCGAGCTCGGCCTCGCACACGCAGCCTACGGCGCCGCCGACAAGCTGGCGGCGAGCGAGGCGATCCTGGCCGGGCTCGGCCTCGACTGGAGCCGGGTCGCGGTGATCGGCGACGACTGGCCCGACCTGCCGCTGATGCGGCGCGCCGCGTTTGCCTGCGCCCCGCCCGGCGCCCATGTCGAGGCGCGCGCGGCGGCGCACCACGTGACCGAAGCGTGCGCCGGCTTCGGCGCGGCGCGGGAGTTCTGCGACCTGCTGCTGGTCGCGGCCGGCCGCTACGCCGCCCTGCTCGGCGCCCCGCATCGCTCGCTGGATGGCGCCCGCTGATCCGGCCGACAGTGGAGTCGAGGCCACCGGCTTCGACGACGAGCCCGTCGACCTGTCGTTCGCCGGCCCCGAACCGGTCGTTCCGAGCGCGCCCTGGCATCGCCGCTTCCTCGACCTCGCCTCGGCCTACCTGCCGCTGGTCACGATGGCCGTTCTGGCGGCCGGAACCTGGTGGCTGGTGCGCAATGCACCGGTCATCGAGGCGGCGCAGCCGGCCGCCGCGCCGAGCCACAAGCCCGACTACGTGATGACTCGCTTCGTGGTCCAGCGCTTCGGCCCCGACGGGGCGCTGCGTACCCAGATCGAGGGCGATTCCCTGCGCCACTTCCCCGACAACGACACGCTCGAGATCGACGATGCGCGGATCCGCGCGGTCGGCGACAACGGCCGCGTCACGCTGGCCTCGGCCCGGCGCGCCCTCTCGAACGGCGACGGCAGCGAGGTGCAGCTGCTCGGCGACGCACGGGTGACGCGGCCGGCGAGCGGCAAGGAAGAAGCGGTCGAGTTCCGCGGTGAGTTCCTGCACGCCTTCCGCAATATCGAGCAAGTGCGCTCGCACCTGCCGGTCGTCGTGACCCAGGGGGCGAGCGTGGTCCGCGCCGAAGGCATGGTCTACGACAACCTGGCGCGCGTGGTCGACCTGAAAGGCCGCTCGACCGCCACGTTCTTCGGCCGCAGGCGGGGCGGATGATGGCGGGTCCGGACCGTCTCGCCTTCGTCACCGGCGCGTCGAGCGGTATCGGCCAGGCGCTGGCGGTACGCCTGCATACCGCGGGCTACCGGCTGGCGCTGGTCGCGCGCCGCCCCGCCGAGGTCGCGCGCTGGGCGGCGTCGGCCGGCATCGAGGCGGCGCGCTGCGCGGTCTATGCCGCCGACGTGCGCGAGGTCGAAGCGATCGTCGCCGCCGGCCGCGCCTGCATCGAAGCGCAGGGCCTGCCCGACGTCGTCATCGCCAGCGCCGGCATCAGCGTCGGCATCGACACCGCGGAGCGGGCCGATCTGGAGACCCTGCGGGCCACCTACGAGACCAACAACCTCGGCATGGCAGCCACCTTCCACCCGTTCGTCGCGGCGATGCGCGAGCGCGGCTCCGGCACGCTGGTCGGCATCGCCAGCGTCGCCGGCGTCCGCGGCCTGCCCGGCCACGGCGCCTACTGCTCCAGCAAGGCCGCGGTGATCAGCTACTGCGAGAGCCTGCGCGGCGAGCTTCGGCCGTTCGGCGTCAAGGTCGTGACGATCGCCCCCGGCTACATCGACACGCCGCTGACCCGCGGCAATCCCTATTCGATGCCGTTCCTGATGAGCGCCGAAGACTTTGCCGAGCGCGCCGTCCGGGCAATCGAGGCGGGCGTGCGCTGGCGCGTCATTCCCTGGCAGATGGGCTGGGTCGTCCGCTTGCTGCGGATCGTTCCGGACGCGCTGTTCGACCGGCTGCTGGCGCGCCGGCCGCGCAAGCCGCGGCGCGTCGACTCCTAGGCGGCCGCGCCGGCGCGGCCGCCTAGGACGTGAAAAAGGCGGTGCGCTTTCGCTGCACCGCCTCGTGTCGGGCGAGATCGGCTCAGTAGCCGCCGCGACTGCTGCCGCCGCCACCGGAGCGGCCACCGCCGCCACTGCCGTAGCCGCCGCCACCGCCGGAACGGCCACCGCCGCCACCGCCATAGCCGCCGCCCCCGCCGCTCGAACCGCCGCCGCCGTAGCCGCCACCGCCGCCGGAGCGACCGCCACCGCCACCGCCGTAGCCGCCCCCGCCGCCCGAACCGCCGCCGCCGAAGCCGCCCCCGCCGCTGCCGCCGCGGAAGCCACCCGGACGCTCTTCGCGCGGACGTGCTTCGTTGACGACGATGGCGCGGCCGTCGAGGGCCTGCCCGTTCATGCCGTTGATGGCCGCCTGCGCCTCCGGATCGGAACCCATCTCGACGAAGCCGAAGCCCTTCGAGCGGCCCGTGTCGCGGTCCATCATCACCTTCGCGGAATTGACTGTTCCGTACTGCGCGAACGCCTGCTGAAGGTCATCGTCGCGAATGTTGTACGAGAGATTGCCGACGTACAGTTTGTTGCCCATGGGGGAGCCCTCTTCCTCTTCTTTATCGAAATTTGGAGCTTCTACCCGTCGTGAACTATTTCAAGAAGGCGCTGCTTCCATACACAGACTGGCAAATATAAGTGAACTGCGCGAAAAATTTGAGAAGGTTGCCCCCCATTTGTTGCTTTTTGGAATGAGCACGCCGTTCGCTCGCGAAGTGAGGATCGCCAGCCTGGTGCCGAGCCTGACCGAGCTCGCGTTCGCGCTCGGCCTCGGCGCGCGGCTGGTCGCCCGCACCGGCTGGTGCATCCACCCGGCCGAGGCGGTCGACCGGGTGGCGAAGGTCGGCGGCACCAAGACTGTCAACTTGGCCAAGCTGCGCCGGCTGGCGCCGACCCACGTGCTCGTCAACGTCGACGAGAACCGGCTGGAGACGATCGAGGCGATCCGCGCATGGGGCGAAGCGGCGCCCGAGATCGTCGCCACCCATCCGCTCGCGCCCGAGGACAACCTGGCGCTGCTGGCGCAGATGACGGCGCGGTTCGGCGGCCTGCCGGAGGTCGCGGAGCGGGCCCGGTCGCTGGGCGCCGCACTGCAGCGCGGGCTCGACCTGACGCAGCCGGCCGGCCGGCCCGTGGTGCGCGTGCTCTACCTGATCTGGCACGACCCGTGGATGACGGTCGCGCGCGACACCTACCTGTCGTGCATGCTGGCCCGGATCGGCTGGCAGACGCTGCCCGCGACCGCCGGCGGCCTGGCCGGCGCCGCCCGCTACCCGGCCTTGTCCGGCGACGAGCCCTGGCTGGCCGAGGTCGAGCGGGTTCTCCTCAGCTCGGAGCCGTTCACCTTCGAGGCGCGGCACGTCGCCCAGGCGCAGACGCTCTGCCCGAACGCGCGCGTCCAGCGCGTCGACGGCGAATTGCTGAGCTGGTACGGCGCGCGTGCCGTCGCCGGACTCGCCTACCTGCGCGCGCTGGCCGACGACAATCGCCCCACCGACCCCGCCGAGCCCTAGACAACCCGCGCCGATGGAGAGCCTGAAACCCTTGCTCGCGCTGCTGGCGATCGTCAATCCGATCGGCGTGATCCCGTTCTTCATCCATTTCACGCGCGGCTTCACCCGCGTGCAGCGGCGCCGGACGATCCACATCGCGGCGATCAGCGCCACCGCGGTGATCGCCACGAGCGCGCTGGCCGGGCTGCGCATCATCGAGTTCTTCGGCATCTCGCTGGCGTCGTTCCAGGTCGGCGGCG
>JBDTUG010000298.1:0-5133 GCA_040007855.1 Caldimonas sp.
CGACTGGCACCAGGTGCTGGTCTTCACGCGCATGAAGCACGGCGCCAACCGGCTGGTCGAGCACCTGCTCAAGCAGGGCATCAGCGCGATGGCGATCCACGGCAACAAGAGCCAGACGGCGCGCACCAAGGCGCTCGCCGACTTCAAGAAGGGCGAGCTGCAGGTGCTGGTCGCGACCGACATCGCGGCGCGCGGCATCGACATCGACCAGCTGCCGCACGTCGTCAACTTCGAGATGCCGAACGTGCCCGAGGACTACGTGCACCGGATCGGCCGGACCGGCCGCGCCGGCTCGCAGGGCGAGGCGATCTCGCTGGTCTCGGTCGACGAGAACGGGTTCCTGCGCGACATCGAACGGCTGACCAGGAACGAGATCCCGAAGGAGATCATCCCCGGCTTCGCGCCGCCGGCGCACGAGAAACCCGAGCCGATCGTGCTCGGCCGGATGGTCATCGGCGAAGGTGCCGGGCGGGGCGGCATGCGCCGCTCGTCGGGCTCGTCGCAGCGCGGCGATTCGCGCGGTGGCGGCGGCACTGGCGGCGCCACTCATGGCAACGGCGGCGGCGGCGGCGGCGGGTCGCATCGCCAGGCCCCGCCGCGGCCGCAGGGTCCGTCGCGCGGCGGACGTTCCGGCGGCGGTGGCGCCGGCCGGCCGCCGTCCCGGCTGGGCTCGCCCAAGCGCTGAAGACCGGCCGGCGGCAGAGCCTCGACGGAGCGTCATGGCGATGAAATCGCAACTGCGTCGCGCCCTGCTCGCCGGCGCCACCGGCCTGGTCGGCCGGGCGATGTTGCCGCTGCTGTTGCGCGGCCACAAGTCGGTCGACGTCCTGATTCGGCGCGCCGCGCCCCAACTCGGCACCGACCGGCGTGTTCGTCTGCACGTCGTCGATTTCGCGCGCCTGCCCGAGGCCTTCCCCGCCGTCGACGATGTCTTCATCGCCCTCGGCACGACGATCGCCGTCGCCGGCTCCGAGGCGGCGTTTCGCGGCGTCGATTTCGACGCGGTGGTCGCGACGGCCCGCGCCGCACGCGCTGCCGGCGCGACCCGCCTGGCGCTCGTTTCCGCGCTCGGTGCCGATGCCGGCTCGCGCGTCTTCTACAACCGGGTCAAGGGCGAAACGGAAGCCGCCGTCGCGGCGCTCGGCTTCGAGAGCGTGACGATCGCCCGGCCCTCGCTCCTGCTCGGCGACCGCGCGGCACTCGGCCAGCCGGTGCGCGGCATGGAAGCGCTGGCGATGCGCTTCGCCGGCCCGCTGAGCTGGGTGGTGCCACGCGCCGTGCGGCCGATCGCCGCCGCCGACGTGGCGGCAGCGCTGGTCGAGGCGGCCGGTCGCGGCGAACCCGGCACTCGCTTCCTCTCTTCGGGCAACATGCAGCGTGCCGGCGGCTGACGGGATCGCCCGGCGCGACCGCCAGCCCTTGCCGGCGCAAGGCGACACCGACGACCGCGCCGAGACGGTCGAACCGCCCGTCGACCCGGCTCGCCTCGAGCGACCGACCGCGGCGCTGTTGCGCCATCGCGCCTTCATGCGGCTCTGGTTCTCGCGCCTCGCCGGCACCGCCGCCAACCAGATGCTGCTGGTCGCGCTCGGCTGGCAGATGTACGACCTGACGCACAGCGCCTGGGACCTCGGCCTGGTCGGCCTGCTCCAGTTCCTGCCGGCGCTCGCCCTGGTGCTGGTCGCCGGGCAGGTCGTCGACCGGCTGCATCGCGCCCGCATCGTCGCCGTCTGCATGGCCGCGCAGACGGTCGTTGCCGCGCTCCTGGTCTGGGGGTCGGCGTCTCATGCGGTCGGCCGCGAGTTGCTGCTGCTCGTCTCGGTCGCGGTCGGCACGGTGCGCGCCTTCCAGATGCCGACCCAGCAGGCGCTGATGCCGATGGTGCTGCCACCGGCGCTGCTGCCGCGCGGCCTGGCCTTCAGTTCGGCCGGGGCGCAGAGCGCGATCGTCGCCGGGCCGGCGATCGGCGGCTTCGTCTATGCGGCCGGCGCGGCCACGGTCTACGCCACCTGCGCGCTGCTGTTCATCCTGGCCGGCGTGCTCGTCTTCGGCGTGCGCTACGAGCAGGCGGCACGCGTCAAGAAGGCGATCTCGCTCGAGACCCTGCTCGCCGGCGTGCGCTTCGTGCGCGACCGGCCGGTGGTGCTCGGCGCGATCTCGCTCGACCTGTTCGCGGTGCTGTTCGGCGGCGCGGTCGCGCTCCTGCCGATCTTCGCCCACGACCTGCTCCACGTCGGCGCGTGGGGCCTCGGCCTGCTGCGCGCGGCGCCGGCCGCCGGAGCCCTGATCACCTCGATCGTCCTGACCCGCTGGCCGCCGACGCGCCGCGCCGGCACGGTGCTGCTTTCGGCGGTGGCGGTGTACGGCGTCGCGACGCTGGCCTTCGGCCTCTCGACCTCGTTCGTGCTCTCGCTGGTCGCCCTCGTCGTCACCGGCGGTGCCGACATGATCAGCGTCGTCATCCGCCAGTCGCTGGTGCAGCTCGACACGCCCGACGAGATGCGTGGCCGGGTCAGCGCGGTCAACTCGGTCTTCATCGGCGCCTCGAACCAGCTCGGCGAGTTCGAGTCGGGCGTGACCGCGGCCTGGCTCGGGCCGGTCGGCTCGGTGGTCCTCGGCGGGCTCGGCACGCTGCTCGTCGCGGGCGCGTGGCTGCGCCTTTTCCCGGCGCTCGCGCAGCGCGACCGGCTGACGACCTCCCGCTGACCGCCCGCGCGGTCGGCACGACAGCGCCGCCCTGGCTCAGCCTTCGCCGCGCTTCATCTTCATCCGCACCTTCGCCTCCTTGCCTCGCGTTTTCCAGGCCGAGAGCTGCTGCCTGCGCTCGACCCAGGTGAGCGTGTCGCGGCGGGTTTCGCGCAGCAGCTTCTGGAAGTTGCGGAGGCGATCCGGATCGACGCCCTCGCGCACCGCGCAGCCCGGCTCGTCACCATGGGTGCAGTCGCGAAAGCGGCACTGCCCGGCGAGCGTCTCGACGTCGCCGAAGCTCGCCGCCAGAGTCGCTTCGTCGACGTCGGGGCGCAGGGTGCGCAGGCCGGGCGTGTCGATCACGCAGGCACCGCCGGGCAGCAGATGGAGCGAGCGCGCAGTCGTCGTGTGCATGCCGCGGCCGTCGTGCTCGCGCACCGCGCCGGTGTCCTGCACGGCGCTGCCGAGCAAGGTGTTGGTGAGGGTCGACTTGCCCGCCCCCGACGAGCCGAGCAGGACCAGCGTCTGGCCCGGTCGGGCGACCTGGGCGAAGCGGCCCGCGGTCGCCGGATCGGTGGCGTCGACGACCAGGGTGTCGACGCCGCCCGGTACCCGCCTGGCGAGCGCCGCCAGCCGCTCGTCGCGCCAGTCCGGATCACCGGCGGCGACGTCGGCCTTGGTCAACACCACCAGCGGCGCGACGCCGCTCGCGTAGGCCAGCGTCAGGTAACGCTCGAGGCGGCGCAGGTTGAAGTCGTGGTCGAGGCCCATGACGAGCAGGGCCCAGTCGACGTTGCTGACCACCGGGTGACGGCTGCCGTCGCCGTCGCGGCGGGCGATGTGCGACGACGGCGGCACGCGCTCGTGCACCCAGCGTGCCCCGGACGGGTCGCGCGCGGCCAGCACCCAGTCGCCGACAGCGAGCATCGTGCCGCTGTCGAGCAGCTGTCGGGCCAGGCGCGGCAGCTGGCGCGCCTGGCTTTCGGCGCGGCCGTCGTGCAGCTGCACCGTCTCGCGGTGAACGGCGACGACGCGCAGGAGGTCGGGGACCGGCTCGCTACCCTCTGCGCAATGGCGGGCGCGATCGGCGAGCGCCGGGCTGAGACCGACGCGTTGCAGGCGATCGAAGTCGATGTGAATCATGTGAATCCGAAGCAGTGGCGGCGGCCGGCACCGAGGTGCCGTGCCGCGATTGCCGGCAGACGGGCTGCCGGAACGCACGGGTGCAGGGCGGGCCGGGCGGCGGCGCCGGATTCGAACGACTTCGGTGCGACCCGGCCGGGAGACGGCCGGGAGAAACTAGACGCGGATCAGGCGGCTGCCGCCACGGCGGCGGCAGGAGCAGAAGCGGGCATGGTCTTGGACATGAGGCTCTCCTTCGCGGGCCGATCGGGGGCCCGGGTGTGAGCACGCCGGGGCGGCAGCCGGCGGTTGCCGGCGCGGCCGCGAGTCTGCATGGCGCGCGCCGCCTCGTCAACGCGTCTGCGCGTTGCCTTGCATTTGCGCAACAGATCGGCCCCCGGTGCGTGAACGCTTGCGCTCGGGCGAACCGGCCGCACATCGCGAGCAAGGTCATTCGGCCCCGTATGATCGCCAGCGCCGCAGCGCCGGTCGTGCCTCCGGTCGTGCCGCCGGTCGTGCTCAATCCAGGAGATTCGCCATGAAATCCTTCGTCATTGCCCTCGCAGTCGCCTTCATCGCGGCCACCTCGGTGCCGAGCGACGCGCTGGCGCGCCGGATCGGCGGCGGCGGCGGCGCCGGCATGCAGCGCAGCCTGCCACCGCGCGCCACGCCCGACGCCGCCGCGCCGGCCGCGCCGGTCGCCCAGACCGCTGCGCCGGCCGCAGCAGCCGCTCCGGGCGCGGTGCCGCCCAAGCGTTCCTGGATGGGCCCGATCGCCGGCCTGGCCGCCGGCCTCGGCATCGCCGCGCTGATGAGCCACTTCGGCATGGGCGCCGAGTTCGGCAACATCATCATGCTGATGCTGCTCGCCGGCGTCGCCTTCTTCGTGATCCGTTTCCTGCTGCGCCGCTTCGCGCCAGGTGGCGCCACGGCCCGCCCGCAAGGGATGCAGTTCGCCGGCGCCGGTGCGCCCCTGGCGGACCAGCCCAGCGCAGCGCAAGGCTTCGGCGGCAGCCCCTCGCTGACGCCCATGCAGCCAGTCGCCACGATGTTGCCGGCGGCCACGTCGCTGCCCGCCGGCTTCGACGCCGCTGGCTTCGAGCGCATCGCCAAGATGATCTTCATCCGCCTGCAGGCCGCCAACGACTCCGCCGACCTGAACGACCTGCGCAACTTCACCACCCCGGAGATGTTCGCGGCGGTCAAGCTCGACCTCCAGGATCGCGGCGCGAACGCCCAGCGCACCGACGTCGTCCGGGTCGACGCCGAAGTGCTCGACGTCGCCAGCGAAGCCGACCGGCAGATCGTCAGCGTCCGCTTCCA
>JBDTUG010000299.1:0-5114 GCA_040007855.1 Caldimonas sp.
ATCGTCGCCGAGCTGATCGGCGCCTCGAGCGGCATCGGCCACATGATCACCGACAGCCAGGCGCTGCTCGCCACCGACCAGATCATCTTCGGCATCATCGTCATCGGCCTGATCGGGCTGGCCAGCGACCTGCTGTTCAAGTGGACCAACCGGCGCCTGTTCCCATGGGCGGCGCTCGGCCGATGAACATCCTCTCGGTGCACGGCGTCAGCCGCAGCTTCAGCTCGCGCCAGGGCGACACGCTGGCGCTGCAGGCGACCGACCTGCAGGTCGAGGAGAACGACTTCGTCACCATCCTCGGCCCCTCGGGCTGCGGCAAGAGCACGCTGCTGCGCATCGTCGCCGGCCTCGACCAGCCGACCTCGGGCGAAGTGCAGCTCGACGGCCGCCGCATCGAGCGGCCGGGTGCCGATCGCGGCATGGTGTTCCAGAGCTACACGCTCTTTCCCTGGTTGACGGTGCTCGACAACGTCTGCTTCGGGCTGCGCGAGCGCGGTCTGGCGCGCGCCGCGCAACTCGAGATCGCCAACGGCTTCATCGCCAAGGTGGGCCTGCGCGGCTTCGAGCGCCACTTCCCGAAGCAGCTCTCGGGCGGCATGCAGCAGCGCACGGCGATCGCCCGCGCGCTCGCCAACGACCCGCGCATCCTGCTCATGGACGAGCCCTTCGGCGCGCTCGACCACCAGACCCGCGAGCTGATGCAGGAGCTGCTGCTCGGCATCTGGGAGGCGGAGAAGAAGACGGTCCTGTTCGTCACCCACGACATCGACGAGGCCGTCTTCATGGGCACGCGCGTGGTGGTGATGAGCGCGCGGCCGGGTCGGATCAAGCTCGACCGGCCGGTGCCGCTCGCCCATCCGCGGCACTACTCGGTGAAGACGACGCCGGCGTTCAGCGAGCTGAAGGCCGGGCTGACGGAGCAGGTGAGGGTGGAGGTGCGGGCGGCGCAGCGAGACGCGGCGGGGGCGTAGCTCCGCTGCCGGCACCGGCTTGCGGGCCCGGGCGGATCTTGCGCAAGGGCTGCCCGGGAAGGCCATTCGCAGGCGCGTGTTGTTAGAGTCGCCCGTGGCCACCGACCGGACTGCCGCCCTTGCCGGCGGCGTCGTCGAGCGGGCCGCGATCGCAGCCTTCGGGAGACCCGCATGCTTCGCACCTTCGTCGCCGCCCTGGCCTTCGCGGCAACTGCTGCGCCCGCCTGGGCGCAATCGCCAGCCTGCCCGGACCACAACCTGATGTACTGGCAGGCCTTCCCGCCGGGCGGCGAGTCGGACCTCTCGGCACGCCACCAGCAGGTCGTGCTGAAGAAGAAGTGCCCGGCCATCGAGACCGTGATCCAGTACAAGGCCGGCGCCGGCGGCGGCCTGCTCTGGAGTCAGGCGAACACCCTGCCCGCCGACGGAGTCAACATCCTCGGCATCAACCTGCCGCACATGGTGCTGCAGCCGATGGAGGGCAACGTCTCGTACAAGACCGAAGACGTGACGCCGGTGTTCTGGTACCACTACACGCCTGACCTGCTGGTGGTGCCGGAGGCGAGCCCGATCCGCAGCTTTGCCGACTTCCTCAAGGTCGCGAAGGCCGATCCCGGCAAGCTCAACCTGGGCGGTTCGGGCCTGAACTCGGCCAACCACGCCGCGCACGAGCGGCTCGCCACCGCCTTCGGCATCAAGACCACCTACGTGCCCTACAAGGGCACCGGCGACATGGCGCTCGCCGTGCTCGGCAGCCACATCGACGGCGCCATGACCTACACCGCCTTCGCGATCGCCAACAAGGGCAGGGTGCGGCCGCTCGCGGTGGCGATGGAGGCGCGCCATCCCCTGATGCCCGAGGTGCCGACGTTCAAGGAGCTGGGCGTCGACTGGGTCGACGGCGCGTTCCGCGGCATCGGCGTGCCGAAAGCGACGCCGCCCGAGGCGCGGCGGCGCCTCGCCGAGCTGTTCGCGGCGCTCAACGCCGATCCGCAGATGAAGGAGCTGGCCGAGAAGGCCGGCTTCGAGCTGGTGAGCGTCGGCAGCGACGGCATGGACGCATTCATGCGCACCCGCACCAAGGTCTACACCGAGGTCGGTCGCCGCATGGGGCTGGGCGGACCGAAGTAGCCCGCCGGGCGCACTGCCGGCCGCGCGGCCTCGGTCCTGCCCATCCGCCGCGTGGTGGCGCCGCATCGGCAGGGCGATCGCGCAAAGGACGAACCCATGGATGTGACTCGCTCTCCGGACCCACGCATCGTCTGCGTCGACAGCCGGTTCGAGGCGTATCGGCTCCGCCTTGCCGCGGTGGAGCGACTGGCCACCGGATTCACTGGGCCGAAGGCCCGGTCTGGTTCGGCGACGCGAGGTGTCTCGTATGGAGCGACATTCCGAACAACCGGATGATGAAGTGGGACGAGGAGACCGGCACGGTCTCGGTGTTCAGAAAGCCCTCGAACAATTCAAACGGCAACACCCGGGACCGCAGCGGTCGCCTCGTCACCTGCGAGCACGACACCCGGCGCGTGACACGGGCCGGCTACGACGGCTCGATCACGGTGCTGCTCGACCGGTTCGACGGCAAGCGCCTGAATTCGCCGAATGACGTGGTCGAACGCTCCGACGGGTCGATCTGGTTCAGCGATCCCGTGTTCGGGATCCTCGGCTACTACGAAGGCCGCAAGGCCACGCCGGAACTGCCGACCCATGTCTACCGGGTCGACGGCGTCACCGGCGAGGCGACGGTGGCCACGGACGAGATCAATCGGCCGAACGGCCTGTGCTTCTCGCCCGACGAGTCGCAGCTCTACGTCGTCGAGAGCGGGGCCGTGCCGCCGAAAATCCATGTTTTCGATGTGCTCGACGGTGGCCGGCGCCTCGCGAATCGACGCCTGTTCGTCAACACCGGCCCGGGCATCCCGGACGGCATCCGGCGGCCTGCACCGCAATCGGCTCTTCATGGCTGCCAGCCAGTCGGTACGCTGTCTACGTGAACACGCAGGGCGCGCTCAGCCCGGCTTGAGCTGCCGGTACACCTCTTCGGCTACCTTCGCCAGCTCGGCCTTGCCCGATTCGGTCGAGAGCGCGTAGCCGAAGCGGCCTTCCACCCAGTAGAAGACGTTGACCTTGCCCTGCTGGCCGAAGCGAAAGGCGACGTCCTGCCCGGGCGCCTCGCTGGTGACGTAGAGAGTGAGGCGCGGACGGTCGGTCGCGCCGTACATGAACTGGGCGACCGGGCCGCTCTCGCCAGGCAGGAGGCGCCCGCCGATCAGCTCGTAGCCGAGCGGGCCGAGCGCAGGCGCCTTGACCGGGCGGCCGATCCGCCGCGTCAGCCAGGTGACGAGCGCCTGCTCCTGCTCGGCCCCCACCTCGACCGGCCGGCGCACCTCGGGGCTGTAGACCGCGTGGGCGACCGCCGCCCGGCGGGCGAACCCGGAAAGCGGCTCGTTCGGCGTGGCCGCGCCCGCGCCAAGGGCTCTGTCGTCGCGCCCATCGACGACACCGCGCACCGTCCAGGCGGCGCCGGCGCTGACGAGGCTGAGCGCCACCCCGGCCGCGAGCGCGCGCCACGGAAGTGCCCGGGCCGGCGCCAGCAGTGGCAGGCGCGGCGGCACCGGCTCGGCCAGCACCGGGTCGAGCAGGGCGCCCAGTCCTTCCTTCTGCCGCTGCCAGTCGTCGATGCGACGGCGTGCCGACGCGTGCCCGGCCAGAAAGGCCTCGACCGCCTCGCGCCGCGCCGGCGGCAACTGGCCGTCGGCATAGGCATGCAGCTCGGCCTCGCCGACCGTTGCGCCGGAGGGCAGCGAGTCGGGCGGGGCGGAATCGGGTGGTCGCGACTGGTTCATCTCATTTCACCCGTTGCAGGCGCACCGCCGGGCCCGGGCTGCCGCCGCCCTGCAGCTCGCTGCGCAGACGGGCACGGGCGCGCGACAGGCGCGACATCACGGTCCCGGTCGGTACCCCCAGGATGCGCGCGACCTCGCCATAGCGAAGGTCCTCGACGCCCACCAGCAGCAGCACCTCCCGCTGCTCGGGCGCGAGGCGCTGCAGGGCGCGCTCGAGGTCGCGCAGCTCGAGCCGGTCGTCCTGGGTGGCGCGGACGGGCGGCTCGGGCAGGTCGTCGCCGGCGCTGCTCTCGGGACGCGCTCCCTGCGCCCGCAGTCGGTCGACGAAGCGGTTGTGCAGGATGCCGAACAGCCAGGCGCGCACTTCGCCGCGTTGCTGCCACATCGAAAAGCTGCGCCAGGCGCGCTCGAGCGTGTCCTGTACCAGGTCGTCGGCACGGTCGGCGTCGCCCGCCAGGCCGCGCGCATACCGCCGCAGGCTGGGGATGCAGGCGACGATCGCCGCCTCGTCGCGCGCACGCACCGCTTGGCTGGCCGGGAGCCGGGCTGCGCTACTTGACGATGTGCCAGACGTCCCGGAATTTGTCGCCGGTCACGTCGCCGGCCTTCTTGTCGATCGAGTACAGGTAGACCGGCTTGCCCTTGTAGGCCCACTGCTTCGTGCCGTCGTCGCGCGTGACGATCGTGAAGTCGCCTTCTGGCTTGGCATCGGCTGCCGCCATCGCCGGCGGCCAGAGGGTGGCGCAGGGACCGTTGCAGACGCTCTTGCCGCTGCCGGCGGCGTCGCGGTCGAAGGTGTAGAGCGTCATGCCCGAGGGGGTGACGAGCATGCCGCCGGCCATCCTGGCGGGCGGCTCGGCGTGGGCCAGCGCGGCCGACAGGCCGAGCAGGACGACGGAAAGGAAGCGAGCGTTCATCGGATTGCCTTTCAAGGATGGGGAAACGTGACATGGACGTACCAGGCTGTCCTTCTATTCCATCCTGGAACGAAAAAGGCCGGCTCGCGCCGGCCTTCGAGGTCGAACCACGGACCGTCAGCTCGACGCGGCGCTGGCTGCCGGTGCCGGCGTTGCCGTTGCGGCGGGTGCCGGCTCGCTGGCGGCCGGGGCGCTCGCCGAAGCGGGTGCCGGAACGGCCAGCGGCGCTGCGGCCACCGACGCGCTCGCCGGCAGCACCGCTGGCGCGACCTGCGACGCGGTCGGCATGTGCGATGCGGCCGCCGACGAGGCGGGCGGCATCGGCAGCAGCGGCACGATCAGCAGCGCGACGATGTTGATGATCTTGATCAGCGGGTTGA
>JBDTUG010000300.1:0-5103 GCA_040007855.1 Caldimonas sp.
CGAGCTTCTCGCGGCGCGGCTTCAGGGTCTCGCGGGTGAAGCTGTCGGGCGCGCGAAAGGCGAGCCGGCCCGACGACTCGAGGGTGCGGTCGAGCATCTCGATGCGCCGCTTCTCGGTGAAGCGGGCTTCGCCCGACGTCACGCGGGCCAGCTGAGCCGTCAACTGGGCGAGGTCGAACGCGGGCGCCGCGCGCAGCGCCGGTGTCATGGCCGCGGCGAGGCCGGCGAGCAGCAGGGTGCGCCGTCCGGCGACGGCGCGCCGTTCAGCCGGGTTCGCCCGCGCCGGCATCGGCGTCGCCCCAGAAGTCGTAGAAATTGAACCAGTTGTAAGGCGCCTCGCGGCAGAGCGATTCCAGCGTTGCGACGTACTGCACGAGGGCGGCGCGGATCGCCGCGTCGCGCTCGGCCGGCGAGGCCGACGGCGGCGTCGCCGAGAAGTCGGCGAGCTCGGCGAAGCGCAGCTCGTAGCGGCGCCCGCCGCGGTACAGGCCGGTCATGAAGACGAGCTTCCTGCGCAGCATGGCGGCGAGCCGGAACGGCCCGTCGGCAAAGCGCGCCGGAGCGCCGAGAAACGGCAGGACGACGCTCTTCGAGCGATGCGCCGGGCCCGGCAGGGTGCGGTCGGCGAGCATCCCGGCGACGCCGCCGTCGTCGAGCCAGCGGCGCAGAGTGAGCATCGCGTCGACCCGGCCGAGGGCGATCGTGTGCAGCTTGGCGTTCGGGGCGATCGCCGCGAGGGTGTCGTTGATGAGGCGGGCGTTGTCCTCGTACATGATCATGGCCACGCGCAGGCCCTTGTCATGGCCGATCATGCGCAGCGCCTCGAAGCTGCCGAGATGGGCGCCGCAGGCGAGCACGCCTTCGCCGCGGCCGACCGGCAGCATGATGGCCTCGACCCCGCTCGCCTCGACCTCGAACTCGTCGAAGCGCTCGCGCAGCAGGTAAACGCGGTCGAGCACGGTGGCGGCGAAGGCGTGGAAGTGGCGATAGACGTCGCGCCAGGTGGCGCGCCGGCCGAGCGCGCGGTCGAGGTAGCGCCGCGAGTGGCGGCGCTGCTCGCGACCAGCGAGGACGAAGTAGACGAGGATCGGATGGAGCAGGGCGCGCGACAGGCGCCGCCCGGCCGCCAGGGCGATCCAGCGCATGGCGCGCTGCCCGGTCAGGGTGCTGCGCTCGCGCTGGCCGGTCCAGCCGGCTGCGGGCCGGGTCTCGCTGCCGCTCTTCATCGCGGCGAGTCTTCCGCACGGCCGGCGCGGGCAAGCTGCCCGCTGGCTGCGAGCCGGCCGCCGGCGTGGACGCTGAACGCGAGCGAGCGCTCGCCCGGCGCGAAGGCGATCTGCAGCGTCGCTCCCGGCCGAACCGGGGCGAGGAACTTGACGACCGTCAGTTGCGGTGACGCGCCGATGGCTTCGGCGAGAGACGGGTCGGCGCTGACCGCTTCCAGCACCTCGGCGAGCAGGGCCACCCCGGGCAGGAGAGGCCGGCCCGGAAAGTGGCCGGCGAAGGCCGGATGGTCGATGGCGACGTCGATGTCGACGTGGCGGATCGGCGGTACGTCCATGGCGGTTCGGCGTCGCCAGCTCAGCCGCGCGGCACGCCGTGCCCGGCGGCGAAGGCGGCCAGGCTGGTACGGGTCAGCTTGCCGGTCGGCTCGCGCGGCAAGGCGTCGACGTGGACGATCCGGCGCGGCAGGAAGGCGGCGTCGACACGGCTCCGCAAGGCGGCACGGATCGTTTCGGTGGCGACTCCGGGCGCGACCACGAAGGCGAGCAGGCGGACGATCTCCGCCGCGTGGCCCGACTCGGCCGGTAACCAGAACGCGCCGTCGAGCACCCCCTCGATGGCGTTGAGATGGAAGTTCAGGTGCGCCAGGGAGCTGCGCTTGCCGGCGATGTTGACGAGGTCGTTGGATCGGCCGAGCAGTCGAAAGCTCTCGCTGCCGAGCACCTCCAGCACGTCGGCGAGCGGCGTCGCGGTCGGCACGTGGCCACCGCTCACGATGGCGGCGGCGCCGTCGCCGCTCAGGCCGAGGCCGGCGAAGGTCTGCCACTCGGCGCCGGCGGTGGTGCGCCGGGTCGCCACCTGGCCGGCTTCGGTGCAGCCGTAGATCTCGACCAGGGGCGCGTCGAAGCGGGATTCGGCGCGCGCCGCGAGCTGGGGCGCGAGCGGCGCCGTCGCGCAGAGGACGAGGTCGAGCCGGGGCAGCGCGAGGCCGGAGTCGAGCAGCGCCTTGAGGTGGAACGGCGTCGTCACCAGCAGGCGCGGCGCTGGCGTGCGGGACAGGGCAGCGACGATGTCGGCCGGGTAGAACGGCCGGCCGGCGTCGAACGCGGCGCCGCCGTGCAGGGCAACCAGGAGGCTCGACTCCAGCCCGTACATGTGCTGGGCCGGCACCGTCGCGACCAGGGTCACGCCGGCCAGGGATGGCCGACCCAACACCTCGGCCAGCCGCGCCGCCTCGGCGCGCGCGCTCAGGACGAGCCCGCCCCAGGGCTTGGCGTGCGGCACCGGATCGCCGGTCGAACCGGAGGTGAGCACGAACGCGGCGACCTGGTCGACGGGGAGCGACGGATTCGACACCGCGCCGGCGACGCCGGCCGGGCCGTCTTCGAAGGCGATCGTCGGCAGCCCGTCGGCGCTGTCATCGCCATCGACCAGCGCGTAGATCTGCGGGAAGCGCAGGCGCAGCCGCTCGACCGTGTGCGCGGTCCGGTTCGGCGGCAGCAGGCTGGTGTGGCCGCGCAGCAGCGCCGCGCCGAAGCCGACCGCGAATCGGTAGCGGTCGAGCGCGAGGTTGAGCATTGCGCCGGCCTGCGGCAGTCGCTCGGCGAGCGCCGCCGCGTCGGCGAGATAGCGGCGCCGCGTCAGCGCGACGCCGTCGCGGCGGGCGACAACGGTGTCGAGGTCGCCGTCGCCGAGCAGCGGCTCGCCCGCCGCCTGCCCGCCTTCGTGCTGCGCACTCCGGTATTCGCCCTTGGGGCGGCCCGGCGGGGTCAGCGGAGCACCTTCGTGCTGCGCACTCCGGTATTCGCCCTTGGGGCGGCCCGGCGGGCTCATGGCGCGCGGTCGCCGGGCGCGCCGTGGTGGCGCGAATAGGCGTGCATGGCTTCGACCAGCGTCGCCCGCTCGAATTCGGGGTGCAGCCGGTAGCGCAGGAGGTATTCGCCGACGAACAGCGTCACCATTGCCAGCGGCGTTGCCAGGTTTGCGAAGGCCGCCCAGGTGTCGAACGGCGCGAACGCGAAGAGCAGCACCGACACTGCCGCCATGGCCACGAAGTAGCCCGACCAGACGGCCGTGACCTTGCGCGAGTAGGCGGCCATGGCCGGCGTGAGGCGGAGGTGGACGCGCCGCGCCAGCGCCGTCACCAGCGCCTCGTGGCCCGGGCGCAGGGTCAGCGCGAACACGGTCGCGAGCGTCGCGTGGATGGCGACGTGCTGGGCCACGTAGAGCGTCGCCGGCGCCAGGCCGCCGCCGCGCCAGCCCTGCAGCGCGAGCGCGGCCAGGGCCAGGCCGGCGGCACCGGCCAGCCAGCGCTGCTGCCGCCGCCATGCGTAGAGCGCGAGCAGCGCGAACATCGGCCCGACGAGGACCAGCGCGTTCCAGCTCGAGGCCGGCGCCCGCGTCATCAGCCAGTGAGAGCCGGCGACGTAGGCCACGCCGGCCAGGCCGACGCCGACGGTACGCGCTCGCATGCCCCGGGGCGGCCTAGGCCGGTTGGCGATGGCTGGCGATGTGCTCCGCGAGGCTCGCCAGCGACTTGAAGATGCGCACGTTGTCTTCGTCGTCAGAGCGCAGCTGGAAGCCGTAGCGCTGCGAGACGACCAGCGCGACTTCGAGGATGTCGATCGAGTCGAGGCCCAGGCCTTCGCCGTAGAGCGGCGCGTCCGGGTCGATGGTGTCGGCGGCGACATCGAGATTGAGCGCCTCGACCAGGAGGCCAGAGACTTCTCGTTGCAGATCGGTTTGGACGGAAGCCATGTCTCGGTAAAACCTTCGGTCAGGACAGCGTGCGGTGTGCGGCAAATGGCGAGCCCAGTCTAGCAAACGCCCCTCGGGCGCCCGCCTATTCGACCCGCGCGCCGGAGGCCTTGACGACCCGCTCGTACTTCGCCAGCTCGCTCTTCACGAACGCCGCGAAGCGCTCCGGGGTGCCCGGCATCGGCTCGGCGAACAGGCTGGCGAGGCGGGCGCGCAGCTCCACCGACTCGATCGCATCGACGAATGCCTTGTTCAGCCGGGCCGTGGTCTCGGCGGGCAGCCGGGCCGGGCCGAACAGGCCGAACCAGGTGTCGATGTCGAAGGCTGCGAGGCCGAGCGTCTTGCCGGACTCGGCGATCGTCGGTACGTCAGGCATCGCCGTCGAGCGGCGCGCCGTCGTCATCGCGAGCGCCTTCAGCTTGCCCGCCTTGATGTTCGCCGAGGCGGCCGCGAGGTTGTCGAAGTTGAGGTCGACCTGGCCGGCCAGCAGGGCCAGCTGCGCCGGGCTGCCGCCGGCGTACGGGATGTGCACCATGAACACGCCGGCCTGCGCCTTGAACAGTTCGCCGGCAAGATGGCCGGCGCTGCCGTTGCCGCCCGAGCCGTAGTTCAGCTTGCCCGGGTTTTTCTTCGCGTAGCCGACCAGGTCGGCGACGTTCGCGATGCCCAGGCGCGCCGCCGCCTCGGGGCTCATCACGAGCACGTTGGGCACCTGGGCGACGCCGGTGATCGGCGTGAAGTCGCGGATCGGGTCGTACGGCAGCTTTGCGTACAGCCAGGGGTTGATGGCGTGGGTGGCGACCGCGCCCATGACGATCGTCGTGCCGTCCGGGGCCGACTTGGCGACGGCGTCGGCGCCCAGGTTGCCGCCGGCGCCCGGGCGGTTGTCGACGATCACCACGCCGAGGCTGTCCTTGACGCGCTCGGCGAGCGCACGGGCGACGATGTCGAGCGGACCGCCCGGCGGATAGGGAACGACCAGGCGGAGCGGCCGGGCCTGCGCCTTGGCCGCGCCGCCCAGCGACGCCGCGGCGGTGCCCGCGGCCAGCGCCGCGAGCGCCAGGCGGCGCTTCACCGCTTGCCCAGCAGGATCGCCTTGACCCAGCCTTCGCCGCGCGAAGT
>JBDTUG010000301.1:0-5092 GCA_040007855.1 Caldimonas sp.
CCGGTGTTCATCAGCATGAAGCAGCCGGTGCCGTAGGTGTTCTTGACCTGGCCCGGGCCGAAGCAGGCCTGGCCGAACAGCGCGCTCTGCTGGTCGCCGGCGACGCCACCGATCGGGATCGACCCGCCGAGCAGGTCGCTGCGGGTGTGCCCGTAGACATGGCTCGAGGGATGGACTTCGGGCAGCAGGGCGCGCGGGATCGCCAGCAGCGCCAGCAGCGCGTCGCTCCAGCGGCTTTCGTGGATGTCGAACAGCAGGGTGCGCGAGGCGTTGCTGGCATCGGTCGCATGGACGGCGGCGCCGCGCGTCGCGGCGTCGACCCCGCCGGTGAGCATCCAGATCAGCCAGCTGTCGACGGTGCCGAAGGCGAGCTCGCCGCGCTCGGCGGCAGCGCGCGCGCCGGGCACGCGGTCCAGCAGCCAGGCGAGCTTGGTCGCGGAGAAGTAGGCGTCGAGGACCAGCCCGGTCTTCTGCCTGAACAGCGGCTCGAGGCCGCGCTGTTTCAGCGCCTCGCACGCCGGCGCGGTGCGCCGGTCCTGCCAGACGATGGCATTGGCGAGCGGCTCGCCGGTCGCCCGGTTCCAGAGCAGCGTGGTCTCGCGCTGGTTGGTGATGCCGATCGCGGCAATCGCGCCGGCGCCGAGCCCCGCCTTGGCGAGCGCTTCGCGCGCGGTCGCCAGCTGCGTCTCCCAGATCTCGCGCGGATCGTGCTCGACCCAGCCGGGCTCGGGAAAGATCTGCCGGAACTCGCGCTGCGCCATCGCGACGATCCGGCCGTCGGCCGCGAACACGATGCTGCGCGAGCTCGAGGTGCCCTGGTCGAGAGCGAGCAGGTAGGTCCTGGCGTTCATGGGCGCAGCCTCGCAGGGCGTCCGGTCGGTCCCGCCAGGCGGGAAGGAGGCCGTTCGGGCAGCCGGGCAGGGCTCATGGCCGTTCCTCGCAGGTAACGCAGTTGACGGCTGCCTCGGCGAGCAGCTCGGGAAAGGGCGGCGGCGGGGCCGAGTCGGTGAACAGAATATCGACCTCGTCGAGGCGTGCCAGCTCGACCATCGCCGGCCGGCCGAACTTGCTGTGGTCGGCGGCGAGCCAGACCTCGCGCGAGTGCTCGATGATGGCGCGCGCCACCTTCACCTCGCGGTAGTCGAAGTCGCGCAGGCTGCCGTCGCCCTCTATTCCCGAGATGCCGATCAGGCCGATGTCGACCTTGAACTGACGGATGAAGTCGATCGTCGCCTCGCCGACGATCCCGCGGTCGCGCGAGCGGACGATGCCGCCGGCGACGATGACCTCGCAGTCGGGGTTGTCGGAAAGGATGGCGGCGACATTCAGGTTGTTGGTGATCACGCGCAGGCCCCGGTGGTGCAGCAGCTCGTGGGCGATCGCCTCGGTGGTGGTGCCGATGTTGATGATCAGCGAGCAGCCCGCCGGCACCGCCGCCGCCACCGCCCGGGCGATCCGCCGCTTGGCCTTGCGGTTGAGGTGCTGGCGCTGGCGATAGGCGATGTTCTCGGTGGTCGAGCTCGGCAGCCGCACGCCGCCGTGGAAACGCGCCAGCAGGCCCGCGTCCGATAGCAGCTTGACGTCGCGCCGCACCGTCTGCAGCGTTACCGCGAACTGCTCGGCGAGCGCCTCGACCGTGGCCGAGCCGCGCTCGCGCACCTCGTCGAGGAGCAGGGCCTGACGGGGATTGGGGGTCATCGCGAAGCAGGTCCGGCAGCGGGTGAGCGGCAGCCTAGTCGCCTCGGCGACATTCGTCATCGAGGAAATCCTCGCTTGCACTTTGGCCCGCAGAAGGCTAAAAACGAAAGGACAAGAGCAGAAACGAAAGAAAACGAACGCATGAACGGAGGCCCGGGGAGCAACGGCGGCGCGCCTGACGCGCTGTCCGACTGCGACGTCTGCATCGTCGGCGGCGGCATCAACGGCGCCGGCATCGCCCGCGACCTGGCCGGCCGCGGCTGCAAGGTCGTGCTGTGCGAGAAGGACGACCTGGCGGCGCACACCTCGTCGTCGTCGACCAAGCTGATCCACGGCGGCCTGCGCTACCTCGAGTACTACGAGTTCTCGCTGGTGCGAAAGGCACTCGCCGAGCGCGAGGTGCTGCTCAAGAGCGCACCGCACATCATGTGGCCGCTGCGCTTCGTGATGCCGCACGACCCCTCGATGCGGCCGGTGTGGATGATCCGCATCGGCCTGTTTCTCTACGACCACCTGGCGCGACGCGAGGTGCTGCCGGCGTCGCGCACCGTCGACCTGCGCACCCATCCCGCCGGCCGGCCGCTCAAGGCAGAGTTCAGGAAGGGCTTCGTCTACTCCGACGGCTGGGTCGACGACGCCCGCCTCGTCGTCCTCAACGCGATCGACGCCGCCGACCGGGGCGCGACCATCCTCACCCGGACCCGCTGCGTCGATGCCCGGCGCAGCCCCGACCACTGGCGGATCCGCCTCGCAGGCGCCGACGGCCGGCAGCGCGAACTGCGCGCCCGGGCCCTGGTCAACGCGGCCGGACCGTGGGCGGCGCAGTTCCTCGGCGGACCGGCCCACCAGGCCGCGCCCAAGCCGCTGCGCCTGGTCAAGGGCAGCCACATCGTCGTGCCGAAGCTGTTCGAACACGACCACGCCTACCTCTTCCAGAACCCGGACAAGCGGATCATCTTCGCGATTCCCTACGAGGACGACTTCACCCTGGTCGGCACCACCGACGTCGAGCATCACGGGCCGGTCGGCGAGGCGCGGATCGACGGCGCCGAGATCGCTTACCTGTGCGAGCAGGCGAGCCGGTACTTCGAGCGACCGGTCACGCCTGCCCAGGTGGCCTGGACCTACTCGGGGGTGCGGCCCCTGCTCGACGACGACTCCGGCGATCCCTCGGCGGTGACGCGCGACTACCAGCTCGACCTCGACATCAGCGAGGCGCCGCTGCTCACGGTCTGGGGCGGCAAGATCACGACCTTCCGCAAGCTCGCCGAGGAAGCCGGCGACGAGCTCGGCGGACCGCTCGGCATCGAGCGCGAAGCCTGGACTCGCGGGGCGCCGCTGCCCGGCGGCGACCTGAAGGCCTGGATCGGCCGCGCGCAGCGGCCCGACACCGACTTCGTGCGCTTCGTGCAGGCGCTCTCGTTGCGCCATCCCGAGCTCCCGCGGCCGCTGCTGCATCGGCTGGCGCGCGCCTACGGCGCCCGCATCGAGATGCTGTTCGAGGGCGGCGGCCTCGGCCCCGAGGTCGCGCCCGGCCTGCATGAAGGCGAGCTGCGCTATCTGCACGATCACGAGTGGGCACTGAGCGCCGACGACGTGCTCTGGCGGCGCAGCAAGCTCGGCCTGCACCTGGACCCGGCGCAGCGTGCCGCAGTCTCCCACTGGTGCGCCGGGCACTGGCCGAGCGGCGCCGCCGACAGCGCGGCGAAGGCGACGGAGCCGGCGTGGAACTGAAGCTCGAGCGCATCGAACAGCGGGTCGGCGCCGAAGCCTGCCTCTATCCGCTCGACCTGACGCTGGTGCCGCGGGCGGTGACGGTGCTGCTCGGCGCGACGCAGGCGGGCAAGACGACGCTGATGCGGGTGATGGCCGGCCTCGACGCCCCCTCGAAAGGCAAGGTCCTCGCAGATGGCGAGGACGTGACCGGCCGCCCGGTGCGCGAACGCAACGTCGCCATGGTCTACCAGCAGTTCATCAACTACCCGTCGATGACGGTCGCCGACAACATCGGCTCGCCGCTGCGCCTGCGGCGCGAGAAGAACGTCGAGGCGCGGGTGCGCGAGCTGGCGACAAAGCTGCACATCGAGCCTTTCCTCGAACGGCTGCCCGCCGAGCTCTCCGGCGGGCAGCAGCAGCGCGTCGCGCTGGCGCGCGCGCTCGCCAAGAACGCGCCGCTGATGTTGCTCGACGAGCCGCTGGTCAACCTCGACTACAAGCTGCGCGAGGAGCTGCGCGAGGAGCTCTCCCAGCTGTTCGCGACCGGCAGCTCGACCGTGGTGTACGCGACCACCGAGCCGACCGAGGCGCTGCTGCTCGGCGGCTACACCGCAGTACTCGACGCCGGCGAGCTGCTGCAGTACGGGCCGACGGCCGAGGTGTTCCACCATCCGACCTCGATCCGGGTCGCGCGGGCGTTCAGCGATCCGCCGATGAACCTGATCGCCGCCCAGGCCGGCGCTTCGGGCGTGACGCTTGCCGGCGGCGTCGCGTTCGCGCTCGCGCTGCCGGGCGCCGACTCGGCCACGCTCACGGTCGGCATTCGCGCCGGCGCGCTGCGCGTCGAGTCGCAGGGCGGCGATCTGGCGTTGCCGGGGAAGGTCGAGCTCGCCGAGATCTCCGGCTCCGACACCTTCCTGCACGTCGAAACAGCGATCGGCGAGCTCGTGGCGCAGCTCACCGGCGTGCACGAGTTCACCCTCGGCGAGCCGGTGACGCTGCAGCTCGACCCGCGCCAGGCCTACGTGTTCGATGCTGCGGGCGCGCTGCTGCGCGCCCCGGAACGATGATGCCCCCGCGTTCGCTTCGTTCGCTGCCCCCCGAGGGGGCTCCGTGCCCTTCGGGCGACCGTGCGGGCACGCAATAGCCATGGCGCAGATCGAGCTCGACCTGGCCCATGCCTACAAGGCGGATCCGCGCAGCGACGAGGACTACGCGCTGCTGCCGCTCAAGATGAGCTTCGCCGACGGCGGCGCCTACGCCTTGCTCGGCCCCTCGGGCTGCGGCAAGACGACGCTGCTCAACATTGTCTCCGGACTGGTCAAGCCCTCGCAGGGCAGCGTCCGCTTCGATGGCGTCGATGTCACTTCGCGCACGCCGCAGCAACGCAACATCGCCCAGGTGTTCCAGTTTCCGGTCATCTACGACACGATGACGGTCGCCGAGAACCTGGCCTTCCCCTTGCGCAACCGCGGCGTGGCCCCCGATCGGATCGCGCGCCGCGTCGGCCAGGTCGCGGAGATGCTGGAGCTGAGCGGCCAGCTGCACCAGCGCGCCGCCGGCCTGGCCGCCGACGCCAAGCAGAAGATCTCGCTCGGCCGCGGCCTGGTCCGTGAAGACGTTTCGGCGGTGCTGTTCGACGAGCCGCTGACGGTGATCGACCCGCACCTCAAGTGGC
>JBDTUG010000302.1:0-5087 GCA_040007855.1 Caldimonas sp.
CGTGATCCGCGGCGGCACCGTGCGCTGGATCGACGAGCAGCGCCAGGCGCCGCCGCTGGTCCTCGCCAGCGTCGACGTGGTGGTGCGCAACGGCCTGCGCGAGCACGACGTGCGCATCGACGCGACCCCGCCGGCGGTCTGGGGCGAGCGCTTCAGCGTGCGCGGCCGCTTCGCCCAGCCGCTGTTCGCCCGGGCGGGCGACTGGCGGCGCTGGAGCGGCGAGATGTTCGCCGAGCTGCCGCGGGCCGACGTGCGCGAGCTGCGCCGCTACCTGACGCTGCCGTTCGAGCTGAGCGAAGGCGACGGCGCCTTGCGCGGCTGGTTCGAGGTCCGCGACGGGCAACCGGAAGGCGCCACGGTCGACGTTTCTCTGCGCTCCGTCAGGCTGCGCCTCGACAAGAGCGTCGAGCCGCTCGAGTTCGAGCAGGTCGAAGGGCGCTTCGCCGCGCAGAAGAACGGCGAGCGCGTCGCCGTCGACGTGCGCGGCTTCGGCTTCGTCACCGGCGACGGGATCCGCTGGCCGAAGGGCAACCTCAGCGTCGCCTGGCGCCAGCCGGCCGGCCAGGACGTGGTGAGCGGCGAGTTCGCCGCCGAGCGCCTCGACATCGGCGTGATGGCCGGGATCGCCGGCCGCGTGCCGCTCGGGGCGGCCTTGCGCGAGCTGCTCGCCGACGTGCATCCGCAAGGCGTGATCACCGGCCTGGCCGCGCGCTGGGACGGGCCGCTCGACGCGCCAGTCCACTACCGCGTCAAGGGCCTGCTCGCCGGACTGTCGTTGGCACCGCATGCCGCGGCGCGCGCCGACGCGATCGGCCGACCCGGCCTGCGCAACGCGACGATCCAGCTCGACGCCCACGAGGCCGGCGGCGAGGCGCGGATTGGCGTGCCGAACGGCGTGCTCGAGCTGCCCGGCGTGTTCGCCGAGCCCTCGCTGCCCTTCGAGCGCTTCGATGCCCGGCTCGACTGGACGATCGAGCCGCGCCCGGGCGCCTTGCCGAAGATCACGGTGCGCGTCCACGACGCGCGCTTTGCCAACGCCGACGCGCAAGGCGAGCTGAGCGCGACCTGGCGCACCGGCAGCGGCAGCGGCATGGCGCGCGGCGGCCGCTTCCCGGGCGAGCTCGAGCTCGACGGCACGATCGGCAACGCCCAGGCCGGGCGGACCGCGCGCTATCTGCCGCTCGGCCTGCCCGACTCGGTGCGCAGCTACGTCGGCCGGGCCGTCCAGGGCGGCACGATTTCCAGCGCGTCGTTCCGGGTCCGCGGCGATCTCTGGGACTTTCCCTTTCACAGCGGCAAGGCCGGCCGCGACGGCGAGTTCCGGATCGCCGCCCGGTTCGAGGACCTGGTGTTCGCCTACGTGCCGGGCGACCGGGCGAAGCCGGGCGCGGCCGACGCCGGTGCCAGCGTCTGGCCGCCGCTCACCGCGGCCGCGGGCGAGCTCGTCGTCGACCGCACCGCGCTCGAGATCCGCGACGCCCGGGCGCGCCTGGGCGGCGTCGAGTGGACGAAGATCCACGGCGCCATCCCGCAGTTGGGCGACCATGCCCGGCTCGACATCGACGGCAGCACGCGCGGCCCGCTCGCCGACATGCTGCGCTACGTCAACGCCACGCCGGTCGGCCGCTGGATCGGAAACTCGCTCGCCGGCACCAGCGCGACCGGCGTCGCCGAGCTCAGGCTGGCGCTCGCCATCCCGCTCGACGACGCTGTCCAGACACGGGTCAAGGGCAGCGTCGTGCTGGCCGGCAACGACCTGCGCATGACGCCCGACACGCCGCTGCTCGGCGCCGCCAGGGGCCGCGTCGACTTCACGCAGAACGGCTTCTCGGTGGTCGGGGCGACGGCGCGCGTGCTCGGCGGCGAGCTCGCCTTCGAAGGCGGCTCGCAGGGCGAGGGGCAACGCTTCAGCGGCCAGGGAACGATGACCGCCGAGGCGCTGCGCGGCGCCACCGAGCTGGGTGCGCTGGGCCGCCTGGGCACGTCGCTGAGCGGCCAGGCGGGCTACCGCGCGACGCTCGCGTTCGCCGGCGGGGCGCCGCAGATCGGCGTCACGAGCAACCTGGTCGGGTTGGCGATCGACTTGCCGCATCCGCTTGGCAAGGCGGCGGCGACGCCGCTTGCGCTGCGCATCCAGACCGCACCCGAGGAGCCGGCGCCGGCCAGCGGCGCGCTGCGCGAAAGCCTGCAGGTCGAGCTCGGCAGTGCGCTGCAGGCGCGCTTTGTGAGGGAGTCGACGCGCGACACTTCGCGGCTGGTGCGCGGCGCGATCCGCCTCAGCGAGCCGACGACCGGCCCGGGCGGTCGGGCCGGCGAGACGGCGGAGCCGCTGGCCCTGCCCGCGTCGGGCGTCGTCGCGGCGATCACCCTGAAGCGCCTCGATGTCGGTCCCTGGGAGGCGGTCGCCGGCCGCCTCCTTGCCGAGCCGGCGGGCGGCACGCCGGCGCCGCTCGCCTTCGACGCCAGCGGCGGTGCCGGCTACCTGCCCGACAGCGTCGTCCTGCGGGTCGGTGAGCTCGCCGCCGGCTCGCGCCGCCTCGGCAACGTCACCGCCGGCCTGTCGCAGGAGGGCGGCCAGTGGCGCGCCAATGTCGATTCCGACGAGCTCGACGGCTACATCGAGTACCGCCCGGCGCGGCGCGGCGCGGCCGCCGGGGCGGCGCCGACCGGTGCCGGCCGCGTGTTCGCGCGCCTGTCGCGGCTGAGCCTGCCCAAGGGCGAGGCCGAGCGGGTCGAGAGCCTGCTCGACGAGCAGCCGGCGAGCGTGCCGGCGCTCGACATCGTCGTCGACGACTTCGAGCTGCGCGGCAAGCGACTCGGCCGGCTCGAGATCGAGGCCGCGAACCGGGCGGTGGCCGGCCGCGACGCGCCGCGCGAGTGGCAGCTCTCCAGGTTCAACCTGACCACGCCGGAAGCGCGCCTCGCCGCCACCGGCACCTGGGGCACCGGCGTCGGCCCCGCCGACGCCCCCCGCCGCGCAGCGATGAACTTCACGCTGGCGCTGCAGGACAGCGGCGCTCTTCTGGAACGGCTCGGCATGGGCAAGGTCGTGCGCGGCGGCAAGGGATCGCTCGACGGCAGCGTGTCGTGGCCCGGCTCGCCGCTGTCGCCCGACACCTCGAAGATGACCGGCCAGTTCAAGGTGGCGATCGACGCCGGCCAGTTCCTGAAGGCCGGCCCGGGCGCAGCCCGCCTGCTCAGCGTGCTCAGCCTGCAGTCGCTGCCGCGCCGGCTGCTGCTCGACTTCCGCGACCTGTTCGAGGAGGGCTTCGTCTTCGACAACGTCACCGGCGACGTCAAGATCGGCCTCGGCGTGGCGACCACCAACAACCTGCGCATGCGCGGCGCCGCCGCGGTCGTGCTGATGGAGGGCGACGCCGACCTCGAGCGCGAAACCCAGGACCTGCGCGTCGTCGTGGTGCCGGAGATCAATGCCGGCACCGCGTCGCTGGCCTACGCGATCATCAATCCGGCGGTCGGCCTCGGCACCTTTCTCGCCCAGTACTTCCTGCGCAAGCCGCTCACGGCGGCCGGCACGCGCGAGTTCCGCGTCACCGGCCCGTGGGACGATCCGAAGGTCGACCGGGTCGAGCGCAGCGTGTTCGGCGAAGCACCGCCGGCCGACTCGCCCGCGGTCGCGGCCGAGCCGGTGCCGACGACGACGCGCTGAAGCGAGGAGCCGCCGCCATGAAGATCGCCGCCGTGCAGATGGTGTCCACGCCCGACGTCGAGCGCAATCTCGACGCCGCCCGGGCGCTCGTCGAGCGCGCCGCCGCCGAGGGCGCCGGGCTGGTGGTGCTGCCCGAGTACTTCTGCCTGCTCGGACGCAGCGACCGCGACAAGCTGGCGATCGCCGAGGCGCCGGGCGACGGCCCGATCCAGCGCATGCTCGGCGAGGCGGCGCGGCGACACGGCGTCTGGCTGGTCGGCGGCACCTTGCCGCTGGCGAGCGGCGAGGACGGTCGCGTAATGAACGCCAACCTGGTCTTTTCGCCCGCCGGCGAGCAGGTCGCGCGCTACGACAAGATCCATCTCTTCCGCTACGACAACGGCCGCGAGCAATACGACGAAGGGCGGACCCTGAAGGCCGGCAGCGAGTCGGTCGCGTTCGCCGCCGGCGCGCTGCGGGTCGGCCTGAGCGTCTGCTACGACCTGCGCTTTCCCGAGCTGTACCGGGCGCTGATGGAGCCGCCCTGCGACCTGCTCTGCGTGCCCTCGTCGTTCACGTGGCCGACCGGCTCGGCCCACTGGGAGATCCTGCTGCGTGCGCGGGCGATCGAGAACCAGTGTTACGTCATCGCCGCCGCCCAGGGCGGCCGGCACGAGAACGGCCGGCGCACCTACGGGCACAGCCTGATCGTCGACCCGTGGGGCGAGAAGCTCGCCGAGTTGCCGGAGGGCGAGGGGGTGATCGTGGCCGAGCTGCGCCGCGAGCGGATCGCCGAGGTGCGCGGGCAGCTGCCGGCGCTCGAACACCGGCGCGGCCACTGAGGCCGGCGCGGCGGCCGTCATGCGCCGGCGCATCGCCGCGCTGGCCGCGATCGGCGCCAGATGGCATGCCGCGACCAGCACCCTGGCCTATGGCCGCACCGCGACCTCGCGGCACTTCCATACCTTCATCGCCGATGCCGACGGCAGCCACGAGCGCCGCATCTCGTTGCCGACCTGGCGCGATGACCGGCACCACTTTCCGGCGGCCCGGCATCCGAACGGCGACTGGCTCGCGATGCTCGTCGAGAAGCCCGAGCACGAGCGCAGCCCGGTCGACGCGACGCCGGCTACGGCGCCTACACCGACTACTGGCTGGTCTCGTGCGACGGAAAGCGGGCCCGCCTGCTGTACGAGCTGCCCGACGGCTACGACCCCGCGATCACCCATGCCGCGTTCTTGCCCGACGGCACGAAATTCGTCTGGACCGAGCGGGTCAAGGCGCCGCGCATCTTCGACCTGAACCTGTTCGCCGGCGCCTTCGTCTTCAAGGTCGCGATCGCCGCCGACAACCGGACGAGTCGACTGTCGCTGACGATCGGCAGGGAGGCGGCGGGCGCTGCCGAGAGAGGCGCGCCCCGCGACCGCGATACTTGAAG
>JBDTUG010000303.1:0-5072 GCA_040007855.1 Caldimonas sp.
ATCCCGAGTATCGCGAAGTCTGCTTCGTCGATCTCTCCAACGGCTTCAAGTTCGTGACCCGCTCGTGCGCCCAGACGCGCGAGAAGGTGACCATGGACGACGGCCGCGAGCTGCCGCTCTACAAACTCGAGACGACCAGCGAGTCGCACCCGTTCTACACCGGCACGCAGAAGAGCGTCGACTCGCTCGGCGGTCGCGTCGAAAAGTTCCGCAACAAGTTCGCCCATCTGACGCCGAAGAAGTAGTCCCGGGCGACGGAGCAAAAGGCAGCTGCGGCTGCCTTTTTTGCGCCCGCTCGCCGCGCGCCGGAGCGGCCGCCTTCTGTTGCATGATCCGGCGTGCTCCGCCCCTGCCCCGAGTGAATTCCCCGAACCCGGCCCTCGTCAGCCAGCGCGAAGCCGAGCCGCTGCCGCGCCTCGCCCTCCTCCTCTTCTGCGCCGCCTACGTGCTGCCCGGCCTGTTCGGACGCGACCCGTGGAAGAGCGCCGACATCACCGCCTTTGGCTACATCGTCAACATCGCCCAGGGCAAGACCTCCTGGTTCGCGCCGACGGTGGGCGGCTTGCCGGCCGATGGTGCGCTGTTGCCCTACTGGATCGGCGCGGCCTTCGTCAAGCTGACCAGTCCCTGGCTCGATCCGGCCTTCGCGGCGCGAGTGCCGTTCGCCGTGTTGCTGGCGCTCGCCCTTGCCTTCACGTGGTACGCCGCCTATCACCTGGCGCGCAGCGAATCGGCGCAGCCGCTGCCGTTCGCCTTCGGTGGCGAAGCGGCGCCGGTCGACTACGCGCGGGCGATCGCCGACGGGGCGCTGCTCGCGGCGATCGCTTCGCTCGGCCTGCTGCAGCTGGGCCACGAAACCACGCCCGAGCTCGCCCAACTCGCGGCGGTGTCGCTCTACCTTTACGGGCTCGCGGCGAGCCCGCAGCGGCCGCTGGCCGGCGGCCTCTCGGTGACGCTCGCCCTTCCGGCGCTCGCCGCCAGCGGCGCGCCGAGCATTGCCCTGCTGCTCGCCGGGGTCGGCGCATCGCTGGCCTTCGTCTCGCATCGACCGGGCGCGCCTCGGCTCGCCGCTTTCATCGCCCTCGGCGCGGTGCTGTCGATCGGCGCCGCCATGGCGCTCGGTGCCTGGGCCAACCGGCTCGGAGGCTACCGCGATCCGGCCCAGGCCCTTGGCCTCGTGCGCCAGTTCGCCTGGTTCGCCTGGCCTTCCGGGCCGCTCGCGCTCTGGACGCTCTGGCAATGGCGGCGGCGCCTGCTGAGCGAACACCTGGCGATGCCGCTGGGCTGCGCCGCCAGCCTGCTCGCGGTCTGGATCGCGATGTCCGGTTCCGACCGCGCCCTGATGCTCGCCTTGCCCCCGCTCGCCGTGCTCGCGGCGTTCGCCCTGCCGACGCTGCAGCGCAGCGCGGCCGCGGCGATCGACTGGTTCTCGGTGTTCTTCTTCACGATCGCCGCCGCCGCCGGCTGGCTCTTCTACGTCTCGATGCAGACCGGGGTTCCGGCCAAGCCGGGGGCCAACATCGCCAAGCTATCGCCCGGCTACGACAACCGTTTCTCGGCGATCGCGCTGGTCTTCGCGGTGCTCGCCACGCTTGCCTGGGCCTGGCTCGTCAAGTGGCGCACCGGCCGCACGCGGCACCCGTTCTGGAAGAGTCTGGTGCTGCCGGCGGGCGGGGTCAGCCTGTGCTGGCTGCTCGTCATGACCTTGCTGCTGCCGCCGCTCGACAACGCGCGCGGCGACCGCTCGATGGTGCTCCGGATCGCCCGCCAGGTGCCGCCGGGCGCCTGCATTGCAGCGCCTGGAATGGCCCCGCCGCAAGTTGTCGCGCTCGAGTACTTCGGCCGCTGGCGAGTCGATGCGGTCACGCCGGCCGGCGTGACCGCATGTCCGGTGCTGCTGCTGGCGCACGGGCAAAAGGCGGTCGCCGCGCCCTGGCAGTTCGTGGGCCGCGAGCGCCGCAACCGCAACGACGACGACGCGACCGACATCTATCGGCGCGCGCCGACCGCGAACTAGGGGCACCGGGTCGGCACCGGCACCACCGGCGCTTCGCCGCCGCCACGCGGGCCTCTCGGACCGCGCTCAGCGAACGTCGACGGCTACCGGCCCCGCGACGCCTGCCCCGACACCGGCACTGTCGCGAACCCGCGCCGCCGGCAGGATCAGGCGAAAGGTCGATCCCTTGCCAGGCTCGCTCGTGACGTCGAGCTCGCCGCCGTGGCGCTGGGCGACGTGCTTGACGATCGCCAGCCCCAGCCCGGTACCGCCCGACTCGCGCGAGCGGCTGGCATCGACCCGGTAGAAGCGCTCGGTGAGCCGCGACAGGTGCTCGCGCGCAATGCCGCGCCCGGTGTCGCTGACGAGGAGCTCGCCGCTGCCGTTCTCGGCGTGCTTCCAGCCGATCTCGATGCGGCCGCCGTCGGCGGTGTAGCGGATCGCGTTGCCCACCAGGTTGCCGATCGCACTCTGCAGCTCGGACTCGCTGCCGGCGACCTGCGCGTCGCCGGCGGCGGCGAAGACGATCGTGTGCCGGCCCGCGGAGAGCGCGCGCGCCTCGGCCTCGACCTGGCCGAACAGGGCCGCCACGCGCACCCACTTGTCGGCCAGCGGTCGCGGACTGCCCTCGAGCCGGGCCAGCGTCAGCAGATCGCCGACCAGATTCGCCATCCGCTCGGCCTGCTGCGTCATCAGGGTGATGACTCGCTTCTGCTCGACCTCGCTAAGCGGGAGATTGCGCATGGTCTCGAGAAACCCCGACAGCACCGTGAGGGGCGTCCTGATCTCGTGTGAGACGTTGGCGACGAAATCGCGTCGCATCGTCTCGGAGCGCTCGCGCTCGGTCAGGTCCTGCGAGAGGACGAGCTTGGAATCGGCACCGTAGGGCCGAATCAGCACCTGCAGCGCTCCCTGGCCGCGCGGGTCGCGCAGCGCGATCGGCTCGGCGAAGTCGCCCGCCTGGAGGTAGTCGACGAAGGCCGGCGAGCGGATCAGGTTGGTGACCCGCTGGCGCCGGTCGCGCTGCGGGTCGAGGCCGAAATGATCGGCGGCGCGGGCGTTGCACCACTCGATCTGGTCGTTCCCGTCGAGCAGGAGGACGCCGTTCGGCGACGCTTCCATGGCCGACACGAACTGGGCCAGGCGGGTGCGCTCGACCTCGGCGGCGCGCTCGAGACCGCGCAGGCTGCGCTCGATGCGGTAGGCCAGCTCGCCCCAGAAGCCGGCGTCGCGCGGCGCCTCGCTCGCCTGGGAGCCGCGCAGCCAGCGCATCAGCCGCCAGCCGCGCAGCGCATCGAAGACGACGATCGCCGCGAACCCGAGCAGCCCGCAGAGCAAGGCGCCCAGCAGAGCGCCCCGCTCGCCCGCCGCGAGCAGGCCGACCATGCCACCGACTCCGACGGCCAGGAGTCCGGCCAGCAGGCGAGGAAGCAGTCCGCTCATCGTCGCCCCGGCCGGGCGTGCGCCATCAGGCGGTCACGACGTGCGGCCGGGCGAGGCGATAGCCGGAACCGCGCACCGTCTCGATCATGTGCTGGCAGTCGACGCCGCTGAGCGACTCGCGCAGACGCTTGACGTGGACGTCGACGGTTCGTTCCTCGATGAAGACATGGTCGCCCCAGACCCGGTCGAGCAGCTGGGCGCGGCTGTGCACCCGCTCGGGATGCGTCATGAGGAAGTGGAGGAGGCGGAATTCGGTGGCGCCGATCTTCACCTCTCGACCCTGGCTGGTGACGCGACGGGTCGCCGGGTTGATCGTCAGCATGCCGACCTCGACCGCGGCGTCGAGCGCTTCGGGCGCGCGCCGGCGCAGCACGGCGCGGATCCGGGCGAGCAGCTCGTTGGCAGAGAACGGCTTGGTGAGGTAGTCGTCGGCGCCGGCATCGAGCCCGGCGATCTTGTCGCCTTCCTCGGCACGCGCGGTGAGCATGATGATCGGCAGCTCGCGGGTGCGCGGCTGGCCGCGCCAGTGGCGCGCCAGGGCGTGACCGCTCTGGCCCGGCAGCATCCAGTCGAGCACCACCAGGCTCGGCAGGACGCCGTCGACCGCGACCTGTGCCTGCTCGGCGTCGCCGGCGATCGTCACCTCGAAGCCGGCATGGCGCAGGTTGATCGAAATCAGCTCGGCGATCGCGGGTTCGTCTTCGACGACGAGAATGTGGCTGCTCATTGCGATGCCGTTCGCCCCTATCGGACCAGGTCCTCGACCCAGCCGACCGAATTGTGCCGAACGTCGGTGCCCTTGACGATGTAGATGATCTGCTCGGCCAGGTTCTTGGCGTGGTCGCCGACGCGCTCGATCGCCTTGGCGACGAAGATCAGGTCGATGCTCGAGGAGATCGTGCGCGCGTCCTCCATCATGAAGGTGATCAGCTTGCGCAGCAGGCCCTCGAACTCCTGGTCGATCAGGTCGTCCTTCTTCAGGACGTCGACGGCGCGGTCGACGTCGAGCCGGGCGAACGCGTCGAGCGCCTTGCGCAGCTGCGACACCGCGAGCTCGGCCTCGTAGGCGAGGTCGTTGACCGGCAGGCGCAAGCGGCTCGATATGCCGGAGTTGAGCAGGCGCTGCACCGTGCGGGCGATCCGCGCCGCCTCGTCGCCGACGCGCTCGAGGTTGGCGATCGTTTTCGAGATCGCGATCAGCAGACGCAGGTCGCGGGCGGTCGGCTGGCGCCGCGCGATGATGGTCGACAGGTCGAGATCGATCTCGACCTCGGTCTGGTTGACGCGCTCCTCGGTGGCCAACACCTCGGAGGCGATCTCGCCGTTGAAGGTGACGAGGGCGTGAACCGCGCGGGCGACCTGCGACTCGACCATGCCTCCCATCTCGAGCACGCGCGTGGAGATGCCGCTGAGCTCGGCGTCGAACTGGGTCGAAAGATGGCGATCGTTCATGTCATTGCTCCTCAACCGAACCGGCCGGTGATGTAGTCCTCGGTGTCCTTCTTGGTTGGCCGCATGAAGACGTCCTGCGTCCGGCCGAACTCGATCAGGTCGCCGAGGTACATGTAGGCGGTGTAATCCGAGCAGCGCGCCGCCTGCTGCATGTTGTGGGTGACGATGACCACCGTGTAGT
>JBDTUG010000304.1:0-5053 GCA_040007855.1 Caldimonas sp.
GGCGGCATGCGCAGGCCCTCCTGATGGATGTCGACGGCCTTGATCGAGAAGCCGCCGGGGTCGGTGCCCCCGGTGTCAAGTTGGTGGCCCGATGCGCCCACCCAGGCGACCAGTTCGTCGTCATGAAATACCGGCGCCACGGTCGCGAAATCCGGCGCGTGGATCGCGCCGAGGTAAGGGTCGTTGCAGATGAAGATGTCGCCGTCGCGGATGCCGACCGTCGCACCTGTGAGCCGCAGCGTGCTGCCGACGATCAGCGGCAGCACGTTGCCCTGGGTGACGATGTAGGGGCCCACGGCGACCAGACCGCCGTCGGGCAGCATGATCGCTGAAGCAGCGTCGTTGCCGGTGATCAGCACGTTCGAGCCGGAGCATCGCATGTACTGGATGCCCATCTCCTCGGCGATGCTGAGGAGCCGGTGATTCAACACCTCGAATGCCGCGGGATCGAGGTCGCTCTGGACATGCTCATGCATGGGATGTCCTTCCTTTGCTGTGCGCCATCAGGATGTGGGTGTGCCGGTAGGGGTCGATCCGCGCGGTCTGGCCGTCGAGCACCACGATCGTGGTTCCGGGATGTTCGATGACCGCCGGTCCCGCAACGGTGTTGCCAGGTCGAAGCGCGGGCCCGTCGTAGATCGGGGTGGGCAGCATGGCGCGGTGCCGCGGGCAGTAGACCGGTCGCTCGCCGATCGGAGCGGGCCGGTCGCCGGGCGGATGCACCGCCTCGGGCGGCTGATCGACGACGCCGACCGCATCGATCCCGAAATTGACGAGCTCGACGCCGGCGTCGCTGAGGCCCGTGCCGCGCCCGAACAAGCGCTCGTACTCCTGCTCGAACGCGCGCGCTACGTCCTGAACCTTCTTGTCGTCGAGCGCCCTGGGCACCGGCACTCGAACGTGGTGCACCTGGCGCCGGAACCGGGCCTCGACCCAGCGGTGGAACCGGCGTTGCCGCGGTGGCACGTCTGCCGTGTCGAGCTGCGTCGTGCCGGTCGCCTCCATCGTCGCGTAGATGCGCTCGAGTCGCTCGGCCGGCGCCGGCAGCACGAGGGGCTCGGAGTGGGTCATGCTGAAACGTACATCCGAACGCGCGGCGCCATAGGCCGAATGAACCGTCGCGTGGAACGGCACGACGATCTCGGCGACCCCGGCCTCGGCGCCGTAGGACGCCGCATGCACCGGACCGGCGCCGCCGTAAGCCATCATCACGAAGTGAGCCGGGTCGTGGCCGCGCTCGATCGTCGACTTGCGGATCAGGTCGGCCATCTGGCTGTCGATCACCTGCCGAATACCGGCGGCCGCGGCCAGCACGTCGCCGCCGAACAGCGGCCGCGCAATCCTGTCCTCGATCGCTGCGCGAGCGCGGTCCGGATACAGAGGCATCCGGCCGCCAAGGAAGCGGTCCGGCGCGACGAAGCCCAGAACGACGTCCGCGTCGGTGGCGGTGGGCTCCGTGCCCCCGAGTCCATAGCAGGCGGGTCCGGGGTTGGCCGAGGCGCTCTGCGGTCCGATCCGAAGTCGCGAGCCGTCGACCCAGGCGATCGAGCCGCCGCCCGCGCCGATAGAGCCCACGTCGATCATCGGCAACCGGAGCTGGTACTGGTTGAGCACGGTCTCGCGGCTGTAACCCCACTCGCCGTTCTGGACGATGGCGACCTTGAACGTGGTGCCGCCGACGTCGGTCGCGATGATGTTCGGCGAGCCCAGCAGGCGGGCGATCTGGGCCGCCCCGACCACCCCGGCGGCCGGACCCGACTCGATGGTGAAGATGGGAACGGTCTGCGCCACCGTGGCGACTCCCCCGTTGGCCTGGACGATCAGCAACTTCTGCTTCAGGCCGGCCTCCGTCAGCGCGCCCTCCAGGCGCTGGAGGTACTGCTCGATCACCGGCCCGACGTAGGCGTTGAACAGCGCCGTGGCGCTGCGTTCGTATTCGCCGATGACCGGTGCGACCTCGGCCGAAAGCGACAGGTAGACGCCCGGCAGCTCGGCACTCAGGATCTCGCGGACTCGCTTCTCGTGCGCCGCGTTCTGGTGCGAGAATATGAACGCGATGGCCACCGCCTGGTAGCCGCGCTCGCGCAGTTGCCCGGCGATCGCGCGGATGCCGGCCTCGTCAAGAGGCACCACCACCTGCCCCCGGTAGTCCATGCGCTCGTCAACCTCGAAGATGTCGCGCTCGTCCACCAGCAGCCTGGGCTTCTGTGTGTTGCGGTAGTGGTGACGCTCGAACACGCTCAGGCCGGCGACCCGGCCGGTCGCCCGCATGATCATCAGGGTGTCGCCGAATCCGCGGGTGGTCAGCACCGCGGTGCGCGCTCCGGCAAAGGCGAAGATGGCGTTGCTCGACTGGGTGGTTGCGTGGACCATGCGTCCGGTGGCGCGGAGCAGCGCGCCGACGTCGACACCGACCTCGCGCGCCGCATCGGCCAGGCCCTCGAAGACACCGCGCTGCAGGTCGTCCGGCGTGGTAAGGGCCTTGCCGCTGTAGGTTCGGCCGTCGGCTCCGTCGATGACGACCACGTCGGTGAACGTCCCGCCAATGTCTACCGCTACGGTATGCATCTCGCCTCATCGGTGATGACTGGTGCGGCAGTTTAGAAACTGCGTTGAAAATGAAAAGCACCGATTTGGTGGCTCAGCGTTGCGCAGAACGAAACGGTCCAGCTGGCAGGCTGGCACGCAGAGCCGCGGTTGCAGTCGCCCGGGCGTCCGTTCGAATTTGGGCAACGCTGCCAGGCGCAAATAGCTCTATCCGGAACATTTGCGCTGTTACTACACTGTCCCTCTGGGCGGCCGGATGGTCTCGCTCAACCTGAAAGGCTTCCACGATGATTCGCTCCAAGCTCCTCCTGACGATCGCGGCCCTCGCGCTGACCGCATTCGGTGCTGCGGCGGCCAGGGCCGAGCCCTTGACGCTGCGGTTCGCCATGATCACGGCTGAGAGCTTCCCCTACATGGACGGCGCGAAGAAGTTCAAGGAACTGGTCGAGTCACGCTCCAAGGGAGACATCAAGGTCCTGCTCTACCCGGGCGGCCAGCTCGGCGATGAGCGCCAGATCAACCAGGCGGTGCTAGAGGGATCGATCCAGATCGGCGTCGGCGCCGGCGCCATGGCGACGCTGGCCCCGGTCTACAACGTCGTCCAGCTGCCTTTTCTGATCCGTGGGCAGAAGCACATGACCGCGATCGCGGAAGGCCCCGTCGGCGAAAAGCTCGCGCAGCGGATCGAGCAGCAGGCCGGCCTGAAGACGCTCGCCTGGTTCAGCACCGGCGACAGTGCCATCGAGACCGTGAAGAAGCCCGTGACGACGCCAGCCGACCTGGCTGGCGTGAAGCTGCGCGTCATCGAGGCGCCCGTCCTGGTGGAAGCGATGCGCGCGATCGGCGCCAGCCCGACGCCGATGCCGTATCTCGAGGTCTACACGGGCATGAAGCAGGGAATCATCGAAGGCGCCCATCTCGACGTGCTGTCGGTCGACGTGCTGAAGGTCGGCGAGATCGTCAAATACATGACCGACTGGGAGCAGGCCACGTTCCTGTCCGAGCCGCGGCCGGTGATCATGAGCGCGAAGTTCTTCGCCGGCCTGTCGCCCGAACGGCAGAAGCTGATTCGCGACGCGATGCTCGAGGCGGCCGTGCTCGAGCGGAAGGTCTTTCTCGAGAAGATGGCCACCATCCGCGCGAAGCTGATGGCCGACGGCGTGAAGATCAGCAAGATCGACGTCCCGGCCTTCGTCGCGCTGGTCCAGCCGGTGTGGCAGAAGTACGCCGCCCAACTGAAGGCCGAAGACCTTCTCGCCGAGATTCAGGCGATGGTCAAGTAGGCGTCTTCGGCCAGGTCAACGGACCGCGGCCATGCGTGGGGCGCTGGATCTGCTGATCGAGAAGATCGGAACGTTTGTTGCGGCCGCCACGCTGACCGTCGCGCTCCTGGTGATGGCGGCGCAAGTCGTGTTCCGCTATGTCCTCTCCGACAGCCTGATGTGGTCCGAGGAAGTCGCGCGCTACGCGCTGATCTGGAGCTCGATGATCGGGGCCGCCGTCGCCTATCGCCACGGCGCGCACGTGGCCGTGACCGATGTCGTGGTCCGATTGCCGAGGCTGCTGCAGGCGCTTTCCGTGCGCGCTGTCCACCTGCTGATCCTCGGATTCGCATCCCTCCTCTCCTGGCAGAGCTGGACCCTGACCCTGCGGTCATTCGCCCGCCACGAGGTGACCGCCGCCCTGCAGGTCGACATCGCCTGGGTCCAGCTCTCCCTGGCGCTCGGTGCCGCGCTGATTGCCGTCGTCGCCCTCGAAGCCGTCTGGCGAGGCCCGCCCCCCTCATCTGGAGTGTCCTCGGTTTGACTTCGCTCGGCCTGTGGTTCGTGGGCCTGCTGCTCCTCGGTGTTCCGATCGCCTTTGTTATCGGGATTTCCGCGACGATCTACCTGACGACGGTGGGCGCGCTGCCTCTGTCGGCGATTCCGCAACGGATCTTCGCGGGGCTTGATCAGTTCGTGCTGATGAGCATTCCGTTCTTCATCCTGTCCGGCGCGTTGATGAACGAGGCCAAGCTCACGGGCAAGCTGGTGCAGTTCGCCGATCACCTGGTCGGCCGCTGGCGCGGCGGGCTGGCCCAGGTAAATGTCCTGACCAGCATGTTCTTCGGCGGCATCACCGGAGCCGCCACGGCAGACGTCGCGGCGATCGGCCCGATCCTCATTCCGGCGATGGAGAAGCAGGGCTACAGCCGCGAATTCGCTACCGCCGTCACCGTAGCCGGTTCGCTGTGCGGCCCCTTGATTCCGCCCAGCATTCCGATGCTGGTCTACGGTGTGTCATCGGGAACCTCCATCGGTGCCCTGTTCCTGGCGGGTGCCACGCCCGGCGTCGCGGTCGGCCTGGCGCTGCTCGCGCTCAACCGATTCCTGCTGCGAAAGATGCCGGTGCGGGAGGTACCACCGGAACCTGCCGGCACGTGGTCGGCCCGGCGGCAGGACTTCATTGCCAGCTTCCGGCTCGCCCTGGTGGCCTTGCTCATGCCGCTCATCATCGTCGGCGGCGT
>JBDTUG010000305.1:0-5036 GCA_040007855.1 Caldimonas sp.
GTCTGCACCGGCACCGAGTAGCTGGTGCTGCCGGCGCTCTGGCCGATCAGCAGCGGCAGCGTCGCCTCGCCGCTCTGCGCCGAAGCCGGCAGGGAGACCACCACCAGGGCCACCGCCGCGAGCACGACGAAGGCGAGCCAGGCGATCCGGGAACGGCCCGGCCGCCGGAAGTGGGCTTCGAGCTCGGCCGTCTCGCGCCGTTGCGCGGCCAGGGCGATCTGCTCAAACGGCATCGCGGTCTTTCGTGCCGGTGGCGCGCAAGCGGCCGAGGATCTGCGCGAACGCGGGGTGAATGGGCGCGCCGGTGCCGGGCGCCGCATCGACGGCCTGCGCCGCCATCGAATGGAGGGTCGTGATCGACGAGGGCGTGACGCCGAGCACCAGCCAGCGGCGCTCGTCGCCCGAGCCCACCTCGACCGTGACGATCCGCTGGGAACTCGAGAGCGGCAGCGAGGCGATGCTCTTCATCACCCCCGCGCCGGCGCCGCCGCCGAGCGGTGTGCGCTTCAGGAACCAGAGCGTGGCCGGGATCAGCGCGATGATCGCGATGAACCAGAGCAGCGAGCTCAGACCGTTCGCCATCAGCGGCTCAGACGACGCATGCGCTCGCTCGGCGTGACGATGTCGGTCAGGCGGATGCCGAACTTCTCGTTGACGACGACGACCTCGCCCTGGGCGATCAGGTAGCCGTTGACGAGCACGTCCATCGGCTCGCCGGCCATCGCCTCGAGCTCGACCACCGAGCCCTGCGCGAGCTGCAGGATGTTCTTGATCGGGATCCGCGTGCGGCCCAGCTCGACGGTCAGCTGGACCGGGATGTCGAGGATCATGTTGATGTCGTTGCCGGCGGTCGAGCCGGTAGTCGGCGTGAAGCTCGCGAACGACGCCGGCGAGACCTGATCGGCCGCGGAGTGCAGCTCCGACGCGGTCTCGCCGCGCCCCTCGGCCACGGCGGCCCAGTCGGCGGCGGCGCTGTCGGCGGGCACGGCGCCCTGCGTGTTTTCAATGGACATTGTGTTCTCCGAGCCAGCCTTCATGCGATCCGGCCAGCAGTTGATCGACTTTCAGGGCGTACTTGCCGTTCGAGGTTCCGTAGTGGCAGTCGAGCACCGGCACGCCGGCGACCTTGGCCTGGATCGCCTGCTTCAGGTCCAGCTCGATGAAGTCGCCCGACTTCAGCGCCAGCAGCTGCTCGACCGTGGCCGGCGCATGCGCCAGCTCGGCGACCAGCTCGACTTCGGCCGACTGGATCTGCTGCGTCATCAGGTCGATCCAGCGCCGGTCGGGGGCGTTGGCGTCGCCCTGCATGGTCGAGTAGAGGACCTCGCGGATCGGCTCGAAGGTCGCGTAGGGAATGCAGAAGTGGATCGTGCCGCTGGTCTCGCCGATCTCGAGCGTGAACGAGCTCGAGACGACCACCTCGTTCGGCGTGGCGACGTTGGCGAACTGCGGCTGCATCTCCGAGCGCAGGTAGGCCAGCTCGATCGGGTAGATGCCGGCCCAGGCCTTGGCCCACTCGCCCATCACCACGTCGACCAGGCGGCGGATGATGCGCTGCTCGGTGGCCGAGAAGTCGCGCCCCTCGATCCGCGTCGGGTACTTGCCGGCGCCGCCGAACAGCGCGTCGATCACCGCGAACACCAGGGCCGGATCGCAGACGATCAGGCCGAGCCCGCGCAGCGGCTTGACGCTGACGATGTTGAAGTTGGTCGGCACCGCGATCTCGCGCAGGAAGGCGCTGTACTTGTGCACCCGCACCGTGCCGATCGAGACCTCGGGGCTCTTCCTGATGAAGGCGAACAGCCCGGCGCGGATGTTCTTTGCGAAGCGCTCGCCGACGATCTCGAGCGTCGGCATGCGCTCGCGGACCATCCGGTCCTGGTTGGCAAGGTCGAAGCTGCGAACCCCGCCGGCGAGCGGCGTCTCGGGCTCGAGCGAATCGCCTTCGCCCGAGATGCCCTGGAGCAGCGCGTCGACTTCGTCCTGGGTCAGGATCTGCTCGTTCATGGGCAAGCCCTGCGCAATGGCGACGACCGGAGTGAGCGCACCGGCCTCATTGGATGATGAAGCTCGAGAAGTGGACGTGCTGGATCGGGTTGCGGGTCGTCTCGCCGGGCTTCTTCTTGCGCGGCCTGGCGGGCGCTTCGTCCTGCGCCGTCTTCTCGACCCCGCTGGCGCCGGCTAGCGGCGCCGGCGTCACCGGTTCGGGGGCGGCGATCTCGATGCCCATCGGCCGCACCGCCTCGCGCATGATTTCGTCGGCCAGCTCTTCCTTGCCGGCCCGGCCGAGCAGCTCGCGCGCGGTCTTGTGGGCCAGGATCAGCAGGATCGAGTTGCGGACCGCCGGCATGTAGCCCTTCATCTGGTCGGCGAACACCGAGCTTTCCAGCTCGAGCGTGATGCCGATCTGCGCGTAGCGGTCGGACTCCTTGTCGGCCAGGTTGACGACGAAGGCATCGAGCGGCAGATAGACCGGCGGGCTACGCGCGTCCGGCTTGCCCGTGGCATGCGCGGCCTCGGCCTGCGCCGGGTCGTCGCCGAGCGCTTCGGCGGCCGCCTGGGCGGCCCGCTTCTTCAGCAGCCAGACCGCGCCGCCGCCGGCCGCCAGCAGGACGGCGAGGGCGATCGCGACGATGAGGATCAGCTTTCTCCGGCCGGGCCTGGCGGCGGCAGCGGCGCCCCGGGCAGGCTCGGCAATCACGGCGGACATCGATGGTTCTCCTCGGCAAGCACTGCTCGCGGCCGAGGTCGGCGGCGCAGCGGCTTCCTGCAGGAAATTATCGAAAGCGGCGGGTTTGGAGAAGCGGCGATAAGGCCTGCTTTTGCCGCGCAGACCGGCTCGCTGCGCTGCCCCGGCGCCAGGCCGGAAAAGCCGCTACGCGTAGAGGTCGATGCCGCCCACCGCGGTACGCGCGGTCGCGCGCTGCGCCGCCGCGTCGAGCCGGGCGAGGGTGCTGGCGCCGCTGCGCCGGGCCGTCGGCCGATCCGGATCGGCGTCGTCGCCCCGGCCGCCGCCGGGTCGCGAGTGTTCGGCGACGCCGCCACCGGCCAGCGTGAAGCCGGCGTCGCGCAGGGCAGAAGCGAGCTCGGGCAGGCCGGTCTCGATCGCCTGCCGGGTGGCCGCCAGGTCGGCGCCGAAGTCGACCCGGGCCTGGCTGCCTTCGAGCGTGATGTGGATCGACACCGGGCCCATCTCGGCCGGGTTGAGGTGCAGCTCGGCGTGCTGCACGCCATCGCGCGCGAGACTGCTCACCTGCAGGCCGAATGCGGCCGCGAACTCGGGGGAGTCGACGGGCACCGGCAGGTTCGCGCTCGCGACCGCGCCTTGCGCGCCGGGCGTCGCCGGTCGGGCAGGCTCGGCAAGCGGCGCCGCACCGGCCGCGGCGAGTGGGCTGCCCGGTTCGAGCAGAGAGGATGGCGGCGCCGGCGACTGCGCCTTCGACTCGGCGAGCGTCTCCGCAAACGTCGCGCCGGCGGTGCCGGCGGCGTCGGCTTCCCGGATCGCCGCCCAGGCCGTGGCAGCGGCGGCGACGCCGCGCTTCGCCGCCGCCTCGGCCACTGCACCCGGCAAGCCGCCGCGCGGCTCGCGCGCGCCGGCGGTCATGCTGCCGGGTGCGGCCGTCGCCGTCGCCGTCGTGGCGTCGCCGCCGTCGGCAGCCTCGCCGGCTGCGGCCGGCGTCGCCGGGCGGGCTGGGGAATCGGCTTGTGGCCCGGTGGCCCCGGTCGATGCGCCGCCGTCCGCGGCGGCCCGTGGTGCGGGCTCGGGGCGCGCCCCGGCCGGCGCACCGGCCGGCACGGCGGAGTCGGCGCTGGCCGGCGTCCCCTCGGCGCCTTGTTCGTCCTGCGCTCCCGACGCCTCTTCGGCCGGGCCGGCGGGCCGCACCGGGGGCACGGTCGATCGCGCGGTCGGGCGGGAAGCGCCGGCGCTGCGCGCCCGCGCCTGGTTCGCATCGCGCTGCGCTGAAGCGTTTGCCGCGGCCCGGGCTCCGGAGCTGGCACCGTCCTGCGCCTGCGCGTGCGCGGCGTTCGGCATCTGCCGGACGGGGTCCGGCGTCGATGACGGTTCGCTGCTTTTCGGTGCCTCGGCGAGCCGGTTCTGGCGCAGCAGCTCGGCAAAGGGATGCGCCGCAGCGCCCGCCTGCGGAGCGCGCTCGGGCAGGGCCATGGCCGGCGCCGCCGTGGCGCCGAGCAACGGCGGCGTGCGGGTCGCGGCGCCGACCACGGGCGTGGCGCTCAAGGGGTGCCGTGCGACTGGGTCGCCGCGTAGCGGACCCAGGCCGCGCGTGACGCATGTTCGTCGCTCTGCTTCTGCTCGAGGCCGGCCGCCAGGCGGCGCCCTTCGAGCAGGCGTCGCTCGACCAGCTTGGCGAGCGCGGCGGCGCGCACCTCGTGGCCACGCATGACCGCGGTGGCTTGCTCGGCCCGGGTGGCCGCGTGCGCCGCGATCCGCTCCTGCTGCTCGACGGCCTGGGTCAGGCGCTGCATGAAGCCCTGGTAGCAGCGGACCAGCTCGATCTTGCCCTCGCGGCAGAACTCGGCGCTCCAGCGCTGCTCGTATTCGCGCCGGTAGGCGACCAGCTGCTCGGCCTGGGCCACCGCGGCGCGGCGACCGGCCTCGAGCGTGACCTGCTCGGCGATCGCTTCGTCGCGTTGCGCCTCGGCCCGGGCGAGCAGGAGGCGAAGGGAGTTCAGGTCGTCGTTCATGTCTCGGTCTCGGCAGGAAGGAAGAAGGGGTGTCAGACGGCCAGCACGGCGTGCAGCATCGCCAGGCTGTCGTCGAGGCGGGCCGGCTCGTGCATGTTCTGCTGCAGCAGGCGATCCATCGGCGCATGGAGGCGCACCGCGAGGTCGAGGTCGGCGTCATGGCCGGGCACGTAGGCGCCGAGCTGGATCAGGTCGCGCGCTTTCTGGTGGCGGGCGTGCAGCTGGCGGAAGCGCCGCGCCGACTCGACGTGATTGGCCGCAGCGACGTTGGTCATCACCCGCGACACCGAGCGCTCGATGTCGATCGCCGGGTAGTGGCCGGCCTCGGCGAG
>JBDTUG010000306.1:0-5030 GCA_040007855.1 Caldimonas sp.
GGGACGACGATGTGGCTCGGCGGCTCGTCGTCGAGCTGCTGGATGCGCTCGCCGAGGTCGGTCTCGACGATCTCGATGCCGCGGTTCTCGAGGAACGGACGCATCTCGCATTCGTCGGTCAGCATCGACTTGCTCTTGACCAGGATCGTCGCCTGGTGCGACTCGAGGATGTCGAAGACGATCTGGTTGTGCTCGGCGGCATCGCGGGCCCAGTGCACGACCATGCCGTTGGCGGTCGCGTTCTTCTCGAACTCCTCGAGGTAGTCGCCGAGGTGGGTGAGGGTGTGCTCCTTGATCGCCGAGGCGAGCGAGCGAAGCTGCTCCCATTCGGGGATCGCCTCGCTGACGGAGTCGCGCTTCCTGCGCAGGTCCCACAGGCGCTTGTCGTGGAAGTCGGCGTGGTCCTTGGCCTCGATGAACTTCGACGACGCCTCGGCGTGGTCGACACGGGCGCTCATTGGTGCACCCTCGGCCTGCGGCCGGTCCCGCCAGGAGGGACGGAGCGTCCCCTTCGGAGCGGCCGTGCGGGGACGCTCATGCGCGCGCTCCGTTAAGCACCTGGGCGATGTGGATGAATTTCAACGGCAGCCCGGCGCGCTGGGCGCAGCCCTTCTGGTGCATGACGCACGACATGTCGGGCGAGACGATGTACTCCGCGCCCGCCTGGCTGTGATCGGCGACCTTGTCCTGGCCCATCTTGGCCGACACCGGCTCCTCGAACACCGAGAACGTGCCGCCGAAGCCGCAGCATTCGTCGGGCCGCTCCGGGTGAACGAACTCGATACCCTTGACGGCGCCCAGCAGCCGGGCCGGCTTGCTGAACTTCGCCTCGACGATCTCGCTCGTCGACGCCTCGCGCAGGCCGCGCAGCGTCGCGCAGCCGATGTGCAGGCCGACCTTGTGCGGAAACTCGGCCCACGGAAACTCGCGCACCCCGAGCACGTCGTGCAGGAACTCGACCAGCTCGCGCGTGTTGCGCCGCACCGCCTGCACGGCCGGCGTCTGCTCGATCGCCGTCATCTGGTCACGGACGTGATGGGCGCAGCTTCCCGACGGCGTGACGATGTGGTCGTAGCCGGCGAAGTTCTTCGCGAACAGCGCCTCGGTGTCGTGGGCGTCCCTCTGGCAGCCGCTGTTGGCCATCGGCTGGCCGCAGCAGGTCTGGTCGAGCGGATAGTCGACGGTGCAGCCGAAGCGCTCGAGCAACTCGAGCGTCGCGATGCCGACTTCGGGGAAGAAGGCATCGACGTAGCACGGCACGAACAACGCCACCTTCATGCGAAGCCACCCTCGGTGAGCTCGGCGCCGAGGAGCTGCGCGGAGCCATGTCATCGAACGGAAGGGACTGTGCCGAGGGTGTCGGGTGCGCACTTGCGCCATGTCAAAGGGCGGCCGGTTCCGACGCTATGGAAAACCCGCGTCCGAGACGAAGAGGCGAGGCCCTTCGCCTGGGGTTCTTGACCTGTCGCAATCGCCGCCGTGGCCGGAGTCGCAGAATCGGCCTGCGGCCGCGGCTGCGCCCTTCACCATGCAGGCAATACCCATCGCAACGACAACCGCCGTCGCGACCCGCGTCGATGCGCGCCGCCGGTCGTTGATCTTCACGGCGTTCGGCGCCCTGCCCGGCCTGTGGGCGGCGGGCGCGCGCGCGGCGGCCTTTCCGACGCGCCCGGTGCGCATCGTCGTGCCGTATTCGGTTGGCGTCGGCCCCGACGTGGTCGCGCGCAGCGTTGCCGAGCGCCTGGCGCGCGTCTGGGGTCAGGCGGTGATCATCGACAACAAGCCGGGCGCTTCCGGCATCGTTGCGTTCTCGGAACTGCGCCGGACACCCGCCGACGGGCACACGCTCTTTCTCGCCGACACGGCGACGCTCGCGGTCAATCCGTTGCTGCACGCGACCTTGCCGTACGACCCGGTGCAGGACCTGAGCGCGCTGACGATGCTCTTTCGCGCCACATTCCTGTTCTGGGTCGGCGGCACGAGCCGCATCGGCAGCATCACCTCGCTCCTCGCCGCCGCGCGGGCGGCACCCGGCCGGGTCAGCTATGCGACGCTGGGCAACGGCCACGCCATCCATCTGGCGATCGAGACCTTCGCCCGCGCCGCCGACATCCGCATGCTTCACGTCCCGTTCAAGGACGGTGGCACGATGCTGGGCGCGGTGGCCAGCGGCGACGTCGACTTCACGACCATTGGCGTCAACGCCGTCGCCGGCCTGGCGGCGAGCGGCCGCCTCCGGCCGCTCGCGGTCGCGGCTCGGCGCCGCCTCGCCGACCACGCCGACATCCCGACGCTGGTAGAGGCCGGCGGGCCCGCCGTCGAAATGCATCCCTGGGCGGCGCTGATGGCGGTGGCGCAAACGCCGGCAGCGATCGTCGAGCAGCTGCGACGGGATCTCGGCGCGGTCCTCGACGACCCGGAGGTGCGCGACCGCGCTGCCAATGCCGGCTTCGAGATCACACCGTCGACGCCGCGGGCAGTGAGAGAGCGCGTCGACGCTGACGTCGCCCTCTACGCACCGCTCATCCGCGAAGGTCGGGTTTCGCGGCTCTGAGCGCGTCGGCAGAGGGCGGGGCCGTGCCGTGCCCGCAGTCGATGGCCTGGCCAGGGCATGCTACCTGACGCCATGGGGAGGCGTCCCATGGCGTTGACAGGTCCTACTCCAAAGCCTCGCGCCGGCGCTCCTCGCAGATGAAGTCCTCGAGCTCGGGGTCGAGCGCGCCGCGCGCGAGGACGACGCCGATCAGCCTGCCGTCCTCGACCACCGGCAGGTGGCGAAAGCGATGCAGTTGCATCACGGCCAGGGCGTGGCCGAAGGTTTCCTCGGGCCCGATCGTTACCGGGTCGCGCGTCATGACCTCGTCGATGCGGACTGCGCACGGATCGCGGCCGGCAGCGACGACGCGAAAGACGACGTCGTGCTCGGTGAGGATGCCGGTCACCAGGCGTTCCTCGACGACGACGACCGCGCTGGCGCCGTTGTCGAGCATCAGCCTGGAAGCCTCGAAAACGGTGGCGCGCGGCGACGCCGTCACCATCTTTTCGCGCCCCAGCAAGAGGCCGATCCGCTCCGACAACATTGCCTGGCCTTGGTTCGTCCGAATTCGGACCGTACTCGCCGACACAGGCAGGTGTTTGACCCTGCACAAAGAGCCGCCAGATTCTCCTGGCGCGCAGGCCGCGCCGCGCCGCCTTTCGATCGATTTCGGCGACGCTTTGCGCTACGTCAAGGAAGGGGTGCCGCCGAGGTCTACGCTTGCGCCATGAGCCCGACTCGCGCACGCTCAGATGCCCAGCCGGCGAGCACCCCGGCGGACGGGTTTACCGTGCTCGACGAATGCCATCGCACGACGCTCGCCGCACTCGACCGTCTCGAGGAGCTGGTGGCATTGCTCGAGCGCGGCGACGACGACGCGACGGCTCGGACGATCGCCGCCGGGATCGTCAGCCACTTCTCGACGACCGTTCGGCAGCACCACCAGGACGAGGAGCGCCACGTCTTTCCGCCGTTGGCCGCGAGCCCCGACGGCGATGTCGTTCAGACCGTGCTTCGGCTGCAGCAGGATCACAACTGGCTCGAGGAAGACTGGATGGAGCTTTCGGCCCCGCTCGACGCCGTGGCGTGCGGCCAGTCGTGGTACGACATCGACGTCCTTCGCGAGGGCGTGACGATCTTCGCCGCCCTGTCGCGCGACCACATCGCGCTCGAGGAATCGATCCTCTACCCGCAGGCCCGGGCTCGTCTCGGTGCGGGAGAGCAGCGCGAGATGGGACGCGAGATGGCGGCGCGTCGTCGGGCGGTGCGGGCGAGCGAACGCGGCCCACGCTGACGAGCGCAGGCGCACGCGAGGGCGCCCTGCGTCGCCGGGCTCAGTCGGCGAGGTCGATCTCCTACTTGCCGGCGATCATCCCGAGCTGCTGAGGCAGCCAGAGCGTCAGCGGCGGCCAGTAGGTGACGATGACCAGGAACACGAGCATCGTCAGCAGCCAGGGCCATGTCGCTACGGTGAGCTCGGTGATCCCCATGCGGGTGATGCCGGAGGCGACGTAAAGGTTCAGGCCGACCGGCGGGTGGCACATGCCGACCTCCATGTTCACGACCATCAGGATGCCGAAATGCACCGGGTCGATGCCGAGCTTGATTGCGATCGGAAACAGGATCGGCGCCAGGATAAGAACGATCGACGACGGCTCCATGAAGTTGCCCGCCGCGAGCAGCAGCACGTTGGCGATGAGCAGGAAGCCGATCAGGCCCACGCCGGTGCCGATCATTCCGTCGGCCATCGCCTGCGGAATGTTCTCGTGCGTCATCAGGAACGAGAACAGCATCGCGTTGGTGATGATGTAGAGCAGCATCGCGCTCATGTTCGCCGACGCCAGCAGGACGCGCGGAACGTCCTTGAGCCCGAGGTCCTTGTAGATGAACACCGCCGCGACGAACGCCCAGACCGCGCTCATCGCCGCCGCTTCGGTCGGCGTGAACAGCCCGGTGTAGATGCCGCCCATCACGATCACGATCAGCGCCAGCCCCCAGAACGATTCGCGGAAGGCCTTGAATCGACCGCTCCAGCTCACCTTCGGCTGGCGCGGGTAGTTGTTGCTGCGTGCCCGGTACCAGGTCGTCATCCCGAGCATCGTCGCCAGGACGATGCCGGGAACGATGCCGGCCATGAACAGCGTGCCGACCGACGTGTTGGTCGACACCGAATACATCACCATCACGATCGACGGCGGAATCAGGATGCCGAGCGCACCCGAGGTCGTGACGACGCCGGCGCCGAAGCGCGGCGGAAAACCCGCCTTGACCATCGCCGGCAGCAGGATCGCGCCGATCGCGACGACCGTCGCCGGCGACGATCCCGAGACAGCGGCGAACAGGGCACACGCGACCACGCCCGCCAGGCCGAGCCCGCCGTAGAAGTGGCCGACCATCGAGGTCGCGAAGACGATCATCCGTTTGGCAACGCCTCCGTGTGTCAGGAAGTTGCCGGCGAGGATGAAGAACGGGATCGCCATGATCTCGAACTTCT
>JBDTUG010000307.1:0-5011 GCA_040007855.1 Caldimonas sp.
GCCGTAGGTCGCCGAGGTGGCGGCGAAGAACAGGCCGTTCTCCATCGACAGGAAGCCGATCACCTGCGGCACGGCCTTCGAGCGGACGATCATCATCATGAAGGAGAGCAGCACGCACGCCAGGGCGATGCCGAGCGTGCCGCCGGCGATCGTGAGCGAGAGCCGGGCGATCGGCTGGGCGAGATTGAAGGCGAAGATCACCAGCACGATGCCGATCAGCATCGTCGTCGGCACGTTGATCAGCGCCTCGACGTCCCAGCGCACGTCGAGGCGCTGGATCACCCGGTGCAGCAGCAGCGGGATCAGGATCACCTTGAGCAGGAAGGTCAGGCCCGCCGACAGATAAAGATGCGGCTGGTGGGTCACGTAGCCGACCACCGCGGTCGCGGCGACCAGTGCGACCCCCTGCAGCGTGAACAGGTGGATCAGCGAGAGGATCCGGCGCTGCGAGATCATCGCGAACGCGAGCATCAGGATCAGCGCCGCGAACAGGTTGATCAGCTGGGTGGCGAGCAGGCTCATGGCCCTAGACGCCCAGGAGGATGTGGACCAGCACGCCGATCACGGCGAGCATGAAGGCGGTGCCGAGGAACTCCGGCACGCGGAAGATGCGCATCTTGGCGCTCACGGCCTCCAGCACCGCGAGGAGGGCGCCACCCACGGCAAGCTTGAGCACCAGCACCGGCAGGGCCAGCACCAGCTCGAGCGGCGCATGCGCTTCGGCCACGCCCCAGGGAAGGAACAGGGCCAGCCCGAGGCACGAATAGGCGAACAGCTTCAGGCTCGCCGCCCACTCCATCAGCGCCAGGTGGCGGCCCGAGTATTCGAGGATCAGGGCCTCGTGGATCATCGTCAGCTCGAGATGGGTGACGGGGTTGTCGACCGGCACTCGTGCGTTCTCGGCGAGGGAGATCATGGCGAAGGCGACGCCCGCGAAGGCCAGGCTCGGATAGATCGCCAGCTCGCGGTGCGCCAGCGTCTCGACGATGGTGGTGAGCGAGGTCGACTTCGGGATCAGCGATGCCGAGAACAGCACCATCAGCAGCGCCGGTTCGGCGAGGAAGCCGATCAGCATTTCGCGGCGCGCGCCGAGCGATCCGAAGGCGGTACCGACATCCATGGCGGCGAGCGAGATGAACACCCGGGCCAGCGCGAACAGGCCGACCAGGGCGATCGCATCGGCCGCGGGCGAGAGCGGCAGGTCGGTCGACAGCGTCGGAATGATCGCGCTGGCCAGCAGCATGCAGCTGAAGACGATGTAGGGCGCGGCGCGGAACAGCGGCGAGGCGTGGTGCGCGAGCACCGACTCCTTGTTGAACAGCTTGTGCAGCAAGCGATACGGCTGCAGCAGCCCCGGCCCCGACCGGTTCTGCAGCCAGGCCCGCCACTGGTTGATCCAGCCGACCAGGAGCGGCGCGAGCAGGAGCGCCAGAGCGATCACCAGCAGCTGGGAAATGGCGCCGAGGATGCTCATCGCCGCACCAGCAGCAGCACGCCGATCAGCGTCAGGAAGCTGTACAGCAGGTAGACCGCGATCCGGCCCTGCTGCAGCTTGCCGATCAGCCGCGACAGCCGCTCGACGAAGTCGGCGACGGGCAGGTAGAGCCAGTGCCAGAAGTGATCGCCGACGACGACGCGGTAGCGCGGCATCAGGTCGAATGGCGAGGGTAGCTCGCGCTGCATGCGAAAGATCGGCTCGAAGATTTGCCGGATCGGCTGGCCGAAGCCCTCGGCCGTGTCCTGCATGCGCGCGGTCTGCCACGGGAAGCCGCAGTCCCAGGGCGCCGCGCGCCTGAGTCGCCCGTGGTACAGCCGGCGCACCAGGAAGAAGATCAGCGCGAAGCTCGCCGCCAGGCCGATCAGGAAGATCACCGGCCCGTAGCTCGCGCGATCGATGTGCACCGGCACGAGCAGCCAGCCGCCCGCAGCCACGACCTTGCCGAGCCCGACCGTGACCAGCTGGCGCGTGACCGGATCGATCAGCTGGATGAACTGCACCGGCAGCAGCCCGAGCGCGATGCAGCCGAGCGCCAGCCAGACCAGGCCGGCCCGCTCCCAGGGCCCGGCGCGTTGCGCGTGCAGCAGGTTTTCCTCGCGCGGCTGGCCGAGGAAGATCACGCCGAAGAACTTGACCATGGTGTAGCCGGAAAGCGCCGAGACCAGGGCGATCAGCGCGGCGACGACCGGGATCAGCATGTTCAGGAAGGAACTCGGCAGCCCGGGCGTGAACAGGAAGCTCTGCAGCAGCAGCCACTCGGAGACGAAGCCGCTCAGCGGCGGCAGGCCGGCGCTGGTCAGCGCGCCGACCAACGTGAGCCATGCGACCCAGGGCATGTAGCGGATCAGGCCACCGAGCTTGCCGAGGCTGCGCTGGCCGGTGGCGTGCAGCACCGCGCCGGTGCCGACGAAGAGCAGGCTCTTGAAGAAGGCATGGCTGGCGACGTGATAGAGCGCGGCGGTCAGTGCCAATGCCGCCATCGGCTTCATGCCGTAGGCCGAGAACAGCACAGCCAGGCCGAGCCCGGCGAAGATGAGGCCGAGGTTCTCGATCGACGAATAGGCGAGCAGCCGCTTCATGTCGACCTGGACCGCGGCGAAGACGACGCCGAAGAGGGCGCTCGCCAGGCCGAGCGCGAGCAGGGTCACGCCCCACCACCAGAACTGCGCCGGCAGCAGGTCGAAGGTGACACGCAGGAGGCCATAGACGGCGGTCTTCAGCATCACGCCGCTCATCAGGGCCGAGACCGGAGACGGCGCGGCCGGGTGGGCCTCGGGCAGCCAGACGTGCAGGGGCACGATCCCCGCCTTCGCGCCGAAGCCGAAGAGGGCGAGCAGGAACGCTACCGAAGCCCAGAACGGCGTCAGGTGCTGCACGCGCATGTTGGCGAAGGTGTAGTCGCCGGTGTTTGCCTGGAGCACGCCGAAGCACAGCAGGATGCCGATGGCGCCGATGTGCGCGACCAGAAGGTACAGGTAGCCGGCCTGCCGGATCTCGGCGAGGCGGTGATTGGCGATGACGAGAAAGAACGACGACAGGGCCATCGTTTCCCACATCACCATGAAGGCGTAGGCGTCGTCGGCCAGCACCACCATCGCCATGCTGGCGAGAAAGAGGTGGTATTCGAGGCAGAGCAGCCCGGGCGGCGTGCCTTCGCCCTTGCGGAAGTAGCCCGCGGCGAACGCCGCCACGCCGGCCGCCGCCGCGCCGATCACCATCAGGAAGAAGGCGGCGAGGGCGTCGAGGCGAAGGTGAAACGGCAGTCCCGGCAGCCCCAGCGGCAGCACGGCGACCTCCGGCGTCGAGAACAGGGCGCTGAGCGCTACGCCGGACAGCACCAGTGCGATCGCGCCGCCCATGGGAAACAGCACCTTGGCCACCCAGTCCAGGCGGCGCAACGCCAGCACGCCGACTGCGCCGACCAGCAGCCAGGCCGCGACCAGGATCAGCACCCAGTCGAGATGCAGCCAGCGGGCGGGCTCGGACAAGCCGCTCATTCGACGCCGATCAGCCGCGCTTGCGCGCTTTGGCCGCGCCGGCCGGCGCGGCACCAGCGACACCAGCGGCCGGCGAGCGCGGGGACGGTCGCTTCACCTCGGGCGGCGCCGCCGCTCCGCTCGGGACGTAGGCCACGCCGTGCTGCGTCAGGTAGTCGCGGATCAGTCGACGCACGACCTGCGATGGGGTCTGGTCCTGGCGCGCACACAGGCGCTCGAAGGCCGCCTTCTTGGCCGGGTCGATCAGCAGCGTGAGTCGCGCCGTTTTCAGTTCCATGGGTACGGCATGTTAATGAAATGTGTGCTGAAAGCATATCCTACACGCATACCGTTCGTCCAGCGCCAAGCCCAACCGGGAGGCGGTTCGGTGTCGCGCGGGGTCGCTATCTAAGCTAGCGCAGCGGCCGGCCGAGCAGCCGCTCGAGCGTGCGCAGCGGCGAGCTCTCCGGATGTCGGAGGCTCTCGGCGTCGAGCAGGAAGGTCTGCTCCAGCATGTGCTGCCCGCCCATGGCGGCGTGCAGGACCTGGTCGCTGTAGACGACCCAGGTCGTTCCGGGCGCGAAGTCGACTCGGACTTGCGGAGCGTCGCGCTGGAACTCGAGGTCGGCTTTGGCGCGGTCGTGCAGCTGCAGCATCACGTGGTCGTACTCGGTGCGGCGCCGCTTGGTGATGCCCAGCGTCGTCAGCGACCAGGCCGAGCCCGGGAAGGGCCGGCCGATCGTGCCGAGATAGCGCTGGGCATGCGCTTCGAACGGCTCGCCGACCCGCCAGCGCCGGGGCACGCCGTGCGGATTGACGTTGCAGAAAACGCGCAGCAGGCGCGTGCCCTGCATCGGATTCGACGGGAAGGCGTCGATGTGCAGGCGGGTGTCGTCCTGGCGCCAGCTGCGCGGCCGGTCGGTCACGGCGATCGGCCGGAACGAGGTGTTGCCGCGGCGCAGCCTGCCGCGGTAGTGCGGGAAGAGGCGCAGGACGAACGCCTCGCTCCGCTCGGTGTAGCGCACGATCATGCCGCGCAGCACCGCGAGATCGTCGGCCCCGCCGACCGCGCCGCGCAACTCGCCGCCCGGCCAGCGCACCGAGACGTTCTTCGCCTTCGGGTCGGCCCAGCGCGGGTCGAGGAAGCGCCGCTCGGCGGCGTCGAGCTCGAACGGCAGGTGCGGGAAGGCGAGCACGTGGCCGCTCTCGACCACGTCCTCGACGCCACGGGTCGGGCCGTCCTCGCTCCAGCGCTCGTCGGGGTACCCGCGGACGACGCTGTCTTCGACCATCGCGGTTGTCGGCTAGCGGACGCGCAGGCCCGGCACTGCGCCGGCATGCGGCTCGAGCACGAACAGGCCGGGATTCGACTTCTCGTCCTGGTGCGAGGCAGCCAGGACCATGCCCTCGCTGAGGCCGAACTTCATCTTGCGCGGCGCCAGGTTGGCGACCACGACGGTGAGCTTGCCGAGCAGCTGCTCGGGCGCATAGGCCGACTGGATGCCGCTGAACACCGTGCGAGTCGCCGCCTCGCCGA
>JBDTUG010000308.1:0-4980 GCA_040007855.1 Caldimonas sp.
ACGTCGGAGACGATGTGGGTCGAGAGCAGGACGATCACTTCCTCGCCGATCTCGACCAGCAGGTTGTGAAAGCGGGTTCGCTCCTCCGGGTCGAGCCCGGCGGTCGGCTCGTCGACGATGATCAGCCGCGGGTCGCCGAGCAGCGCCTGGGCGATCCCGAAGCGCTGCCGCATGCCGCCGGAAAAGCCGCCCAGCGCCTTCTTGCGCACGTCGTAGAGGTTGGTCTGGCGCAGCAGCGTCGTCACCGCATCGCGCCGCTCGGCACGGTCGGCCAGGCCCTTCAGGCGGGCCAGGTGGTCGAGCATGTCTTCGGCATTGACCTTCGGGTACACGCCGAAGTCCTGCGGCAGGTAGCCGAGCACCCGACGCACGCCGGCCTTGTCGCGCAGCACATTGAGGTGGGTGCCGCTCTGCGCGTCGACCAGCTGCGCCGAGCCGTGGTCGGCGTCCTGCAGGGTCGCCAGGGTTCGCATCAGGGTCGACTTGCCGGCGCCGTTCGGCCCGAGCAGGCCGAACATCCCGGTCGGGATCGACAGGCTCACGTCGTCGAGCGCGCGCACGCCGTTGGCATACGTCTTGGACAGGCCGGTGATGTGCAGTTCCATGGCGCGAGTGTCGCGCGGCGCCCGGCGCAGGCGAAGCGGCGTGCGACGAGCTGGCGTTTCCGTGGGTCAGGCTGAAGGCGGCGCCGGTCCTTCGTCGAGGGCGACGACCATCATCTGCACCCGCTCGTTGCCGTTGTAGCTGTCGAGGCCGAGCCGGTAGGCCAGGCGGACCCGCTCGCCGACCGGCACGACCCGGCCGAACCAGATCGCCTCGCGGACCGTGCCGCCCAGGCGCACCGTGAGCTTGAGATGCTTCTCGCCGACCAGGCGCTGCGAGACGACCTCGACCGCGTCGCAGAAGATCGGCGCCTCGAAGGCGGCGCCCCAGACCTGGGCCTCGAGCAGGCGCGCGGTGGCCACGTTCCAGTGCTCTGCCGCCAGGGCGCCGTCGCTGGCGACCCGCTGCGCGCGCGTCGCCGTGCTCAGGCTCTGCGCGGCCGACTGCAGGGCCGAGCGGAACAGCTCGAGCGAGTCGCTCCCGATCGTGCAGCCGGCGGCCATCGCGTGCCCGCCGAAGCGCTTCAGCAGGGTCGGGTGGCGCTTGCTCACGAGATCGAGCGCGTCGCGCAGATGCAGCCCGTCGACCGATCGTCCCGAGCCCTTGAGCGAGCCGTCCTGGCCGCGCGCGAACACGAAGGTCGGCCGGTGCAGCCGGTCCTTCAGGCGCGAGGCGATGATGCCGACCACGCCTTCGTGGAAGTCCGGGTCGTAGACGGCGAACGCGGCATCGACGCCGCCCGCCGCCGCAAGCGCCCGATCGACCAGGGCTTCGGCCTGCTCGCGCATGCCGGCCTCGACGCTGCGCCGCTCGCGGTTGATTGCGTCGAGCGCCGCCGCCAGCTCGGCGGCGCGCGCCGGGTCGTCGGTGAGCAGGCATTCGATGCCGAGTGTCATGTCCGCCAGCCGGCCGGCGGCATTCAGGCGCGGGCCGAGTGCGAAGCCGAAGTCGGCCGCGCTCGCCTGGCGCGGGTCGCGCCCGGCGACCGCGAACAGCGCCGCCACGCCCGGCTGCATCCGCCCCGCGCGGATCCGCTTGAGTCCCTGCGCCACCAGGCAGCGGTTGTTGCGGTCGAGCTTGACGACGTCGGCGACGGTGCCGAGCGCGACCAGGTCGAGCAGGGTGTCGAGGCGCGGCTGCAGTGGTGGTGCTGCCGCCACGCGCCCGGCGGTCGCGGCCTCCCCGGGGGGCGCGGCCGAGATGGGGGACGCGGCCAGGATGGGGGGCCGCTCGGCGGCCGGCCGTTCCGTCACGCTCGTTGGGGTCAAGGGCACGGCCTCGAGCGCGCCGCGCTCGCGCAGCTCGGCGCGCAGCGCCAGCAGCACGTAGAAGGCGACGCCGACCCCGGCCAGCTGCTTGCTCGCGAAGGCACATCCCGGCTGGTTCGGGTTGACGATCACGTCGGCCTCGGGCAGCACGGCGCGGCCGTCGCGCAGGGCCGGCAGGTGGTGGTCGGTGACCAGCATCGTGAGGCCCTGGGCGACGGCATGTGCCACGCCCTCCAGGCTGGCGATGCCGTTGTCGACCGTCAGCAGCACGTCGGGCGCGGCACTGGCGATAGCCAGGTCGACGATCTCCGGGGTCAGCCCGTAGCCGTGCACCCGCCGGTCGGGCACGACGTAGGCCAGGGTCGCCGGGCCGGCGCCGAGCAGGCGCAGGCCGCGCAGGATCAGCGCGCAGGCGGTGGCGCCGTCGCAGTCGTAGTCGGCGACGACGCAGATCCGGCTGCCGGCGCCGATTGCGTCGGCGAGCACGATCGCCGCCTCGGCGGCGCCACGCAGCCCGGCCGGCGGCAGCAGCGTCGCCAGCGCGTCGTCGAGCTCGTCGGCGCTCTTCACGCCGCGCGCCGCGAACAGGCGGGCGAGCAGCGGGTGCAGGCCGGCCTGTTCGAGCGCCCAGGCGGTGCGCGGCGGCACGTCGCGGTTCTCGATCCGGATCGGCTCGCTGTTCACGGCGTGTTCACAGGGTCTCGAGCAGGGCCTGCGGCGAGGCGGCGTTCCAGTGCCGCTGCAGACGCCGCCACACGCTCTGGGGACGGCGCTCGAAGCGGGCCGCGCTGCGTTCGCCGCACAGGGTCAGGGTCACCGCCGGGTCGAGGGCGGCGGCGATCGGCCCGGCGTCCAGTCGCTGCCAGGCTTCGGCCCAGGCCGCCCAGTCGCCGGCCAGGCAGGGCGCGCGCAGCGAGCCGTCGAGGGCTGGCTCGGCGGCGGCGGCGACCGGCTGGACGCGGCCGCAGCCGCTCAGCCAGAACGAGTTCACCGCCGGCTCGCCGCGCGCCTCACGCGCCTCGTTGCCGGGATGCGTGTGGAAGACGAGTTGCACCTCGCTCTGCAGGCGGCGCACCAGGCGGCCGGCGTCGGAGCGTGTCTCGCCCAGCCAGCCATCCACGTTGCGGCCGATCACCCGGTCGAGCGACGCGGTCGCGAAGCCCTCGAGCTTGTCGCTGCCGATGTACCAGCGCCCGGGTGCACCCCATGCGGCGACGAAGCCCTCGCTCTCGAACAGACCGCGCACGGCGTCGAACAGGCCGCGTGACTCCGCCTCGCCCAGTTGCAGCACGGCCGGATCGAGCATGGTCGCGTGGTCGCGCCCGAGCTGCCAGTGCGCCGGCGTGAGCAGGCCCCAGGCGAGCCCTTGCGGCGCGACGCCGTCGGCCGCGGCCGCATGCGCAGCGAACGGCAAGGCGCCGTCGCCTCCCTGCCAGCCGCGCGCTTTGGCCAGGGCGCGCTCGTGCGGTGGCGACAGCGAGGCGGCCGGACCTTCGTCGCGCGCGACCGGCTCGAGCCGGGCCAGGAGCTGGCCGAGATTCGGCAGGGACAGGTCGTGCAGCACGTGCCGGCATGCCTCCGAGTCGTCGGAAGCGAAGGGAACGAGCAGGTGCATGGCGAGATTATCCGAGCGCCCCTGCCGAGCCCCGCCGGCGTGCCGTCGAGTAGCATGCGCGCCGGATGGACTGGCCCTACGAACTGCAGATCGGCTGGCGCTACACGCGGGCCGGACGCTCGGGGCGCAGGAACGGCTTCATCTCCTTCATCTCGGGCGTGTCGATGCTGGGCATAGCCCTCGGCGTCGCCGCGCTGATCATCGTCCTCTCGGTGATGAACGGCTTTCGCAAGGAAGTGCGCGACCGGATGCTTTCGGTGGTGTCGCACGTCGAGGTGTTCGAGGCCGGCGGCACCGCGCTCGCCGACTGGCAGGCGACGGCGGCCGAGGCGCGCCGCAATCCCGAGGTCGCGGCGAGCGCGCCCTTCATCGTCGCCCAGGCCCTGATCGCGCGCGGCGACGAGATGCGCGGCGTCGTCGTGCGCGGCATCCTGCCCGACCAGGAAGGCGCGGTCACCGATCTCGCCGCCCGCCTGAAGCCGCTGCTGCGCGAGGCGCTCGTGCCGGGCTCGTTGAATGTCGTGCTGGGCGTCGAGCTGGCTCGTTCGCTGAAGGTGAAGGCCGGCGACAAGGTGACGCTCGTGCTGCCGGGCAGCCGGACGACGCTGGCTGGGGTCGTGCCGCGCTCGGCCCTGCTCAACGTCGCCGGCACCTTCGATGCCGGCCACTTCGAGTACGACAACGGCCTGGCGCTGGTCCACCTCGACGATGCCGCCGCCCTGTTCCGCGTTGCCGGGCCGAACGGCGTGCGCCTGCGCCTGAACGACGTCGAGCAGGCGCCGCGCGTCGCCGCCGAACTGGAGTACGCGCTCGGGCCGAAGGCGATGGTGCGCGACTGGACCGAGACCAACCGCAACTGGTTCGCCTCGGTGCAGATCCAGAAGCGCCTGCTCTCCATCATCCTGACCCTGATCGTCGCGGTGGCCGCCTTCAACCTGGTCTCGATGCTGGTGATGACGGTGACCGACAAGCGCGCCGACATCGCGATCCTGCGCACCCTGGGGGCGACGCCGCGCTCGGTGATGGGCATCTTCATCGTCCAGGGCGCCGCGTCGGGAATCATCGGCACGCTGGCCGGCGTGTTGCTCGGCCTGGGCGTGGCCTTCAATGTCGACGTGATCGTGCGGGCGATCGAAGGCCTGCTGCACATGAGCTTGCTGCCGAGCAGCGTCTACCTGATCAGCCACATGCCGAGCGATCCGCAGCGTGGCGACATCGTGCCGATCGTGCTGGTCTCGCTGCTGCTGGCCTTCGCCGCCACCCTCTATCCGAGCTGGCGCGCCAGCCGCGTGCAGCCGGCCGAAGCGCTCCGCCATGAGTGAGCCGTGCCGCGACGCGTCGCGCCGACCGACGAGTAGGATCGGCGCGGCATGAACTGGCCCTATGAACTGCAGATCGGCTGGCGCTACACACGCGCCGGCCGGGCCGGGCGCAGGAACCGCTTCATCTCCTTCATCTCGGGCGTGTCGATGCTCGGCATCGCCCTCGGCGTCG
>JBDTUG010000309.1:0-4976 GCA_040007855.1 Caldimonas sp.
TGGCCGGTGCGCTCGCGCCAGGCCTCGAAGGTCTCGACCAGCATCGGCGCCGAGCCGCTGATGAACAGGCGCATGTTCCGGCAGGCGACGCGGTCCAGGGCCGGCTCGGCGAGCATCCGCACGTACAGCGTCGGCACGCCCATGAATACCGTGGCGCGCGGCAGCAGCGAGACGACGGCGCGTGCGTCGAAGCGGTCGAGCCAGAGCATCTTCGCCCCGGCGAGCAGTGCGCCGTGCGAGGCGACGAACAGGCCGTGTACGTGGAAGATCGGCAGCGCGTGGATCAGGACGTCGCGGCCCTCGGCCGGCGTGAGCCAGCCCCAGTAGCTCTTCAGCGTCACCGCGTTCGAGACCAGGTTGCCGTGGCTCAGCATCGCTCCCTTGCTGCGCCCGGTGGTGCCGCTGGTGTAGAGGATGGCGGCGAGGTCGTCGCTGCCGCGCTTCGCCATCAGGTGCGTGTCGGGAAAATGGGTGGCGCGCTCGAGCAGGCTGCCGTTGCGGTCGTTGCCGAGGCTGAACACCCAGCCGGTGCCGGCAGCGAAGGCGAGCGTCGACAGCCGGGCGAAGTCCTTGGGCGCGCAGACCAGCACGCTCGGCTCGGCATTGCCGAGGAAGTAGCTCAGTTCGTCGCTCTTGTAGGCGGTGTTGAGCGGCAGATAGACATGGCCGGCGCGCAGCACCGCGAGGTAGAGCAGGAGCGCCTCGACCGACTTGTCGGCCTGGACCGCGATTCGCGCGCCGGCCGGCAGGTCGAGCGAGGCGAGCAGGTTGGCGAGCATCGCCGTGGCGCGCTCGATGTCACGCCAGGTGTAGTGCAACGGCAGCTCGCCGACCGTCTCGATCGCGGTCGTGTCGAGCTCGGCCGGAAAGCCGGCCCGCAGGACGGCAAAGAGGTTCGCGTTGCCGTCAGTCGCCCCGGCAGCCGGGGCGCGCCGAAAAGGTCGGGAGGAAGCGTGCGACGGGGCCGCCATCTCAGCCGTCGAGCTTGGCGCCGGACGTGCGCACGACCTCGGCCCAACGCTTCGTTTCGGCGGCGACGAAGCGGCCGAAGGCGTCGCCGTACAGATTCGGCGTCTCGGCGCCGAGTCCGTTCCACATCGTCTGCAGCTCGCTGCCGGCGAACGCCTTCTGCATCTCGGCTTCCATGCGCTCGACGATCTCGCGTGGCGTCCCCTTGGGTGCCCACAGGCCGTACCAGGTGGCGACCTGGTAGCTCGGCAGGCCTTGCTCGCCGGCGGTGGGCAGGTCGGCGAAGCCGGGCGCGCGCTTGGCCGAGGCAGCGGCGAGGGCGCGGATGCGGCCGCTCTTGATGTGCGCCGCCGACGAGCCGAGACCGTCGAACATCACGTCGACCTGGCCGGTAATGAGGTCCTGCAAGGCCGGTCCGGCGCCGCGGTACGGAATGTGGGTGATGAAGGTCCTGGTCTGCAGCTTGAACAACTCGCCGGCGAGGTGGTGCGAGGTGCCGTTGCCGGCGGAGGCGTAGTTGAGCTTGCCCGGGTTCTTGCGCACCAGCTCGAGGAAGCTCTTCAGGTCGGTGGCGGCCACCCGCTGCGGATTGACGACGATCACCTGCGGCACGCTCGCGATCAGGCCGACCGGAACGAAGTCGTTCTCGAGCGAATAGTCGAGCTTGGGGTACATCGACGGCGCGATTGCGTGATGCACGGCGCCCATGAAGAAGGTGTAGCCGTCGGGTGCCATCTTGGCGGCGATGCCGGCGCCGAGCGTGCCGCCGGCGCCGCCGCGGTTGTCGATGATCACCTGGCGGCCAAGCGAGCGGGTCAGGATGGCGGTCAGCGGCCGGGCGAAGGCATCGGTGCCGCCGCCCGCCGGAAACGGGACGATGAAGGTGACCGGGCGCGCCGGCCACGCGCCCTGGGCTCGCGCTGTGCCGGCCACGAACGGCAAGGCGAGGACGGCGCCCGCGCCGGCGAGCAGCGTGCGCCGGCCGCGGAGGAGGCTGTCGGAAGAAGATGGCATGGGCGGTCTCCGTGTGAAAGTCGTTCGGCGGATTCTTGCCGGTCGATCGGGCGCGTCAATCGGGGGCGATCTCGGCCCCGCGCCGCGCCGGGTTCGAAGGGCGGCACGGTGTCAGGACGAGCGCTGCCGGCGATCCGGCAACGATCCGCAAACCGCGGGCCTCCTCCGGGGCGCCCCGACTTCACTCCGCAAGACCGGTCGATAGACTGGCGGGATGGGAGGTTTCGAGCGCGCAGGCTCGCGCGAGCTGGCACGGGCGCGCCACGGCGCGCGGGCGTCGCTGCTGGCGCTCGCCGCGCTGCTCGGCCCGCATCCTGTCGTCGCCCAGACCGCTCCGGCGGGCGAACTCGCGCCCGCCGCGCCGGCACCGTCAACCCGGCCGGCGACGCCTGCGGCGCCCGCAGCGGCCGCGACACCTGCAACGCCCGCGTCGCCGGCACTGCCCGCGCCCAGGACCGAGCAGCTGGCGCCGGTGCAGATCACCGGCTCGCGGCCCGACGACGTGCAGGAGCGGCGCCAGTCGACGGCGGCCAAGATCGTGATCGGCCGCGAGGAGATCGAGCGCTTCGGCGACGCGACGCTGGGCGACGTCCTCAAGCGCCTGCCCGGGGTGACGATCCAGGGCCGGCCGGGCCGCGGCGGCGCGATCCGCCTGCGGGGCCTGGGCAACGGCTACACCCAGATCCTGCTCGACGGCGAGCGCGTGCCGCCCGGCTTCTCGCTCGACTCGCTGTCGCCCGAGCAGATCGAGCGGATCGAGATCCTGCGCGCGCCGACCGCCGAGACCGGCGCGCGCGCCATCGCCGGCACCATCAACATCGTCACCCGCGAGGGCTACAACAAGCGCTTCAACGACGTGCGCCTGAGCGCGGCGCTCGAGAACGGCGCGGTCCAGCCCTCGTTCGCCTGGACCCGCAACCTCGTCGCCGGCGACTGGATCGTCAACTATTCGCTCACCGGGTTCGCCCAGAACCGCGACAACAGCAGCACGACCAGGATCGTCGACCACCGCCTCGACGACGGCAGCGAGCGGCTCGGCCAGGTCGACCTCGGCTCGGTGCGCGAGCACCGGCGCGGCCTGCACGCGACCGGCCGGCTGCAGTGGCGCGGCGAAGGCGGCATCGAGCAGGTGACGCTGACGCCGATCCTGGTCTGGGGCAGCGGCAGCTCGCATCGCGAAGGCGTGCTGAGCCAGGCCTGTCCGGCCGATCCGCCCTGCGCGGCGCCGCCCTACGAGCGCAGCGCCAGCGACGGCGAAGGCAGCTACTCGCTGGTCCGCCTGAACGCGCAGTGGAACCATCGGCTCGGCGGCGGCGGCCGGATCGAGACCCGCGGCGGCGTCGGCCGGGCGCGCCAGCCGACGCACAGCTTTCGCACCGAGACGAGCGGCGGCCAGCTGTCGCGGACCTTCGAGGACGGCGGCGCCTCGCGCGACACCAGCCTGTCGGCGAGCAGCAAGCTCACCACCTCGCTGTTCGACGAGCACAGCTTCGTCGCCGGCGTCGAGCTCGAGCTGAACCGGCGCGAGGACAGCCGGACGGCACGCGAGAACGGCAGCATCGTCCTCGCCGAATTCGGCGCGGAGCTGGCAGCCCGGGCGCTGCGCTACGCTGGCTATGCGCAGGACGAATGGAACGTCACGCCGAACTGGGCCGCCCACGCCGGCCTGCGCTGGGAGGCGATCGCCACGCGCGGCGGCGTGGGCGCGGGCGAGGCCGAGGCCAGGAACCGCAGCAGCGTCGTGACGCCGCTCCTGCACGCGGTCTGGAAGCCGGACCCGAAGGGCCGCGATCAGGTCCGCTTCAGCCTGACCCGCAGCTACCGCTCGCCACCCCTCGCCAACCTGATCGCGCGGACCAGCCCGAACCTGCGCTGGCCGCTCGCCGGCGGCAACCTGCCGACCCAGCCCGATCGGGCCGGCAACCCCGACCTGAAGCCCGAGCTGGCGAACGGCATCGACATCGCGATCGAGCGCTACCTGCCCGGCAGCGGCCTGCTCAGCGCCAACGTGTTCCGGCGCAGCATCCGCAACTACATGCGCAGTGTGACGACGCTCGATACGGTCTCGTACTCGCCCGTGCCGCGCTACGTGGCGCGCACCCGCAACGTCGGCAATGCGCTGACCGAAGGGCTCGAGCTGGAAGCCAAGTTCCGCCTCGGCGAGCTCTGGGCCGAGGCGCCGCGCATCGACGTGCGCAGCAACCTGAGCCTGTTCCGCTCGCGCGTCGAGGGCGTTCCCGGTCCCGACAACCGCCTCGACCAGCAGCCCGGCTACAGCGCCAACCTCGGCCTCGACTACCGCTTCCGCGGCCTGCCGCTCGCGCTCGGCGGCAACCTCAACTTCACGCCCGCCTACCTGACCCGCATCTCCGACCTGCAGACCGCGACGATCGGCCGCAAGCTGATTGCCGACGTGTATGGCGTGTGGACCTTCAGCCCGGCGCTCGCGCTGCGCGTCACGGCCAGCAACCTCGCCGCGGCCGACTACCTCAATGGCAGCACGCTCGACGGGCCCGACCTGCAGGGCATCGCCGTGCGCGAAAGCACGCAGACGCGTGCGCCGACCTTCGTCAACCTGCAGATGCGCCTCGAGATGAAGCTGTGATGGGTCGAGGCGGCCGTTCAGCCCGTCGAACGCGATTCGATCTTCTACACTTCCGCGCGCCCAAGATCGTCACCGCGCGCACCCGTCCAGGAGATCGCCCCATGAAAGCTCGCATCGCCGCCGCCCTGTCGGGCGCCGTTCTCGCCACCTTCGGCGCCACCGCGCTGGTCGTCTCCGTGCCGGCCCTGGCACAGGGCAAGGGCGATATCAGGATCGCCCACATCTACAGCAAGACCGGTCCGCTAGAGGCCTACGCCAAGCAGACCCAGACCGGCCTGATGATGGGCCTCGACTACGCCACCAACGGCACGATGATGGTCGCGGGCAGGAAGCTCGTCGTCATCGAGAAGGACGACCAGGGCAAGCCCGACGTCGGCAAGAGCCTGCT
>JBDTUG010000310.1:0-4960 GCA_040007855.1 Caldimonas sp.
TCTCGCGGATCTCGCGCTTGCCGGCATTGATCATCGGCTCGATCGTGAACATCATGCCGGGCTTCAGCACGTCGAGGCTGCCGGGGCGGCCGTAGTGCAGGACCTGCGGCTCCTCGTGAAAGCGGGCGCCGATGCCGTGGCCGCAGAACTCGCGCACGATCGAAAAGCCGTTCGTCTCGGCAAAGGTCTGGATGGCGTTGCCGATGTCGCCGAGGTGCGCGCCGGGCCTTACCTTGACGATGCCCTTCCACATCGATTCATAGGTGATCTGGATCAGCCGCTTCGCCGCGATCGAGCCGGTGCCGACCACGAACATCCGGCTGGTGTCGCCATGCCAGCCGTCCTTGATGACGGTGACGTCGATGTTGACGATGTCGCCGTTCTTGAGCGGCCGGTCGTTCGGGATGCCGTGGCAGACCTGGTGGTTGATCGACGTGCAGATCGACTTGGGGTAGGGCGTGTAGCCCGGCGGCGCGTAGTTGAGGGGTGCCGGGATCGCGCCCTGGACGTCGACGATGTGCTCGTGGGCCAGCTTGTCGAGCGCCTCGGTGCTGATGCCCGGCACGACGTGCGGCGTCAGCATGTCCAGCACCTCGGAAGCGAGCCGCCCGGCGACCCGCATGCCTTGCACGTCGGCGGCGCTCTTGATCGAAATCGTCATCCTCGAATTATCGCCGGCCGGCTGCCGGGCCGCCCCAGGCCCGGCCTTGCCACCCGGGGGGCAGCGACTGCAAGGAGTGCGGGGGCTGGTTCATCGGGCCCTAGAATTGCGGGTTTTCACGGGGGCGCCCCGGCCTCCGCAGTCACCCGCCAGAGATGTCCAGCCGCAAGCACCTGCATCACTTCGAGGGCGGCAATGCGCTCTCCGACTTCCGGGCCCGCGCCCTGCTCGAGCGCCTCCGTGGCGCCGCCGGCAAGGTCGAATCGATCCGCGCCCGCTACCTCCACGTCGTCTGGAGCGACGCGCCGCTGGCGCAGCCCGAGCTCGACCGGGCCACGGCGCTGCTCCGCTACGGCGATCCGTTCGCCGAGGCCGATCGCCCCGATGCGACCCTGATCGTCGCGCCCCGCCTGGGCACCGTGTCGCCATGGGCGTCGAAGGCCACCGACATCGCGCGCAACTGCGGGCTCGGCGTGCACCGGATCGAGCGAGTCACCGAGTTCCGGATCGGCCTGAAGCGCGGCCTGCTCGGCGCCGCCAGGCCGCTCGACGCGGCCGAGCGCGGCGCCGTCGCCGCCTTGCTGCACGACCGCATGACCGAGAGCGTGCTCGACGACCGCGATCAGCTCGCCCATCTGTTCGACGAGCAGCCTGCCGAGCCGCTGGTCACGGTCGACGTCAGCGACCGGGGCGAGGCCCTGGCGCGCGCCAACCGCGAGTTCGGCCTCGCGCTTTCCGACGACGAGCTCGCCTACCTGCATCGCTCGTTCAACGAACTCGGTCGCGCGCCCACCGATGTCGAGCTGATGATGTTCGCGCAGGCCAACAGCGAGCACTGCCGACACAAGATCTTCAACGCCGACTTCACGATCGACGGGGTGGCGCAGGAGCGCTCGATGTTCGGGATGATCCGCAACACCCATGCGCTGGCGCCGCAGCACACGGTGGTGGCCTACAGCGACAACGCGTCGGTGATGGAAGGCGGCGAGGTCGAGCGCTGGCTGCCCGAGGGCTTCACCAACGCGCCGGCCTACCGGGCGCGCAGGGAAGCGGTGCACGTGCTGATGAAGGTGGAGACGCACAACCACCCGACCGCCATCTCGCCGTTCCCCGGCGCCTCCACCGGCGCCGGCGGCGAGATCCGCGACGAGGGCGCGACCGGCCGCGGCTCGAAGCCCAAGGCGGGCCTGACCGGCTTCAGCGTCTCGAACCTGCACCTGCCCGGCACCGACGAACCGTGGGAGCGCGAGCCCTACGGCAAGCCGGGGCACATCGCGAGCGCGCTGCAGATCATGATCGACGGCCCGCTCGGCGGCGCCGCCTTCAACAACGAGTTCGGCCGGCCCAACCTCAACGGCTACTTCCGTGTCTACGAACAGACCGTGGCCGGGCAGCGGCGCGGCTATCACAAGCCGATCATGATCGCCGGCGGGCTGGGCTCGATCGCCGCGACGCAGACCCGCAAGATCGCGTTTCCCCGCGGCACCCTGCTCGTGCAGCTCGGCGGTCCGGGCATGCGCATCGGCATGGGCGGCGGCGCCGCGAGCTCGATGGCCGCCGGCGCCAACGCCGCAGCGCTCGACTTCGATTCGGTGCAGCGCGGCAACCCGGAGATCCAGCGCCGCGCCCAGGAGGTCATCAACCATTGCCAGGCGCTCGGCGAGCACAACCCGATCCAGGCGATCCACGACGTCGGCGCCGGCGGCATCTCGAACGCCTTTCCCGAGCTGGTCGACGGCGCCGGCCGCGGCGCCCGCTTCGACTTGCGCAAAGTGCCGGTCGAGGAGAGCGGCCTGGCGGCGAAGGAGATCTGGTGCAACGAGAGCCAGGAGCGCTACGTGATGGCGGTGGCGCCCGACGCGCTGCCGACCTTCGCGATGATGTGCGAGCGCGAGCGCTGTCCGTTCGCAGTCGTGGGCGTGGCAACCGAGGAGAGGCGGCTGACGGTCGGAAGCGAGGTCGTCCTGAGCGAAGCGAAGGATCTCGATGCGAGCGGCGCTGCGATCCTTCGCTCCGCTCGGGAGGGCAAGTCTGTCGTCATCGACATGCCGATGAACGTGCTGCTCGGCAAGCCGCCGAAGATGCACCGCAACGTCAGGCGCCGTGCCGTCGATCTGCCAACGCTCGCGCTCGACGGCGTCGCCCTGACCCAGGTCGCCTTCGACGTGCTGCGCCATCCGACCGTCGCCAGCAAGCGATTCCTCGTCAGCATCGGCGACCGCACGGTCGGCGGACTGAGCAGCCGCGACCCGATGGTCGGGCCCTGGCAGGTGCCGGTGGCAGATTGCGCCGTGACGCTGGCCGACTACGCCGGCTTTCGCGGCGAGGCGATGGCGATCGGCGAGCGCACCCCGCTGGCGGCCCTCGATGCGCCGGCCGCCGGCCGGATGGCCGTGGGCGAGGCGATCACCAACCTGCTCGCCGCGCCGATCGAGCTCGCGCGTGTGAAGCTCAGCTGCAATTGGATGGCGGCGTGCAGCGACGATCCGGCCGCGCCGGGCGACGACGCCGCGCTCTACGACACCGTGAAAGCGGTCGGCATGGAGCTTTGCCCGGCGCTCGGCATCAGCGTGCCGGTCGGCAAGGACAGCCTGTCGATGCGCACCCGCTGGCGGGGCGAGGACGGGCAGCAGAAACAGGTCACGGCGCCGGTGAGCCTGATCGTGAGCGCTTTCGTCACGCTCGACGATGTCCGCGCGTCATCGACCCCGCAGTTGATGCCCGGCGACACCACGCTGATCCTGATCGATCTCGGCCAGGGGCGGATGCGCATGGGCGGCTCGATGCTGGCCCAGGTGCTCGGCCAGTTCGGCAACGAGGTGCCCGACCTCGACGAGCCGGCGCAGCTCAGGGCGCTGGTCGAGGCGGTCAACCGCTTGCGCGCCGCCGGCCTCGTGCTCGCGTACCACGATCGCAGCGACGGCGGCCTCTGGGCCACGGTCTGCGAGATGGCGTTCGCCGGGCATCGCGGCGTCAGCCTCAACGTCGACCTGCTGGTGACAGAGGGCGACGGCATCGCCGACAGCCGGGCCGAATACGGTGACTCGAAAAACTGGGCCACTCAGGTGAGCGCGCGGCGCGACGAGCTGACCCTGCGCGCGCTCTTCAACGAGGAGCTCGGCGCGCTGATCCAGGTGCCGACGGCACGCCGCGACGAAGCGATCGGGATCCTGCGCGTCGCCGGCATCAGCCGACACAGCCACGTCGTCGGCAAGGCTAACGACAAGGGTGTGGTCGAGGTCTGGCGCGATGCCAGGCCGGTGTTCAGCGCGGCGCTGCGCGATCTCCACCAGGCCTGGGACGAAGTCAGCTGGCGGATCGCCCGGCTGCGCGACAACCCGGCCTGCGCCGACGCCGAGCACGCGGCAGCGGGCCGCGACGACGATCCCGGTCTGCACGTCCACATCGTCGACCCCGTGCCCTCGTTCTCCCTTGCGCGGGAGCGGGAGAGGGCCGGGGTGAGGGCGGATTCGCGCCCCAAGGTCGCGGTGCTGCGCGAACAGGGCGTCAACAGCCACCTCGAGCTCAGCTACGCGATGGACCAGGCCGGCTTCGACACCTACGACGTGCACATGACCGACCTGCAGACCGGCCGCGCCCGGCTGGACATGTTCTCGGGCTTTGTCGCCTGCGGCGGCTTCAGCTACGGCGACACGCTCGGCGCCGGCGAAGGCTGGGCCCGCTCGATCCTCTTCAACCCGCGCCTGGCCGATCAGTTCGCGGCCTTCTTCGCCCGGCCCGACGTCTTCGCGCTCGGTGTCTGCAACGGCTGCCAGATGCTCGCCGCGCTGGCCGGCATGATCCCCGGCGCCGCTGCCTGGCCACGCTTCACGCGCAACAAGAGCGAGCAGTTCGAGGCGCGCCTCAGCCTGGTCGAAGTGCTGCCCACGCCCTCGATCTTCTTCACCGGCCTGGCCGGCAGCCGGCTGCCGATCGCGGTGGCGCACGGCGAGGGCTATGCCGACTTCTCGCAGCGCGGCGACCCGGCCCGCGTGCATGCAGCGCTGCGCTTCGTCGACCACCACGGCCGACCCACCGAGGCGTACCCGGCCAACCCGAACGGCAGCTCCGGCGGCCTGACCGCCGTGACCACCGCCGACGGCCGCTACACCGCGCTGATGCCGCACCCGGAGCGGGTGTTCCGCAACGTGCAGATGAGCTGGACCTCGGGCGCGCGGAGCGAGCCGAGCCCGTGGATGCGGATCTTCGAGAACGCCCGTCGCAGCGTGAGGTAGTGGCGCAGACCACTAGCCCGGATGTTTCACCAGTAGCTCGGTGAGGGGGAGTCATGCGTTCTGG
>JBDTUG010000311.1:0-4954 GCA_040007855.1 Caldimonas sp.
TTCTACAACTACGGCCACTCGCGCAACGACAAGCTCGACGCGATCGCCGCCCAGTCGAGCACCGAGAGCGATCCGAAGAAGCGCGAGGAGGTGGTCAAGGCGGCGCTGCGCGAATTCAAGAAGCAGGTGACGACGCTGCCCCTGCACCGCCAGGTGATCCCGTGGGCAGCGCGCTCGAACGTCGGCGTCGTGCATCGCGCCGACAACTGGCTCGAGGTCGCCTGGGTGACGATCGGCAAGTAGGCCGCTCACTGTCGCGGCGGCGGGCAGCGGGCGGCGGCGCGGGAGCCCCGGCGCCCGCGCCCGGGAACGCTCAGAACTGGTACATCAGCCCCGCCGAGTAGACCAGCGGCCGGAAGTCGACCGTCGTGGTCAGCACCGTGCTGCCGGAGGCGACGACCTTGCTCTTCACCTTGAGCGCGGCGATGCTGGCGAACACGCCGATGTCCTTGGTGATCGCATAGGCGATGCCGGCCTGCACCGCCGGGCCCCACGAGTCGCCCATCTTCACGTCGGGGGCGAGGCTCGACTTCACGCTCGTGAAGCGGGTGTAGTTGACGCCGGCGCCGACATACGGCCGCCAGGTGTCGCCCGGCGCACCGAAGTGGTAGTTGGCGAGCAGCGTGGGCGCGACGTTCTTGGCCGACAGGACCCCGTCGCCCAGGAAGGCGACGCTGCCGGTCGCCTTGGCCTTGATCGTCGGCGGGATGCCCACCACCAGCTCGACGCCGACGTTCGGCGTGAACAGCCGCTCGTAGACGAAGATCACCGTGGTGGCGTCGCCGACCTTGGCGTCGGCTCCCGCCGGCACGCCGATGCCGGTGATGCCGTTGGTACTCGAATGGGTGTCGTAGCGCGTCACGCCGACCTTGAACACGTTGTCCTGGGCGCAGGCGCCGCCGGCGCCGATTGCCAGGGCCGCCGCGATGCCGAGCGAGCAGATTGTTTTCATGGTTTCGCCTCGTGCCGTGGGGGAGTCAGATCCAGCCGAACGCGCGCAGCTGCGCCGCGAACGCATCGCTGATGATCTTGTGGCCGCCGGTCGTCGGGTGGACGCTGTCGGCGAACTGCCAGGTCGTCACGTCGGCGCCGCTGCGCAGGCCGTTGTAGGGCGCGCCGGGCGTGCTGTTGCAGAACAGCGACGAGCCGTCGGTGACGGCGCCGCCGGTGATCGCGCTGATCTTGGCTGCGTCGCAGGCGGGCACGGTGTTGTTGACGATGCCGTACTTGGCCGGGTTGGCGTAGCCGTCCTTGAACAGGGGGTAGGTATCGATGATCTGCACCGCCTGGCCGGTCAGGCCGTCGCGCAGCCAGAGGTTGAAGATCCGCGACAGATCGGTCAGCACCGGCCTGAGCTGGGCCGGCAGCGAGTTGCCGAACGGCGTGTCGGCGATGTCGCTGAGCGTCATGACCCCGACGTAGACGCCTCCCTTGGCGAGGATCTGGCCTGTGACCTGGGCGACCAGCTCCTGGGCCGCGAGCTTCATCGCCGCGTTGGCGGTCTGCTGGGCGTTGAACAGCGTCACGTTGGCCTGGTCGGGGGTGATCGTGCCGGCCGCGGCATCGGCCTGCACCTTGGCGGCCGTCGCGGCGAAGGTGCCGAACTGGGTGAAGACGTCGTTGTTGCCGGCGTAGACCAGGATCAGGTCGCTGTTCTTGAACGAGCTGAAACGAGCCAGGTGGTTGGCGATCTGCGTCACCACCGGAACGGTCAGCGCGCCGGCCCCGCGGCCGATGCCGTTCGGGTCGGTCACCCGCGAGCCGCCCTGGCCGTAGCCGGTGCAGCTACCGGCGAGCGCCGGGACCGCCGCCGCCGGGCACTTGACCGAGCTGCCGGCGAAGCCGACCTCGGCCGGCGTGACGACGATGCCGAGCGAGGTGGCGAGGTTCTCGACCCAGACCGTGCCGCCCGGCCCGTTGGTGGTGAACTTGCCGCCGAAGTAGGGCGGCATGCCCCCGCCGGACAGCGAGGTGGCTGGTGCGTAGGCGCCGACGTCGCTGAGGCTGTCGCCGAACGACACCAGGGCGCTGAAGCTGCCCTTGGCGGTCGGTGCGCCGGCCGGCGAGCCGGAGCCGGGGACTGCGGGATCGCCGCCGCCGCAGGCGGCCAGCAGAAGGGCCGAAAGGACCCAGGGACCCAATGCTCGAATTGCTCTCATGCCAGACCTCGGTGGTGCGCGCGAAAACGAACGGTCGTTCGCTTCCGCGCCACTGTAGGGGGCTGGCAAGGCAGGGGGCGGGGGTGAAACCCCCGATGCCTTGCGCCGTCAGGCGGGGTACCGGAGGCGGCGAAGTCCCGGGATTCGACGCCGGCGGCGCCGAGGCTCCGCGCTGCAGCGCTCCGCGTGCCGAGCGCGCCGTCCCGCTCGCGCACCGGGCGCCGCCGGTCAGCGCTTCATGCGCTGCGCCATCTGGCCGAGCGCGATCGCCAGCGCGGCGCCGCCCAGGACCTTAACGACCTCCGGATGCTCCGCGTAGAAGGCGCCGACGCGGTCGAGCACGCTCGGGTCGTTCTGCTCGGCGGCGGTTGCGACTTCCTGCACCTGCTCGGGCGTGATGTGCTCGATCTGCGCCGGCGTCACCTCGGGGGCTGCGCCGCCGCCCTTCATGCCCTGGACCAGACGCCCCAGCGTGCCGCCGGCGAGGCCCGACAGCACCGCCGGCGCCACCGAGCGGATCAGCTGACCGAGCAGGCCGGCGCGCTGCTGGGAGTTCGAGCCGCCGAACAGGCTGCCGATCATGTTGCCGAAGTCGGGAGTCTGCTCGGAGCGGAACGCCTGGGCGATGCCGCCGCCGAGGACATCGGCCGGCACCTGGCGGGAGACCTCGTCGAAATCGGTCTGGGTGTCGGTCGGCCTGACCGCGTACTGCTGGAGGATGTCGGTAATGTTCATGGCGGCTCCGGAGTGAACGCAAATCAGCATGTTCGGCCTCGTGCCGAAGCGCTGAAATCGGCAAACCCGAGGCCCGGTGGCGGCCTGCACGCCAGCGCCGCGTGAGAGCCGTCCTACGTGCTACTGGAAGTGCGCCAGCATCTTCTCCAGGGCCATCGTGAACGGCACCTGCATCATCGGCAGCGTCAGCAGCACGCCGACCAGACCGACGCCGAGGGTGATCGGAAAGCCGATCGCGAAGATGTTCATCTGCTGCGCCACCCGCGAGATCACGCCGAGCACGAGGTTGGTGAAGAGCAGCATCGCCACCATCGGCAGGGCGATCCACAGGCCGAGGCTGAAGATCTCGGCGCCCCAGCGATGCGGCTCGACCGCGCGTAGGAAGGCGAACGGCTCGCTCGACACCGGAAACGCCGTGAAGCTCTGCACCACCGCGGCGATCAGCATCAGGTGGCCGCCGGAGACGATGAACAGCCACGCCACCGAGACGCCGAAGAATCGGCTCACGGCGGTGTCTTCGCTGGCGGTCATCGGGTTGAAGAAGGCGGCGAAGTTGAGGCCCATCTGCAGGCCGACGATCTCGCCGGCGAACTCGACCGCGGTGAAGACGATGCGCACTGCGAAGCCCATCGAGACGCCGATCAGCACCTGCTGGATCACCGCCAGGAAACCCGCAGCGGACGCCAGCTCGATCGGCGCGATCGCCGGAATCGTCGCCTGCGCGCAGAACGCGATCAGGAACGCCAGGCCGATGCGCAGGCGCAGCGGCACGCTGCGCTGGGCAATGATCGGCAGCGAACCGAACAGGGCGAGGACGCGGATGAACGGCCAGAGGATCGGGGTCACCCAGGCGAGGACCTGGGCTTCGGTGAAGGTCAGCATGGCGCCGCGGGCGCGTGGCGTGGCACGGCCTCGGGCACGGGGCGGCCCCCTCCGCTCACGTTCCCCGAAGGCAGCCTGCGGCTGCCTTCTCCTCCTTTCGGGCGCGCAGCGGCGGATCGGGGGACATGAGCGGAGCAGAGCGCCCCGGCGGGCCGATCCTGCACAGGGTGAGGAAGCCGGGCAGTATTGGACGCAACTTCAGCCCACGACAGAGGGAATCGACTGCAGCGTCCGCTGCACGAACTCGACCAGCGTGGTCAGCATCCACGGTCCGGCGATCGACAGCACCGCGACCGCGGCGACGATCTTCGGCACGAACGAGAGCGTCGCTTCGTGGATCTGGGTCGCTGCCTGGAAGATGCTGACGACCAGGCCGACCGCGAGCACGGTCAGCAGGATCGGCGCCGAGACCATCAGCAGGATGTACAGGCTCTGCTGGCCGTAGGTGAAGACTTGTTGGCTGTCCATGAAGGAGATCCTTCGGCTTTGCTCAGGATGACGGGAGTGCGTCGTCGATCAGGTGACGAAGCTGGCGGCCAGCGAGCCGAGCAGGAGGTTCCAGCCATCGGCGAGGACGAACAGCATCAGCTTGAAGGGCAGGGCGATCAGCACCGGCGACAGCATCATCATGCCGAGCGACATCAGCACGCTGGCGACGATCATGTCGATGATGAGAAACGGCAGGAAGACCAGGAAGCCGATCTGGAACGCACTCTTCAGCTCGCTCGTCACGAACGCCGGAACGAGCACCTTGAACGGCACGTCGGCGATCTTCACCGAGGGGTCGACGCGGGCCAGCTTGGCGAACAGCATCACGTCGGCCTGGCGCGTCTGCTTCATCATGAATTCGCGCACCGGGCTCTCGCCGCGCTTGAGCGCTTCCTCGAAGGCGATCCTGTTCGCCGCATAGGGCTGGTAGGCGTCGGCGTAGACCTTGTCGATGGTCGGGCCCATCACGAAGAAGGTGAGAAAAAGGCTCAACCCCACGACCACCTGATTTGGCGGCGCGGCCTGCGTGCCGATCGCCTGGCGCAGCAGGCTCAGCACGATCACGATGCGGGTGAAGCCGGTCATCAGCAGCAGCACCGCGGGCAGGAAGCTGAGCGCGGTGAAGAACAGCAGCGTCTGCACCGGCACCGAGTAGCTGGTGCTGCCGGCGCTCTGGCCGATCAGCAGCG
>JBDTUG010000312.1:0-4950 GCA_040007855.1 Caldimonas sp.
ACCTTCGCGCTTCGCGCTGCGGTATTCGCCTTGGGAACGGCCCGGCGGCTCATGAGGTGACTCCGGCAGACAGGGAATTCCAGAGGCGAAGCAGGGCGTAGGCACGCCACGGTCGCCACGCTTCGGCGCGCACTTCCGCCTGGCGCGCGCTGCCGGTTGCGAACAGGCGCTGCATCGCCTTCAGCGCGGCGATGTCGCCGGGCGGAAAGGCGTCGGGCCAGCCGAGCGTTCGCATCGCGATGTAGTGGGCGGTCCAGGCGCCGATCCCGGGCAGTTCTTGCAAGCGCACGAGCAACGGCTCGGGCGAGCCGCCGAGGGCGATCAGGGGCGCGAGCGCGGCCCACTCGCGGGCCAGCGACTGGATCGCGCCGGCGCGGCTGCGGATGATGCCGAGCGCGGCAATGTCTTGGGTGGGCGCCGCGGCCAGCACCGCCGGCGCGGGGAAGGCACGGTGCACGTCGGGCCAGGGCGAAGCGACTTCGCTGCCGAAGCGCTCGACCAGCCGGCGCGCCAGCGTGCGGGCGCCGGCGACCGTGACCTGCTGGCCGAGCACGGCGCGCACCGCCAGCTCGAAGCCGTCGACGCTGCCGGGCAGACGCAGTCCCGGCCCGCCCGGCAGCTCGGCGAGGACGGCGTCGATGGCGGCGGGCGAGGCGTCGAGGTCGAGCCAGCGGCGCACCGTGGCGATGACCGCGCCGCTCGCCGGGCCGAGTGCGGGCGCGAACGTCAGGCGGACGCGTGCGCTGGCCGGAACGAAGCGCGCTTCCAGCCAGCCGGCCGCGCCGGTCGCGTCGCCGCCGATCGCGCCGGGCCGCAGCGAGCGGCGGATCGACAGCCCGTCGACCACCTCGATGCCGGGGATCGCGCGCTGGGCGATGAAGGCGAGCAACGCTGCCTCGTCGTGCGGCGCGCGGTAGCCGAGCAGCACGGTGAACGGCGCGTCGTTGCCGGCCGCTGGCGGCTCGGCCGGCGCTTCCCGGTCGGCCCGGGAGGACCGGCGCAGGCGCGTCGGATTCATCCGGTAGCCGCCGGCGAAGGCGGCGTTGAAGCGGCGCAGGCTGCGAAAGCCGCTCGTCAGGGCGACCTGGGCGATCGGCATCGTCGTGTCGGTGAGCAGCTGCTTGGCGAGCAGCAGGCGGCGCGTCTGCAGGTACTGCAGGGGCGTGACGCCGTGCTCGGCGAAGAAGATGCGGCGCAAGTGCCGGTCGCTCACGCCGAGCCGGGCGGCCAGCTCGGCGACGCTCGGCGTCTCGCCGCTCGCCGCGCTGGCATCGAGCGCGGCCGAGGCCTGCACGGCGAGCGTGCGCGACGCATCCATCACCGTCCAGGCCAGGCCCGGGCCCGGCGCGATCTCGGGGCGGCACTTCAGGCACGGCCGGAACGCCTCCGCCTCGGCCTGGGCCGGCGTCGAAAAGAAGCGGCAGTTGCGCCGCATCGGCGTGCGCACGCGGCAGATCGGCCGGCAATAGATGCCCGTCGACGTGACGCCCACGAACAAGCGCCCGTCGAAGCGCGCGTCGCGCGCGAGAAGCACCTGGTAGGCAGCGTCGCCATCGATCGTCATGCGCCGATTATGGTCACCTGCTTCCTCGTGGCTCGCCGTTTTCGGACATGTGGCAGAGGCGGCCGTGCGGTGTCTTGGCGACGCCCGGTAACGCCGACCGGCAGCGCCTACCGGCCGCGCCGCGATGCCTTGCGCCGGCGGCGCGCTGGCTATGATCCCGGCGCGCAGGAGCCTTTGCGCGAGCCTGGGAGGAAAACTCGTCATGCCGTTCAAGACGCTGAAGGACATCACCGAGCACAAGCACTACCAGAAGAACCTGCTGATCGCCTTCGCCGAGAGCGAAGCGAAGCCGGCCGCCTTCCACTACTTCGAAGGCTTCGCGTTCGAGGCCGAGACGGGGCCGCTGCTGCTGGTCGGCAAGGTCGAGTCGAGCCTGATCCGCCAGATCAAGGAGTCGGGTGCCCGTCTGACGGGCGAGGGCCACTGCGCCCGGGCCGGCAAACAGCTGCGCGTCCTGAACACCAGCACCGCCAAGGGCGACAAGCTCGTCAAGGCCTTGCGGATCGCCAGGATCGCGCTCGAGCCCGAGCTGGTCGCCGACTTCCACAGCACTCCCGAGGCCGACGCCGCGGTGATGTTCGGCCAGGCCGAGCTCGACAAGCTGGCCAGGGACCTGAAGGCCCTGCAACCGGCGCGCGAGGCCATCGCCGGCTCCGAGTTCGCCGATCCCGACGAGGCCCAGGTCGTGGCCAAGGCCGGCACCCTGGTCGAGGGGCTGCACAAGGCCGGCAAGGCCGATGCGGGCGAGGCCGCCCTCGCCGAGCTCGCCAAGCTGATCCGCGCAACGCTGGTCGCGATCGCCAGGACGAAGGAGATCGAAGAGCAGCGCAAGGAATTGCTCGCCTCCCGCTGGCAGCCGCTGAACGGCCGCACCGCGAAGCTCCTGAAGTCGACCCTCGTCGACACCAGGCCGCTGCTCGCCCTCGGCAAGGAGATCCAGGAAGGCTACGTCGCGAAACGCGGCGACATCGGGGACCTGCGCGGCAAGCTCGACGATTTCACCGTGCTGCTCGGCCAGCTCGAGACCCGGCAGACTCGGGAGAGCGAGCGGGTCGAGCTCGGCAATCGCTGGAAGCCCTTGCTCAAGCGGCTGAGCGAGCTCGCCAAGGACGACCACGCCGACCCCGCCCTGCTCGACGACTTGAAGAAGCAGGGCAAGGTTCTGAACCAGCACATGACGTCGGTCGCCGACACCGACCAGCCGGGGGCGCGGCTCGACACCTTCGAAGTGGCGTTGACGAAGGCCGAGGACACTCTGGCCGCGTCCTACATCGCCGAGTCCAAGGCGTTCGAGGAGGAGTCGCGCAAGCAGGGCAAGGCGCTCGGGGACAAGAAGGTGGTCGCGCAGAAAGTGCAGGCCGAGGGGCGCAAGGCGAAGAAGGAGGAGTCGGACGACGAGGCCGAGGAGCCGGTCGGCGTGCGCCCCGTCTACGCGGTGGTCGGCGATCTGCCGGCGACCGACATTCCCACCACCGACTCGGCCTACCGCAAGGCGCAGGGTGTGTTCAACGCGATGAGTTCGGGCGATGACCCGAACACCGCGGCCCAGAAGGCCGGTGTCTCCGAGGCTCCGAGCAAGATCGAGATCGACAAGGATCGGCGCTGGGCCTACGAATTCCGCCTCAGCCACGGCCAGACCCAGTACCGCCTCAACGCCATCGCCACCTCGGCCGACAAGGGCAGGAACATCGAAGTCTCGTTCGCCTATCTCGGCCGCGGCCACTGAAGTCCACGGCGATCGACGGCGACCCGGACCGGGGACGGCCGTGGCGGCCGTGCGGCCCCGCTCACTTCGCCTCGAAGCGGCCGTGCTTGCCCGCCCCGGCGACGAAGCTTCGCGCGCCGCCTTCGGCTTCGCCCGAGGCGAGCGTCGCCAGGCCGAGGGCGAACTCCCGGGCCAGCGCCGCGCGCACCGACAGGCCGTGCTGGTCGCGCGCGCTGCGCCGGTCGTTGCGCAGGCACTGCTGCGGAAAGGCGGCGATCTGCCGCGCCAGGACGAGCGCGGCCGGCAAGGCCTGGCCGGCGGCGACGACCCGGTTGGCCAGGCCGAGCTGCAGCGCCTCGTCGGCACCGACCGCCCGGCCGGTGAGGATCAGGTCCATCGCCCGACTCTCGCCGATGAGGCGAGTCAGGCGCACCGTGCCACCGTCGATCAGGGGCACCCCGAAGCGGCGGCAGAAGACGCCGAAGCTCGCGTTCGCCGCGGCGACGCGCAGGTCGCACCAGAGCGCCAGCTCGATCCCGCCGGCGACCGCATAGCCTTCGACGGCAGCGATCACCGGCTTCGTCAGCTGCAGGCGGGAAGGGCCCATCGGCCCGTCGTGGTCCATGTCGGCGTCGAGCGCGAGCGTCAGCGCGTCGCCGCCGTCGCCGAGCTTGTCGGGCGAGGAGCCGCGGGCGACGGCACGCAGATCGGCGCCGGCGCAGAAATGCCCACCGGCGCCGGTAAGGATGGCTACCCGCGCGCCGTCGTCGGCGTCGAACGCGCGAAAGGCATCGGCCAGGGCGCGCGCGGTCGGCCCGTCGACGGCGTTGCGCACCTCCGGTCGATCGATGGTCACGGTCCAGACCGGCCCGTCCTGCTCGATGCGGATCGTCGCCATGCATGCTCCTGTCAGGTCGCCTTGCGCAGGACCAGCGCGACCGTTTCGTCGGCCAGCTGGTCGAGGTCGACCCGGCGCGCGGTGCGCGGCTTGCTGCGGTACCAGGTGGCCGAGAAGTTGATCGCGCCGAGGATCATCAGGCGGGCCAGTCGGGCGTCGGCGGCGAGCCGGCCTTCGCGATGCAGGTCGTCGAGGGTGGCCTGCCAGATCGCGTCGTAGTCATCCTTCAGCTCGATGATCCGGCGGCGGTACTGCGCCGGAAGCGAGCGCCAGTCGTAGAGCATCACCGGAATGAAGTCGCTGCCGCTGTCGTGCAGGATGCCGTAGTGCGCGCGCACGAGGCGGCGGAAGCGCTCGGTGGCGCTGAGGCCGGTCGCATCGACGACCGCGCGGGTCCGGTCGAGGCCCAGGCGCAGGCCCTCTTCCATCACCGCCAGCAGCAGCTCGTGCTTGTTCGCGAAGTGATAGAACGGGCTGCCCGAGCGCATGCCGACCGCGCCAGCGATGTCGCGGATCGTCGTCCCCTCGAAGCCCTTTTCGCGGAACAATTGCGCGGCGACGCGCACGAGTTCGTCGCGGCGGTTGTCGGGCGCACCGTTTCTGGGGTTTGTACGCTGACGAGCGGCGGGCATCTTCGCTACAAAGCAACTGCTTGCTTGGCAAGCCGAGAATAGCCGACGAGCGGTTGCGGCCGCAACGCGACACGCGCTGGGAAGTCCCGAGGAGACCCGTGCTTCAGGCAGTGCAGATCGTCATCAGCGGCGCCGCCCAGGGCTGCATCTA
>JBDTUG010000313.1:0-4922 GCA_040007855.1 Caldimonas sp.
TGCCGGCCTCGATCTTGGAGAAGTCGAGGATGTCCTCGATGATGGCCAGCAGCGAATGTGCGGAGTCGCGAGCCAGATCGAGCATCCGCGACTGCTCGGGAGCGAGTTCGGTCTGCTCGAGGACGTCGATCATGCCGATCACGCCATTCATGGGCGTGCGGATCTCGTGGCTCATGGTCGCGACGAACGCCGACTTGGCGCGGCTGGCCGCCTCGGCATCGTGGCGAGCCGCCTCGAGCGCCGAGGTGCGTTCGAGCACCCGCGTCTCCAGCGTCTCGTTGAGCGAACGCAGTGCTTCCTGGGCCCGGCGCCGCTCGGTCGTGTCGCGCTGCACGCCGATCCAGTGGCTGACCTCGCCACCGGCTGCGCGGATCGGCACCACCTCCAGGTCGACCCAGTAGGTGCTGCCATCCTTGCGGTAGAAGATCAGCTCGGCACGCGCAGGCTCGCCGGCCCGAAGCATTCGCAACACCCGAGACAGCTCGTCGTGCTGCGTCAGCGGGCCGTGCAGGATCTGGGGCGGCTGGCCGATGGCCTCGTCCCTGCTGTAGCCGGTGAAACGGACGAAGGCCTGGTTGACGAACACGATCCGCGCACGGTTGAGCTCCGGATCGATCGCCGAGATGATGACGACGTCGTTCATGTGGGCGACGCAGGTCTCGAGAAGCCGCAGCTGCGACTGGTCGCGCCGCTGCTCCGTCGTGTCGCGGGACGACACCGCCAGGCCGGCCTCGGAAGGGTAGACGTGAACGTCGAGCCAGAGTGACTGCTTCAGCAGGTGCGTTTCCAGGTTAGACGCCACGTTCAGCTCGACGGCGCGCCGCGCCTGTGTCTCGAACTCGCTGCCGACTGCCTGCGGGAAGGCCTCCCAGATGACCTGACCGACGAGGTCGGTGCGCGAGCGTCGCAGCAGCTTCTCGGCCTGCGGATTGACGTAGGTGAAACGCCATTGACGATCGAGCGTGTAGAAAGCGTCGGTGATGCTCTCGAGGGTCGTCGTCAGTCGGGCCGCAAGCGATCGCAACTGCTCCGCCGCCTTCTTTTTCTCCGAGATGTCCTGGATTGCCCCCTGCGTGCCGACGATCGTGCCCGCCGCATCCCGCACCGGCTGGCCGATCGAACGCACGCCGATGCGCCTTCCCTTTGCGGTCACGATCTCGAGCTCGAGATCGTATGGCGTGCCGTCGCTGGCACACCTACCGACCGCGTCGATCATGGCCGTTCGGCATTCCGGTGCATAGGACTCGAGCGCCTGCCTCAGCGTCATCGTGCTGTCGGGCGGCAGCTCGTGCAGGATGCAGAGCTGTTCTGCATGCTCGAAGACGCGGCCGGCGATCTCGTACGACCAGCCGGCCACCTGCGTCACCCGGCTGGCGATCGCCAGGATGGCCTGCGACTTCTCGAGCTGTCGTTCGGCGAGAACGCGCGGCGTCACGTCGTGCGCCAGGACCAGCCGGGCCCGACGCTCGCCGAAGGTGATGGCGTTCGACGACACCTCGGCCTCGATGACGGTGCCGTCGCGTGCGCGATGCTGCCATTGGCCGGCGACAGCGGCGCCGGTACCCTTCCCTTCGAGATGGCTGTCGAGCGCCAGCGCGCCCCCTGCCGGCCGGATGTCGCGGATCGTCATCGTCAGAAACTCGGCACTCGAATAGCCGTACCTGGCGGTGGCGGCTTCGTTGACGGCAAGAAAGCCGAGCGTCTCGACGTCGTAGATCCACATCGGCAGGGGATTGGCCGCGAAGACGAGCCGGTACTGCACTTCCGAAGCGCTCAAGCTCCGCGCCGCGGCATCTCGCTCCATCACCGCGCCCATCCATTGCGCGAGGATCTGCAGCGTGCCCGCCTCTCGCGGCGCAAACCCGTGGGCCCGGTCGGAGACGACCAGGAGGGCGCCGATGGCCTGGCCGCCGACACGCAGGGGCGAGGTCATCATCGAGCGCACGCCCAGCGCGCGCACCGCTTTGGCATGGACCCGCGGGTCGGTCGCGGTGTCGCCCGACGTGAACAGCGTGTCCTCGTCGATGGACCGGCCGACCAGGCTGCCGGCCCGAGGCCAGCGCATGCCGTCACGGCCGACGGTCATGCCGGACGCGGCGCGGTGGACGAGTTCCCCGGCCTCGAGAAGGAGCACGGAAGCACCCTCTGCTCCGGTCAACTTGCGCGCCCGATCGACCAGCAAGGCCATCATCGCCCGAGGCTCCCCGAGCGCAGCCACCAATTCCTGCTGGAACCGGGCGATGCCGACCTGGACCGCAAGCGAATGGTTCACGTCCCACTCGGAATGACGGCGCTGCACGACGGCGGCGAGGGCTTCCGCCAGCAGTTCCAGCGTACCGGAGTCGCCCGGACCGAAGCAGCCTGCCTCGTAGCCGAACAGCTTGAGTACGCCGATCGGCCGGCTGCCATCGCGCACCACCGTTGCCAGCACCGAACGAAGACCGAAGCGGCGACACAGGTCCAGCGCGACCCGCGGGTCCTCCTCCGTATCGTCGCAACGCAAGGTGCGATCCAGGCGGATGGCCTCGCCGGAGAGGCTGCCTGCGATCGGTATGCGCACCCCGAGCCCCTCGGTGGCCGCTGGTGACACCGCGCGACAGACCAGGGTGTCGCCTTCGAGAAGCTCGAAGGCAGCGACGTCGGCCTGAACGACTCCCCGAGCAAGGTCGGGAATGCGGTCGAACAGCTGTTCCGGCGTGTCGTCGGTGCGTGCGAGCACGCGCTGCGCCTCGACCAGCGCGGTCAGTCGCGCGGCGTGGCGCCTTTGCTCGACCTCCGCCCGCCGACGCTCGGTGATGTCGATGACCATGCCGGCCCGCCGGGTCGTCGGCGCGCCGTCGAGCTCGATCGCGGCGCCACGATCGAGCACGACCCGCTCCTCGCCGTCGGGGCGCACGATGCGGTACTCGATCTCCATCACCCTGTTGCTCGATGCCATGTCGAGAAGGCGCGAGGCCAACGCTGGACGATCCTGCGGATGAACCCGCTCGAGGTACGCCGGCACTGTGCCGGCGAAGCTCTCGCGGGCCACGCCGAGGATGCGCAGCGTCTCGTCCGAGCCGTCGAGCCGGCCGGTGGCGGTGTCGTACTCCCAGCTGCCGATGCCGGCGATCTGCTCGGCGCTCGCCAGCAAGCGCTTCTGCCGGATCATTTGCTCGTCGGCGATCCGGCGCTGGTGCTGCGCCTCGATCGATTCGGCAGTGAGGGTGAGGCAGTTGGCGACGGCGCTCAGAAGGTCGATCTCGTCCTCGCGGAAGTAGTCCGCCTCGCTCGCGGCTACCACGAGGGAGCCGGCCACGACGCCGCCGGCCAGCAAGGGAAAGCAGGCGGTGGCACCCATGCCGTCGCGGGCGGCGAGCGACTGCCATGCGCCGGTGGCCGAGCCTGACGTGAAAACCGCCCTCTGCCGACCACGAATGGCGTCGGTGAGCGCGCCCGCCGAGTCGATGGCCTCCCCCAGGTCGCGGCGCGGCTGGGCCGAGTCCGAAGCCTCCCGGGCGGCGACGATGCGCAAGGCGGGTGATCCATCGCCGGTCTCGACAATGAACACGAGCCGAAGCCCGCCACGCTGCACGGCGATCCGGCAGGCCATGGCGAACAAGGCGCCACGGTCCGGCATATTCGCCGCCCCTTCGCTGATCTTGCTCAACACGCCATGCAGGCGATTCAGGCGCTTCAGCCGAAATTCGGCCGTCTTGCGAAGCGTGATGTCCTCGATGACCGACGTGCCGTACTTCGCGGCGCCGTCGGGCCCGCGCAGGAACGTGGTCGCGATGCCGACCCAGAACCTCTCGCCGTTCTTCCTGACGTAGCGGCGCTCGACCGTGTACGACCCGCCCTCGACCGCGAGGCGGCTGCGCCTCGCCTCGTCGGCGGGCCCGAAGTCCTCGGCGAGGGTGATGCCGCTGAAGTGCATGCCGACCAGCTCGTGGCGGGCGTAGCCGGTCATTTCGCACAGCTTGGCGTTCACGCGCAGGAACAGGCCGTCGACCGAGAGATGGGCCATGCCCACCGGCGAGCGCTCGAAGCCGGCGCGGAAAAGCTCGTGATCCCTCGCCGTCGATTCCAGGTCATCGACTTCAGGGCAAAGAACCGGCGCGCCGACGGACAACGGCACTTCGGGAGAAGACATGGGTTGGCTTTGGGGCCCCGCCGGGTCGGCAGGCGCAGCCGAAGGCAGGGGACTGCCGACGCTCCGCATGCTATGCCCGCAGCGAACCGGATGCCGGCGGCGATCGTGCGTTACGACACCCAAACGGCCCTGCTCCGGCCGACGATCAGAGCAGGCGTTTCTTCAGCCGGCCGCGCCAGAGCGCACGCCGCAGGCCGACTGTGTCTTCCGGCTCGGGCAGATGGCCACCCAGCGGCAGCGGCGCGCCACGACGCAGGTAGAACCGGTCGAAGGTCGACTGCGTCATGCCCCACTTGTCGAGGAACTGGCGGCGGCCGTCGTTCTTCACGACCTTGCCGGTCGACTTCTGCTGGAAGTGATAGACCAGCGAGTCGCCGACGCCGATGAAATGGCGGCAGCCGGCCTGCCAGAGCTTCATCGACAGGTCGTTGTCGCTGCTCATGCCGGGCGTCAGCTCGGTGCTGTAGCCGCCGACGCGGAACCACCAGCGGCGCGCCATCAGGGTCGGTGGCCAGGTGGCGCCGGCCCAGTCGGCGCGCGCCAGCCCCGGCGCGTCGCGCAGCAGGTCGGCGGCGCGAAAGCTCTCGACCGAATCGCCGTAGTCGCCCACCACCACGCACGGATTGCCGCTGTCGCGCGGCTCGACCATGGTGCCGGAGAGCAGATAAAGGTCGCCCGGCATCATCGTGGCGCGGCGCTGCAGTGCGCTGTCCCAGCCGGGCAGGCAGTACATGTCGTCGTTCAGGTAGACCAGATGCTCGTGCCGGGCCAGCGTCGCCGCCTCGTTCAT
>JBDTUG010000314.1:0-4895 GCA_040007855.1 Caldimonas sp.
CGCGGATCTGCGCGTTCATCCGGTCGGCGATCGCCAGGCCGGCGGCGTCGTCCTTCGCCGAATTGACGCGCAGGCCCGAGGACAGCCGCTCCATCGAGGTCGACAGGGACATCTGCGAGGTGGTCAGGTGGCGCTGCGAGTTCAGCGACGTGAGGTTGGTGTTGATCGTCTGGGCCATGGCGCACTCCTGGGGAAAGTGGCCTCATTTTTCTCCTCCCCCCTCGGCACCGATCCCCAAAAGTGAAGCGTTTCGACCCGCCAATTCGCCGCCGGCAACGAAAAAGCCGCCCCGAAGGGCGGCTCGAAAGAACGTCGACTTCTGTCGCTGCGATCAGCGCAGGAGCGTGAGCACCGTGTTCGGCAGCTGGTTGGCTTGCGCCACCATCGCGCTGCCGGCCTGCTGCAGGATCTGCGCCCGCGACAGGTTCGACGTTTCCGCCGCGAAGTCGGCGTCCATGATCCGGCCGCGCGCGGCCGACTGGTTCTCGCCGGTGATCGACAGGTTCGAGATCGCCATGCCGAAGCGGCTGATCGAGGCGCCGTAGCTGGCACGGCTGGTCGAGATCGTGTCGATCGCCGTGTCGAGCGCGGCAACCGCGGTCGAGGCGGCAGCGGAGGTCGTCAGGCCACCGCCGACCGTGGTCACGGTGGTCGTGGTGATCGTCAGCGTGTCGCCGTTGTTGGCACCGATCTGGAACACGGTCGCGCCGGCGCTGGCGCCGACGATCGCAACGCCGTTGAACTTCGTCTGCGCGGCGATCCGCGTGATTTCGCTCGACAGCGCCTGGTATTCCGTGTCGAGGTCGGCGCGGTCGCCCGTGCTGTTGGAACCGTTCTGGGCCTGCACCGCCAGTTCACGCATGCGTTGCAGCGCATCGGTCACCGTGGCGAGCGCGCCTTCAGCGGTCTGCGCCAGCGAAATGCCGTCGTTGGCATTGCGGATGGCGACGTTGATGCCGCGGACCTGGGCATTCATCCGCGTGGCGATGGCCAGGCCGGCGGCGTCGTCACCGGCCGAATTGACCCGAAGGCCGGAAGACAGACGCTGCATCGAGGTCGCGAGCGACTTTTCCGACGTCATCAGGTTGCGTTGCGCGTTCAGCGAAACGTTGTTGGTGTTGATCGTCATTGCCATGAAAGGAACTCCTAAGGTTAATTGACTCCCGGCCTAGCCGCCGGCGTAACACACGGTTGCATCGAAAGCGGACCTCGATGCATCCGCTGCATGTCGGCGAACGAAACGGATGTCGCGTTCACCGGCACCGCCCGCGCTAGTCAACCGTGTGTCCGACAGCTCTGTGCTGCCCAACCCTCAGCCGGCTAACCGGACCACGAACCCGAAACTCCAGGTGCGTTGGGAGGGTTATCGAGCAGGGGCCCGCGAACTTGAGGGCAAACCCACGCACAAGTTCGACGCCTCCCCGGTGCGGCAGCGGAAGTAGCGGCACGGAAGCGGCCTTTTCGCAGCATCGGCGCGAGCGCGACGTGTTCAGATCGTGATCAACGCCACGGATTGCCCGCCGTGCGTGCGCGAAGCACATGTACATGAACGCCCGCTCATGAATCGAATCGCCCTGGTGATGATCGTCCGCAACGAAGCGCGCTGCCTCGAGCGCTGCCTCGCGAGTGCGCGGCCCTGGGTCGACGAGATCGTGGTCGTCGACACCGGATCGTCCGACGCGAGCGTCACGATCGCGCGAAGCAACGGCGCCCGCGTCGCCTCCTTCGACTGGATTGACGATTTCGCGGCGGCGCGCAACGCCGCGCTCGCCTGCACCGATGCGCCCTGGCGGCTGGTGCTCGACGCCGACGAGTGGATCGCCGGCGGCGGCGAGTCGCTGGCCGCGCTGCGCGAGCAGCCGGCCGACTTCATCGGCCAGCTCAGCGTCGCCAGCCTGTTCGATGCCGCCGGCGGCGATGTCGACGAAGCGCCGAGCTGGTTGCCGCGCGTGCTGCCGCAGGGTGTGCGCTACGCCGGCCGGATCCACGAGCAGCCCGAGTCGCGACTGCCGCGCCGGCGCCTGAGCCTGCAGGTCGGGCACGACGGCTACCTCGACGCGCAGAAGGAGAAGAAGCTCGGCCGCAACGAAAGGCTGCTCCGGCTCGCGCTCGAGGCGGCGCCCGCCGATCCCTATCTTCGCTACCAGCTCGGCAAGGACCTCGAGCTGCGGGCGCGGTTCGAGGCGGCCGCGCCGCACTATCTGCACGCGCTCGGCCGCTGCGACGCCGCGGCCGGCTGGCGTCACGATCTCGTGCTGCGGACCGTCTTCACCCTGAAGAAGCTGGGCCGCTTCGAGGATGCCCTGGTCCTCGCGGAAGTGGAGATGCCGCGCTGGCAAGGCTCGCCCGATTTCTTCTTCACCCTCGGCGACCTGCTGCTCGACTGGGCTGCGGCCCAGCCCGGGCGAGCCGGCGAGCTGCTGCCGATGATCGAGTCGAGCTGGCTGCGCGCGCTCGAGATCGGCGAGCAGCCGCAACTGCAGGATACGGTGCGCGGGCGCGGCAGCTTCCTGGCGGCGCACAACCTGGCCGTCCTCCACGCCGGCCTCGGCGCCCACCAGGACGCCGGCCACTGGCGCGAGCGCGAGGCGGCGTTTCGCGCCGCGGCGCCGGTGCGTGCCGCCGCGACGAGCCGGGCGAGCTAGGCACCGGCCTTCGGCAGCGACGAGCCGGTCGCCCCGGCACCCGGCTCGGCCCGAATTGGCGGGCGGAGCAGCTTCATTTCCGGCCTTCATGGCCCGGCGCGCCGCCTACCCTTGCCTCATGACTCTTTCCGGGGACGGCGCTCGCTCGCCGTGACGGACCCTCACGACATGGCCATCGCTCTTCCGAACCCCGCGCGTCCCGGCGCCTCGCGCGATCACGTCCGCGCCCATCGCCGCTGGATGGCCGGACAGGCGCTGGCCAGGCGCGAGCAATGGCCGCTGGCCGCGCGCGAGTTCGAGCAGGCGAGCGGCCTTCACGCCGACCAGGCCTACGCCCTGGCGGCGGTCCACGCGCTGATCAAGGCCGGACGTGCGGGGGAGGCGGCCGAGCGCGCCCGCGCGGTGCGCGAGGCCGACCCGTTCGCCGCCCTCGCCTACACGCTCGAGTCGCACGCGCTGCTCGGCATCGGCCGCGCCGCCAGCGCGGTCGACACCCTGCGATCGATGCCGGCCCCGGTGCCGCGCGACCACGACCACCATGTCTCGCTTGCCGTGGCCCTGCAGCGCAGCAAGCGCCACGACGAGGCGATCCGCTCGTTCTTCGACGCGCTCGCCCTGAAGATGGACGACGCGCTCTCGCACTTTCGCCTCGGCATGTCGTTCAAGGACCTGGGCATGAAGGCCGAGGCCGCCGAGTGCGTGCGCACCGCGGTGCTGCTGGGGCTCGACAGCAGCGATCTCGCCGCGCGCGGCCAGCTCGCCTTTCTCGAGCGCGAGGCGTGCCGCTGGAGCCAGGCCGACGAGGTGCTGGGCGGGCTGCGCGAGGCCCTGCGCGCGGTTCCCGCGGACACCGCCGTCGAGACCGCCGCCTTCTCGCACGCCGTGCTGGTCGCCGATCCGCTCGAGCAGCTCAAGGTCTCGCGCCACTACGCCCTGCATGTCGCCCGGCTCCATCCGCCGCTGCCGCGCTGCGTGGCGCGCGCTCACTCGGGACGGCTGCGCGTCGGCTACCTCTCTGCCGATTTCCACCAGCACGCCACCGCGCAGCTGATGGCGCAGATGCTGGAATGCCACGATCGCGGCGCGTTCGAGGTCACGCTGTTCTCCGCCGGCCCGCTCGACGAGAGCCCGATGCGCCAGCGGCTGCGCGCCGGCAGCGAGCATTTCGAGGAGTTGTCCGGCCTGAGCTTCCAGGCGATGGCGGTGCGCATCCGCGAGCTCGCCATCGACCTCCTGGTCGACCTGAAGGGCGGCACCTACGACACGCTTTTGCCGGTGCTGGCGCAGCGGCCGGCGCCGCTCCAGGTCACCTGGCTCGGCTTTCCCGGCACGACCGGCGCGCCCTACATCGACTACCTGATCGGCGACCGGGTGGTCACGCCGCTCGCCGACTCCGGCCACTTCAGCGAGAAGATCGCCCAGCTGCCCGGCTGCTACCAGCCGAACGACGCGCGCCGCGCCCTGGCGCAAGCCTCCACGCGCGCCGCCTGGGGCGTGGCCGATGACGCGCTGCTGCTCTGCGCCTTCCACCAGTCGTACAAGATCTCGGCGCCGGTCTTCGACCAGTGGTGCGCCCTGCTGCACGCGCTGCCGGGCGCGGTGCTCTGGCTGCTGCAGTGGAACACCAACGTCCAGGCGACGCTCACGGCGGCGGCGGCAGAGCGCGGCATCGGCCCCGAGCGCCTCGCCTTCGCGCCGCTGCTCCCCCTGCAGGACCACCTCAGCCGGCTCGCCCACGCCGACGTGTACCTCGACGCCTGGCCGTGCAATGCCCACACCACCGCGGGCGAAGCGCTCTGGGTCGGCGTTCCGGTGGTGACGATCGAGGGCCCGACCTTCGCCCAGCGGGTCGCGTCCAGCCTGCTGCAGACCACCGGCCTGCCCGAGCTGGTGTGCCGCGACGTCGAGGGCTACCGCGCGACCGTGATCGCGCTCGCCAACGACCCCGCCCGGCGCGCCGCCCTGCGCGCGCGCCTGGAGTCCGGGCGCGCCGCCAACCCGCTGTTCGACGGCGCCCGGTTCGCGCGCGACATCGAGCCGCTGTACCAGCGGATGTGGCAGCGTGCGGTTGCCGGTGAGCGGCCCGAGCACCTGCCCGCGCTCGCTTCGCAAGCCCTGCCCGGGAGCCCCGCATGAAAGCAGTGATCCTGGCCGGCGGCCTCGGCACGCGTTTGGCCGAAGAGACTTCGGTGCGCCCCAAGCCGATGGTCGAGATCGGCGGCAAGCCGGTGCTCTGGCACATCCTCAAGA
>JBDTUG010000315.1:0-4892 GCA_040007855.1 Caldimonas sp.
TCGTCGACCACCGTCAGCTTGGTGTGCAGCCGGCCGAGCGAGCTGCCGCGGCCGGAGCTGCCGAACGACGCGTGCTGCTCGCCGGTGGCTTCGGCCGTCGGCATCAGCTCGTGCAGGTCGACGCCCGACTTCAGCAACTCCGGGCGATGGCTGGCGTAGCCGTAGTGCACCAGCGGCTCGTCGGTGGTGGCGAGCGAGTTGGTCAGCACCGAGACGCCGACCCTGCGGGCGCGCAGGGCGGCCAGGGCATCGCGCGTCGCCGCGCCGGGAACGAAATAGGGCGAGGCGATCAGCACCGTCGACTGCGCCGAGTCGAGCAGGGCGACGTGGGCATCGGCGACCGTCGGCGATGCGGTGTCGCCGCTCGCCTTCTGCGGCGCGTCGGCCACGACTTCGGCGTTCGCCTGCTCGAGTTCGACCCGGCCACCGCCCAGTTGCGCTTCGACCGACTCCGGGCCGGGCGGCGATGCCGGGGCCGTACCTCCTGCCCCGGCTTCGACCTGGCGGGCGAAGGCGGCCGGCGAGGCCTTCTGCCCGGTGAGGCTGCCGATCGGGTACGCGACCTCCGAGTTCCAGAACCGGTCGAACACCGCGGCCAGCTCGGCGACGGCGGGGCCGCTGGAGAGCACGTCCATGTCGATGAAGTTGGCGTCGCCGCCGCGGTCGAAGTACTCGTCGGCGATGTTGCGGCCGCCGGTCACGGCGAAGCTGCCGTCGGCGATGAACAGCTTGTTGTGCATGCGGTGGTTGATGCGCGCGTACTGGTGCAGCGAGAAGAAGATGCGCTGCGCGAAGCTGCCGCTGCGCACCGGCAGCGGGTTGAACATCCGCACCTCGATCCGGTCGTGCGCCGCCAGGCCGGCGAACAGCTCGTCCTGGCCGGTGGCGTAGAGGTCGTCGACCAGGATGCGAACGCGCACGCCGCGGGCGGCCGCGGCCTGGAGCTCGCGCAGGAACTCGCGGCCGGTGGCGTCGCTGGCGATCACGTAGTACTGGACGTCCAGCGTCTTCTCGGCCCGGCGGATCAGGGCGATGCGGGCCTGGAACGCCTCGGCGCCGTCGGGCAGCAGGCGAAACCCGGAGAGCTTCTGGCCGGCTTCGCCCGCCGTCGAGGCGGCGGCGATCTTCGCCAGCCGGGTGTCGGCAACGTCGCTGCGCGCGTAGGACACCGGCCGCGCCACCTGGCTCGGCAACGCGGCACATCCGCCCAGCGCCACCGCGACGGTCAGCAGCATCACCCGCCACGCGCCGCCGAGTGCCACCGAGCCGCCGCCGAGCACCGCGGTCCAGGCGAGGGTCCGGCCGACGACGCCGAGCTGCAGGGCGGCAAGCAGGTGCGCGAACACGGGGTGATCTCCGGGGCGGCGGCGGTTCGGTCAGAGCGAGCCGGCCGCGGCCATCACCACCGCCGAGACGCTGGCGACGGCGACGGTGAGGGTGACCAGGGCGGTGGCGATGTCGTCGTGGAAGGTGTGCATGAGAGGCTCCGAGGGTTGCCGGCGGGAGGCGAACGATTCGCTTGAGGCCGGACGCCAGTCTCGGAAAAAAGGTCGTTCGCGACGAGTGAGCAAGGCGCTCGGGGCGAGTGACTTCCGTCACTTCGCGGGATCGCGACCGATAATTCGCGTCTCCAATGCGGCCTGCGACCGGAGGGCGGACCTTGTGATCGAAGATCGCCTGCCGGCAGCCCTGCTCGACGCCCTCGCGCTGCACGGCAACACCCGTCCGTTTCGCGCCAACACGATCCTGATCGGCGAGGGCGATGCCGGCGATTCGCTCTACATCGTCATCGCCGGGCGCTTGCGCGCCTACGCCAGCTCGGAAGAAGGCCGCGACGTGGTCCTCGGCGAGCACGGCCCGGGCGAATACGTCGGCGAGCTCTCGCTCGACGGCCGGCCGCGCTCGGCCTCGGTGAAGACGCTCGAGGCCTCGAGCTGCTGCGTCGTCCCTGGCGCCGGGCTGCGCGGGTTCCTGGCCGAGCAGCCCGATTTCGCGCTCCACCTGTCGCAAAAACTCACCCGCATGGTCCGCCGCCTCACCGAGCAGGTGAAGAGCCTCGCCCTCCAGGACGTCTATGGTCGGATGGTCCGGGTGCTGGTGGAGCTCTCCGATCCGACCGGCAGCGAACGTACGGTGCGCGAGAAGCTCACCCAGCAGGACATCGCCGATCGCGTCGGCTCGTCGCGCGAGATGGTCAACCGGGTGATGAAGGACCTCACCGCCGGCGGCTACGTCGTCGTCCGCGACGGCCGCTACGTCATCCTGCGCAAGCTGCCGGCGGCGCGCTGAGGGCCGGCCTGGTCGAAGCAGTCCGGCCGATCGGGGCGTGCGGCTGCCGGTCCGGAGCTCCGCTCACAGCAGCCCTTCGCCGAGCATGTTCGCGAGCACCCGGATCGGCAGGGCCGGCAGGGCGGCCGCCTCCGGCTCGGCCGAGCGGGTGCGCCGGCTCGCCCCTTCGCCGGACAACCAGCTCAGCCGCCCGCGCTCCAGGCGCACCCGGTAGGCGCCCGCCTGCTGGTGGCTGCGCACGAACGCCGCCACCTGCGCCGCCAGGCCGGGACTGTGGATGACGATCCCGGCCTCGGTGTTGAGGCGGGCCGAGCGCGGGTCCAGGTTCATCGATCCGACGAAGATCGCCTCGTCGTCGACCACCGCCAACTTGCTGTGCAGCCGGCCGAGCGAGTTGCCCCAGCCGGAGACGCCGGCCGGGGCTCTTGCCTCGCCGCCGCCGTCGTCGGCCGCCTGGGCCGGCAGCATCAGCTCGTGCAGGCGCACCCCGGCTTTGAGCAGGGCGATGCGGTGCCGCGCGTAGCCCAGGTGGACGAGCGGCTCGTCGGTCGTGGCCAGCGAATTGGTGAGCACCGAGACCTCGACCTCGCGGGCGCGCAGGGCGGCCAGGGTCTCGCGCTCGCGCTCGCCCGGCACGAAGTAGGGGGAGGCCAGCAGCAGCGACGATCGCGCCGAGCCCAGCAGGGCGAGGTGGGCCTCGGCGACGATCGAGGCGCGGCCGTCGCCGCCGGCCTTTTCCGGCGCGTCGGCGAACACCCCCGCTTCGGCGGGCACGAGTGCGAGCCAGCCGCTCGCCAGTTCGGCGTCGATCGAGCCGGGATCGGGGTCGGCCTCGCCGCCCGCCGTCGCCTGCGCCGGCTCGGCGAGCGCTCCGATCTGCCGCTCGAACGCGGGCCGCGACGGCGCGCCCGCCAGGCTCTGCACCGGGTAGGCGAGTTCGGAGTTCCAGAACCGGTCGAACACGCCGGCGAGCGCTCCGACCACCGGTCCGGCCGAGAGGACGTCCATGTCGATGAAGTTGGCGGTGCCGCCGCGGTCGAAGTACTCGTCGCCGATGTTCCTGCCGCCGGTCACCGCGAGGCTGGAGTCGACGAGGAAGAGCTTGTTGTGCATCCGCCGGTTGATGCGTGCGAACTGGTGCAGCGAGAAGAAGACGCGCTGCGCAAACGGGCCGGAGCGCACCGGCAGCGGGTTGAACAGGCGCACCTCGACGTTGGCGTGCCCGGCCATCGCGGCGAGCAGCGCGTCCTGGCCGGTGGCCAACAGGTCGTCGACCAGCAGGCGGACCCGCACGCCGCGCGCCGCCGCGCCGAGCAGCTCGCGCAGGAACTCGCGCCCGGTGCCGTCGTTGGCGATCAGGTAGTACTGGACGTCGAGCGTCCGCTCGGCGCGGCGGATCAGGGCGATGCGCGCGGCGAAGGCCCGGCCGCCGTCGGCCAGGAGGCGAAAGCCCGAGCGCGGGTCCGGCTGGGCCGGCAGCGACGCCGCGGCGGTGCGCGCCAGCGGCGTGCCGGCAACGTCGCTGCGCGCGTACGAGACCGGCCGCTCGACGTGGGCCGGCAGGGCCGCGCAGCCTCCCATCGCGACGGCGATCGTCAGGGCGACGATCCGCCAGGCCACGACCAGCGCGGCGCCGCCGCCGCCGAATCCGGCGGCCCAGAGGCACAGGCGCAGGGCCGCGGCCGACCGCAGGGCGGCGGCCAGGGCGATCGCGGCTCGGAAAGAGGTCTTCATGCCCGGACATACGGCCCGGGGCCCGGGATGCGGACGTTGCGTCGGCGCGGGCCCGGGACCGGGGCGACGGAAGATGCGAAGGCGCAGGCCCGGGATCGGGGCGGCGGGGCGCGCTACTCCGCTCTCATGTCCCCGATCCGCCGCTGCGCGCCGGAACTCCGGCCGGTACGCCCTTTGCTGCCGGCTGCCCGATGCCCTTGCCCGCTGCCACGGCCGGACCGCCGCCGATGCGAGGGCAATTCCTGTCAGCGAAAACCCGGAGAGCGAGCATGAGGCGGCCCGGGCCTGTCTAGACTCGGCGTCCCGCTAGCTGAAGCGCGTTCAATGCGCTGAACGGCCGCGTCAGCCCCTCATGCAATCCCGCCTCGCGACCCGCTTCGACACCATCCGTGCCCTGCCGCCCGTCGGCAAGGCGCCGGCGACGCCGCTCGTGCCGGCGGTGTCGCGCGCGCTCGCCCTGCTCGAGCGGCTGGCCGGGGCGCGCGAGCCGATGAGCCTGGCTCGCCTCGCCGGCGAGCTGGCCCTGCCGAAGAGCAGCGTGCACGGCCTGTGCAACACCCTGGTCTCGTTCGGCTACCTGCGCCGCCAGCCGGACGGTGCCTTCCTGATCGGGCCGCGCGTCATGGGCTTGGCCGAGGCGTTCGTCTCCGGCACCGACGTGGCGCAGGAGTTCAACGCGCTCTGGACCGACAGCGGCAGTGCGCCGGAAGAAACCGTCGTCCTGTCGGTGCTGTCGGGCACCGAGGCACTCTACGTCGGCGTCCGAAAGAGCGCCCGGCCGCTCGGCCTGGCATTCAACGTCGGCATGCGCCTGCCGGCCTACCTGTCGGGCAGCGGCAAGGCGATGCTCGCCTGGCTGCCGGCGCAGG
>JBDTUG010000316.1:0-4848 GCA_040007855.1 Caldimonas sp.
TGCTCGAGCCGCAGCATCGTGCGGATGCTCTCGTTGAACGGGTACTCGTAGAGGATCAAGGCGGGGTCGGGGATCGGTCGGCGCGGCACCGAAGCTCAGGCCCGGCAACGGAGCGGCGATTGTTTCACAGCGATTCGCGGGCGCCGCGCACCCGGGTATCGGGCCGTGCATCAAACCAGGGCGATCGTCTGCTTCCAGAGCGTGTCGACCTGACGGTGGAGCTCGTCGAGCGCGATGCCGTCGTTGTCGACGACGGCGTCGGCGGCGGCCCGGCGTGCCGGCCGGCTCGCCTGCTGGGCGATGACGGCGCGTATGGCGGCTTCGCTCCAACCCGATCGCGCCATCACCCGCTCGACCTGCACGGCCTCGCTGCAATCGACCAGCCAGACCCGGTCGACGCGGCCGCGCCAGCGTCCCGACTCGACGAGCAGGGGGATGTCGAGCACGATGACCGGCGCGCTCGACGCAGCGACGCTTCGCGCTACCTCGGCGCCGATCAGCGGATGCAGGATCGCCTCGAGGCGCTGCCTGACGGCGACGTCGGCAAAGGCGGCCTCGCGCATGCGGGTCCGGTCGAGGGCGCCGTCGGCGGCGATGAAGGCGGGACCGAAGGCGGCGCCGATCGCCTCGATGGCGGCGCCGCCGGGCAGGGTCAGGGAACGGGCGATCGCATCGGTGTCGATCAGGTCGGCGCCGCGCTCGACCAGCCGCGCCGCGACCGTGCTCTTGCCGCTGCCGATGCCGCCGGTGAGGCCGATGCGTAGAGTCGCCATGGCGACGGCGGGCGAGCTTTCAGGCCCAGCCGAGCCAGCCCAGCACGCGCGGCTGGCCGGCCAGCATGACGACGATGCCGGCGCCCGCCAGGAACGGGCCGAACGGCACGTAGCGGCCTTCGCGGAGAGCGGCCGACATCTTCATGACGATGCCGACCACCGCGCCGATCAGCGAAGCGGCCAGGACGATCGGCAGGATCATCTTGAAGCCGAGCCAGGCGCCGAGCGCAGCGAGCAGCTTGAAGTCGCCGAAGCCCATCCCTTCCTTGCCGGTCGCGAGCTTGAACAGCCAGTAGACCGACCAGAGCGACAGATACCCGGCAACGGCGCCCCAGATCGCATCGCCGAGCGGAATCGTCCAGCCGAGGCTGGCGGCGACCAGGCCGGCCCAGAGCAGCGGCAGGGTCATGTTGTCGGGCAGCAGCGTGGTGTCCCAGTCGATGCCGGCCAGGGCGACCAGGGCGGCGGCGAAACCGCACCACAGCAAGGCCACCGGCTGGGCGCCGAAGTGCCAGCCGATCGCGCCGAACAGCACGCCGGTGGCGATCTCGACCGCCGGATAGCGGGCCGATATGCGTGCCTTGCAGGACGAGCAGCGGCCGCGCAGCCAGAGCCAGCTGGCCAGCGGGATGTTCTCGTGCCAGGCGATCGCGTGGCCGCACGACGGGCAGCGCGAGCGCGGGCGCGACAGCGTGATCGCGGGGGTCTCGGGGACGGCGACGCCAAGCAGGTCGGCGCTTTCCTGCTTCCAGCCGCGCTCGAGCATCAGCGGGAGGCGGTGGATGACGACGTTGAGGAAGCTGCCGATGCAAAGGCCGAGAACGGCCAGGACCAAGGGCGAAAGGAGCAGTTCGGCAGGGGGCATCGCGGGCACGAACCCGGCGTCAGACCACCTGGCCCAGTTTGAAGATCGGCAGGTACATGGAGACGACGATGCCGCCGATCAGCGTCCCGAGGATGACGATGATGAACGGCTCCATCAGGCTCGACAGCCCCTTGACGGCCTCGTCGACCTCGTCTTCGTAGAACTCGGCGGCCTTGCCCAGCATGGCGTCGAGCGAGCCCGACTCCTCGCCGATCGCGCACATCTGCAGCACCATCACCGGGAACACGCCGGTCGCCTGCATCGAGGTGGTGAGCGCCGAGCCGGTCGAGACGTCCTTCTGGATCTTCTCGGTCGCTTCGGCGAAGACCGCGTTGCCCGAGGCGCCGCCCACGGAGTCGAGCGCCTCGACCAACGGAACGCCGGCGGCGAACATCGTCGACAGGGTGCGCGTCCAGCGCGCGATCGAGGACTTGTTGACCAGGTCGCCGAAGACCGGGACCTTCAGCAGGATCCGGTCCATGTACTTCTGCATCTTGACCGAGCGCTTCCACGTTTGCATGAAGAAGTAGATGCCGCCGCCGCCCAGGCCGAAGATCAGGTACCAGTAGCGGGTGAAGATCTTCGACATGCCGATCACGAACAGGGTCGGCGCGGGAAGGTCGGCGCCGAAGTTCCGGAACACGTCCTCGAACGCCGGAATGACGAAGATCATGATGACCGCGAGCACCACGAACGCGACCACCAGCACGGCGACCGGATAGATCAGCGCCGAGCGGATCTTGTTCTTGATCGCCATCGTCTTTTCCTGGTAGACGGCCAGGCGATCGAGCAGCGTTTCCAGGATACCGCCGGCTTCGCCGGCTTCTACCAGGTTGCAATAGAGCGCGTCGAAGTGCAGCGGGTGCTTGCGGAACGCCGCCGACAGGCTGGTGCCGGTCTCGACGTCGGAGCGGATGTCGGTCAGCAGGCGCGTCATCCGCGCGTTGGTGCTGCCCCGGGCGACGATGTCGAACGACTGGATCAGCGGCACGCCGGCGCGCATCATGGTCGAGAGCTGGCGCGTGAAGATCGCGATGTCCTTCTGCTTGATCGCCTTGCCGCCGCTCATCCGGCGCTTCTTCACCTTGTTGACCATCACGCCCTGACGGCGCAGGCTCGCGCTCACCATGGCCTCGCCGCCGGCGCGCATCTCGCCGCGAACCGACTTGCCGTTCTTGTCCTTGCCTTCCCACTCGAAGACGATGTCCTTGATCCGCTGCTTGGCAGCCAGTGCTGTTGCCATATCGTTTCGAGACCTCTTCCTGCGTACCGGTAGGCGCCGCTATTCGTTGGTGACCGAGATGAGCTCTTCGAGTGTCGTCATGCCGGAGCGGACCTTGAGCAGACCCGCCTGACGCAAATCGCGAACCCCTTCACGCTGTGCCTGGACGGCGATCTCGGTCGCGTTGCCCTGGGCGAGGATGATCCGCTGGATCTCCTCGCTGATCGGCATCACCTGGTAAATGCCCACCCGTCCCTTGTAACCGTTGCTGCACATTGAACATCCGACCGCGCGAAAAGGCTTCCAGTTGCCGTCGAGATCTTCGGCCTTGAACCCGGCCTTGAGCATGGCATCGCGAGGATAGTCGGCCGGCACCTTGCAGTTCTCGCAGAGCTTCCTCGCCAGGCGCTGTGCCGTGATGAGCAGCACGCTTGCAGCAATGTTGAAGGCGGCCACGCCCATGTTGGCGAGCCGGGTCAGGGTGGTCGGCGCGTCGTTGGTGTGCAGGGTCGACATCACCATGTGGCCGGTCTGGGCCGCTTTCATGGCGATGTCGGCAGTGTCGAGGTCGCGGATCTCGCCGACCATGATGATGTCCGGATCCTGGCGCAGGAAGGACTTCAGCGCCACCGCGAAGGTCAGGCCGGAGCGGTCGTTGACGTTGACCTGGTTGACGCCGGGCAGGTTGATTTCCGCCGGGTCCTCGACCGTCGAGATGTTCACGCCGGGCTGGTTGAGGATGTTCAGACAGGTGTAGAGCGACACCGTCTTGCCGCTGCCGGTGGGCCCGGTCACGAGCACCATGCCGTAGGGCCGCGCGATCGCCTTCAGCAGGCGGTCTTTCTCAATCTTCTCGTAGCCGAGCGCCTCGATCCCGACCTTTGCGCTCGACGGGTCGAGGATCCGGATCACGATCTTCTCGCCGAACAGCGTGGGCAGCGTGCTGACCCGGAAGTCGATCGCCTTGGCGCCGAACTTGAGCTTCATCCGGCCGTCTTGCGGGACGCGCTTTTCGGAGATGTCGAGCCGCGAGATCACCTTGATGCGGGCCGACAGCTTGTCCTTGATGGCGAGCGGCGGCTGGGTGATCTCGCGCAACTCGCCGTCGACCCGAAAGCGCACCCGGTAGTGGTATTCGTAGGGCTCGAAGTGAAGGTCGGATGCGCGCAGGTTGATCGCGTCGATCAGCATTTTCTGCAGGAAGCGGACGACCGGCGCGTCTTCGACCTCGGTCGAGGTCTCGGCCTGGTCGGGCTGCGTGGTGACATCGTCGGTGACATCGAACTCGAAGTCGCCGGAGGCCAGCGCCTCCATCGTCTCGGCCGCGCTGGCGCCCGTGGTCTCGAGGATCTTGGAAAGCTTGTCGTGCTCGACGATCACCCACTCGGGAGCGAGCTGGGTCGCGAACTTGATCCGTTCGGCCGCTTCCTGGTCGGTCGGATCGGCACCGCCGATGAAGACCCGGTTGCCGCGCTTGCCCAGCACCACGATCTGGTACTGCGACGCCAGCTTGGTGTCGATGATGTTCTTAGGAAGCTTCTGGGCGTCGATCGCCGACAGATCGAGCAGCGGCAGGGCCAGCGCCACCGCCAGCGTATGCGCCAGATCGGACGGAGAGACGGCCCCGGCCGCGATCACCGAGGCGACGAAGCTGGTTCGCTTGTCGCGCGAACTGCGGACCAGTTCCTCGGCGGTCCTCGCGTTGAGCTTGCCCGCATGGACCAGCACCCTCGCCACGCCGGAGAGGGCTGAATGCGGGGCTTCGGCGAGGGTATCCAACCTGTGAAAGCTCGTTCAATCCTTGAAGAAACGGATGATCATCGCCGATTCACCCGGGGCTGTAAACGCCGGGCGCCAGGGGCCTGCGCCAACAATTCACGCAGGGTGTTCGAAGGTCGGCGCATCGTGTACGCAGGCGGTCGAAGAACGGATTCGTGGTCGGGGTGAGAGGATTCGAACCTCCGGCCTCTACGTCCCGAACGTAGCGC
>JBDTUG010000317.1:0-4846 GCA_040007855.1 Caldimonas sp.
GCATCAGCGCGTAGGCGAGCCAGGCGAGCTTCGGCGTCGCGATGCGACAGCGCAACAGCGTCGATGCGCAGAAGTACAGCACCGCGACCTCGAAGAAGATCATCCAGAAGATGAGCATGTCGATGCCGTGGGCGGTGAGCACCTGGTAGAAGGTGTCGGCGGCGAGCCAGTGCACGGCAGGCCAGCGCGTCAGCACCACCCCGATGGCGAGAATGCCACCGACGAGCAGGAAGACGACGGCCGTGACGGCGTTGACGATCATCAGCATCTCGGCCTGCCGCTCGAACTGAAGTCCGGAGCGCGGGCAGGTGCGGTAGCTGACGCCGCTTGATTTCGTGGGTTCGCTGGGTGCGGCGCCCGCGGTCCGGTACGTGGCGGTGTTCGTCATGGTGGCGCTCGCCTCACTTCACGTACAGGCGGCCGACCATCGTGTGATGGTTGATGCCACAGTACTCGTTGCATACGATGGAGAACTGGCCCGACTGGTTGGGAGTGACCCTGAGCACGTGTTCGAAGCCCGGCACGACCTGGATGTTGATGTTGGTCGGCTGCAACGAGAAGCCGTGGTTGTAGTCCATCGAGGTCAGGTGAAGGCGATAGGTCTTGTCCTTCTCGAGCTCGATGATCGGCCACCAGCTCCACAACCGTGCGATCAGGTAGACATCGCTGCCGACCGGCGGGTGCACGACCGGAATCTTCTCGGCCGTTTCCGTGCGCACCGTGTACTTGTCGACCATGGCCTGCGCCTTGGCCGAGAACTGCTCGGGGGTCGTGCGATACGTTTCGGTCGACAGATTCTGGCGCCCGTAGACGTGCCAGCCGACCATCATCACGAACATCGTCAGGCACCAGACCAGCGCGATGGCGATCCAGGTGCCTTCGACGCGATCCAGCGGGTGTTTCCACCACAGCCGCTCGGCGGGAGGAAGAATTGCGCTCATCGTCAGGTCCTCGGGTAGTTCGATGCGCCGTCGCCGACGGACTACTTGACCAGCGGCACGGTGAGGATGTCGATGACGCCCCAGAGTGTGTAGACCACCATCGGAACCATCACGCCGATGAACAGAAGGAGGAACGGGTTGTCGAGCAACTGCTGCATCAGCGGCACGGGCTCTTGCGTCGATTCGGGCTCGTTCATGGGGTCTCCAGACTCGGGTGGCGACCCGATACAGCGCACTCAAGCGGTGCCGCGGATTCTGCTGAGGCGACGTCGAAGCTGAATTGACTCAGGTCAAGAAAGCGACCTGTCGTGGCGCCCGGCATCGCGACGGCGCGGGATCGGGCGATAGGATCGCCGCGCCACCGCATCAAGCATGCGGCGCGCCCGCCAATGAACCGACTCGATCGCCGTCCGTCGCTGCTGCGCCGCCTGTCCTGGCTATGCGCCGTGACCGTGCTCGCGGTGACGACGCTGAGCGCCTTCATCCGCCTGTCCAACGCCGGCCTCGGCTGCGCCGACTGGCCCCAGTGCTATGGCGAGCGCGGGGTGCAGGCCGCCGCGGCCACCGGCGCAAGGAGCGACGAAGTCACTGCGACGATCGTGGCGCGGATCGCGCACCGCGTCATGGCGGTCGCCGCATTGCTGATCATCTTCCTGATGCTCACGGTATGCATCGGCGATCGGCCCCGCCTGACGGGTCCGGGTTCGATCGCCGTGGCACTCCTTGCCTTGGCCTTGTTCCTGGCCGTGCTCGGCCGCTGGAGCAGCGGCTCGCGCTTTCCGGCGGTATCGATGGCGAACCTTATCGGCGGGTTCGCGATGCTCGCCCTTTCGCTGCGGCTGGCGATCGGCGCCGACGTGTCACGCCCGCCGCGCCAGCGCGTCGCCGCCGCGGCCGTTCTGCTGCTCCTCGTCGCGCAGGTCGGCGTCGGTGGCCTGGTGAGCGCCTCGCACGCCGGACTGAGCTGCCTCGGCTGGTCCGATTGCGCCGCGGCGGCGCGCGCGGTTCCCTGGTCGACCCTCGACCCTTGGCGCGAGCCGCTGCTGAGCGCACGGCCCCCTTTCAACGAGGCCGGTGCGCTTTCGCAGTCGATCCATCGCGGCATCGCCGTGCTGCTCGTGCTGGTGATTCCGGCTCTGGCGCTGCTCGCCTGGCGTGGCGGTCGCCGGCGCACTGCCGCGGCGCTCCTCTCCTTGCTCGCGGCGCAGGCACTCGTCGGACTGGCGATGGCCCAGGGCTCGCTGCCCCTCGCCCTCGCGCTGTTGCACAATGTCCTCGCGGCCTGCCTTCTCGCGACGCTCGTACTCCTCGTTTGAATCGTGGTCCGGGTCGCCGGATGACCTGCACCCGGGGCCGAGCCCACGCCGAACGCCGCTTCGACGCGATCCGCCCACCCACCGCCGCCTGGAGGAGATCCGGTTGGACGTCAGAACCTTCGACCTGCCCCGCTACCTCTCGGTGCTTCCGTTGTTCAACGACATGCAGCCGACCGAGCTGCAGCGGCTCGCCGACTGCAGCCAGCTGCGCCGGCTCGTGCGCGGCGACACCGTCTTCCACGTCGGCCAGCCCTGCGAGGAGTTCCATGTCACGGTCGTGGGCCAGGTCAAGCTGTTCGCGATCTCGCCATCGGGCCAGGAAAAGGTGATCGAACTCGTCGGCCCGGGCAACAGCTTCGCCGAGGCGTTCATGTTCATCGGCAGGCCGTACATGATCAGCGCGCAGGCGCTGACCGACACCCTGCTCCTCACGGTCGGCAAGAAGGCCGTGCTCGACGAGATCGCGATCGACTCGCGATTCGCGCTGCGCATGCTCGCGGGCATCTCGCGACGGCTTCACGGCCTCGTCCGCGACGTGCAGGGATATGCGCTGCACAGCGGCCTGCAGCGCGTGATCGGCTATCTGTTGCGCGACCGGGACGAGAACGACTCCAATTCCATCACCGTGTCGCTACCGGTCAGCAAGGGAACCATCGCATCGCGACTGTCGTTGACGCCGGAGTACTTCTCGCGCGTCCTGCACGAGCTCGAGTCGAGCGGGCTGATCCAGATCGACAAGCGCGAGATTCGCATTCCCGACGCCAAGAAGCTCGCCGCCTACCAGCCGGCCTGAGCGGCTCCGCCCGCGCCGGGGACCGACCGCGGCGCGCCTTCAGGTCCACGCCCTGGGCGGGCGAAGGCGCTCCCGCGAGACACACACCAGCAGCGCGCCGACTCGACGCACACCGTCTCCTTGCCTCAGAGCTTGAGGATCGACTCGACAACGGCTTTCAGGTCGGCATCGCTGATCTTCTCGGGCGGATTCGGCGGCGTCGGGATCGGGCCGTGGACGCCCCCCGCCCTTGCGCGCCATCGAGGCCGCCGAGTCCCTGCGCGCTGCCGGGCTCGTCCTCTACGACCACCTCGTCGGCAAGGAGGTGCTCGCGCTGCCGTCGCACTCGGCCGACCGCATCTGCGTCGGCAAGGAGCCGCCGGCCCTGCTCATGATCGGCACCGTGGTCCCGCTGCGCGAGCGCATCGACACTTCGGCGAGCATCGGACAGTCAGGCGTCGGAGACGACGGTCCAGGGAACGCCGAAGCGGTCGATCACCCGGCCGGTTCGCGACGCGAAGAAGGTCGTCGTCAGCGGCATCGTGACCTGACCGCCGTCGGCGAGAAGCGCGAACAGCCGCTCGGCCTCGGCATCGCTCGGCGCCGGCAAGGTCACCGAGCCGCCGAGCCAGCTCGAGCCGCGGCGGCCGGGCAGGTCGGTCCCCGAAAGCATCGCCTCGCCGATCCTGAGGCTCACGTGCAGGACGGCGTCGCGGTCGGCCGCCGCGTCGCCGGCGCGCCCCGAAGGATCGTCGCTGCGTCGCACGAGCGTCGTCACCTCGGCGCCGAGGGCCTGACGATAGAAGCGGATCGCATCCTGGCAGCGACCGTCGAAATGCAGGTAGGGGTCGAGTTGCATCGTCGTTCTCCTCTGGCGGGCGGCGCAAGCCGATCCCGCCGATCACCACCACCACGAAACCGACGATGAGCACGGTGTTGCCCATGCCGGGATAGACCGATGACACGGGCGCAGCCACCATGCCGGCAAGCACCGCGATCGCCACCCCGGCGGCGAACACCACCCGGTAGAGGAACTGGATGTCGATCGGCAGGCTGCCGGCGAGGATGTCTGGCGGATTCACGCTGTGCACGTCGTCGCCGACGAGGAGGCTGCTCAGTTCCCCGACCACGAAGATCAGCCCTTGGTCATCAGCACCTGCTGCAGGTGCTCACGCCGGTAGAGGAAGCTGAAGAACGCCCACTCGAGGACATAGCCGAACAGCACCGCGACGACGACGCCGACCAGCAGCGTGACGAAGAAGCCGTCCCCGACCGTGCCGCCCACGACTGGCGCCAGCGCGAACGCCATGCAGGCGCCGATCATGTAGAGGCTGCCGTGGGCGAGGTTGATCACCCCCATGATCCCGAAGATCAGCGTCAACCCCGAAGCGACGAGGAAGAGCAGCAGCCCGTTCAGGCACTGGACGAGAAAGGTGGCGAGATCCATGGCGCGGCGGCATGCGCTTCAGGCATGCAGGGCCTCGTATTTCGCCTGCAACTCGTCGGGAGTTTCCACGAAGTCGGGGTTGATGACGATGCAGTCGGCCGGACACACCAGCTGGCACTGGGGCTCGTCCTCGGCGCCGACGCATTCGGTGCAACGCAGCGCGTCGATGACGTAGATCAGCTCGCCGACGCTGATCGCTTCGTTCGGGCAGACCGGCCTGCAGGCGTCGCAGGCGGTGCAGTTGTCGTTGATGAGCAGTGCCATGGAGATTTCCCCTGGGTTCCCGGGCGGTGCGGCCTAAGGGCCTGTTAACAGGCCCTAGCCCGGATATTTCATCAGTAGAGGGTCGGCAGCCTCGTGCGTGAGCGCG
>JBDTUG010000318.1:0-4843 GCA_040007855.1 Caldimonas sp.
GAGATGCAGGCGGACTTGGGGTCGCCCGACATGGCGTCGCACTTCTCGGCAGCGACCTTGTAGTCGGCGTCGCGCTTGTCCTTGTTGGCGTCCATGCGCGCCTCGCTGCCCTTCTGGGTGGCTTTGGCGTCGGCCTGCGCCTTCGTCATCACGGCCTTGGCTTCCTTGACGCAGACGTCCTTGTCGTTGCCGGCCTTGTCGTCGCAACGCTCCTTGGCGACCTTGTAGTTGGCCTCGGCCGTCTCGTGGATGGCGTGCTCGCGCGCCTTGGGCGTGTCTTTCCAGACCGCCTCGGCATCGACCTCGGTCTTGGTTTCCCGGGCCTTCGCTTCGGCCACGCAGATGTCCTTGACGTTGCCGCTCTGCGCGTCGCAGGCCTTTTTCTCGGTCGCATAGGTCGCCTTGGCGGCAGCCTTGGCCTGGTCGTAGGGGGCACGGTCGCCGGCGGCGGAAGCTCCGGCGCAGAAAAGCAGCGTGCCGGTGCACAAGGCCACGGCCTGCGCGAGCGAAGAAAGTTTGCGGGTGTTCATTGGCGTCTCCTGCGCGGTGTTTCGAATGTCAGGAGTATCGAATCGCCTCGCGGGCAGCCGCGTCGGAGGGCATGCGGATCGCGCTGCAGCCGGGTCCTACAACCGGGCGCTCGCGCAACGGAGCCGGCAAAGAAAAAGGCCGGTGCGAGCACCGGCCTTCCTCGATCCACCCAGCGGCCGGAGCCGCCGGCAGAAGCGTCAGCTCAGATGGCTGTTGATCAGCTTCGTCATCTCGAACATCGAGACCTGGGCCTTCTTGAAGATCTCCTTCAGCTTGGCGTCGGCGTTGATCATGGTCCGCTTGGCCTTGTCCTGGAGGTCGTGCTTCTTGATGTACTCCCAGACCTTCTTCGTCACCTCGGTCCGCGGCAGCGGCTTGTCGCCGATGATCATCGCGAGGGCGCCGCTCGGCGTCATCGCTTTCATGAACGCCGCGTTCGGGGTGCGCTTCTTGGCTGCCGCCTTCTTGGCCGGAGCAGCTTTCTTGGCGGGCGCCGCCTTCTTGGCCGGAGCCTTCTTGGCGGGCGCCGCCTTCTTCGCCGGTGCTTTCTTCGCCGCTTTCTTCGCAGTTGCCATTTCGATTCTCTCCATCAATAGATTGGTTGATGTGCTCGGAGTGGGCGAAAGCCGCATGGGCCTTCATTTCTCCTGCTTCCGCGCGGAGCGAATGGTACTGCGTGTATAGGGGAACGAGAAGCTGATTTCACAGGAAGAGCACGCATTCTTCAGAGGGAAAGTCGCGATCTGTCGTTGCCGCGCGTCACCGGCTCATGCGGCGTCGCCCTCGGCCGCGTCCTGTTTCCTGCCGGTGAACATCGCCGCGATCAGGTTTTCGCGATGCCGAACGCTCGCCAGCGCGACACCCGCGACGTGCAAGGCGACCAGCGCGAGCGTGGCCCAGGCGAGCGCGACGTGGACGCTCTCGACGGTCTCGTCGCCCCAGAATCGGTCGCTCGTGTACAGCCATCCGGTCAGTGCCAGCGCGGCGATGCAGGCGAACAGCGCCAGCACCATCCAGGCACCGAGCGGGTTGTGCCCGAGGTGGCGCGGCTCGCGTCCGGCCAGCACGCGGAGCGCGTAACCGAGGGTCGCGCGCGGCCCGCGCACGAACTGGGCGAAGCGCGCGTAGCGCGGACCCGCGAAGCCCCAGGCCATGCGCGCCACGACGATCGCAGCGCCGCACAGCCGACCGCCTGGTGCCAGCCGCCGAACCCACTCGGTGGTGGCCCAGCCGAGCCCGAAGGCCGCGGCGAGCGCTCCGTGCAGGGCGCGCAGCGTCGGATCCCAGACGCGGCGCGTCGTCACTTGGGCGCGGTGACGACCTCGAAGGTCTCAGGTGGTAAGCCCCCCAGGGCCAGGGCCAGGACCAGGGCGACGGCGCCGCGAGAGAGGGCGTGCGACATGTCATGTCTCTTCGGGAGGGTTGAGGAAGGCAGGCGGGCGCTCAGACGTCGGCCCAGAGACGGAGCAGGTTGTGGTACGTGCCGGTCAGGCCGATCACCGCCGGATCGGTCTCGCCGACCGACTCGCGCAGGCGCATCAGATGCACGTCCATGTCGTAGAGGAGGCGGCGCTGCTCGTCGCTGCGCACCATGCTCTCGACCCAGAAGAAGGCGGCCAGGCGGGCGCCGCGCGTGACCGGCTCGACCCGATGCACGCTGGTGCCCGGATAGAGCACCATGTCGCCGGCCGCAAGCTTGATCCGCTGCGCGCCGAAGGTGTCCTCGACGACGAGCTCGCCGCCGTCGTACTCGTCCGGCTCGGCGAGAAAGAGCGTGCAGCTGATGTCGGTGCGTACCCGCTCGCCGGGGCTGTCGGGCAGGTAGCGGATGGCGTTGTCGACGTGGTTGCCGAACGCGTTGGCCTGGCCGGAGTAGCGATTGAACATGGGCGGCAGGAGCCGCCTGGGCAGGGCGGCCGAGAAGAACACCGGGTGGCGATCGAGCGCCGCCAGCACGATCTGCTGGAGCACGCGCGTCTCACTGCTGCCCTGCGGCAGCTGCTCGTTGTTCTTGGCCTGGGCCGACTGGGCACCCGAGGTCGCGCGCCCGTCGGTCCAGACCGCGCCTGCGAGGGTAGCGCGCACCCTCGCGAGCTCGTCCGCGCCGAGGACCTGGCCGACATGGAGCAGCATCTGCCGGGATTGTCGCGCCGGCTCAGAAGCGAGCCGTCATGGTGCCGTAGACGGTGCGCGGCTGGCCGGGGATGTAGTGCCCCGTGTAGAGCGAATCGGCGTACAGCTTGTTGGTGACGTTGATCATGTTCAGCTTGAACGCGATCGCCGGGCTGAAGGCGTACTCGGCCAGCAGGTCGCCGGTGACGAAACGGGGCGCGACGATGCCGGGCGGATTGCGGTTGGGCGTCTGCGAGCTACGCGCGTTCAGGCCGCCGCCGATCCGCACGGCCGGCGTGATCTGGTAGGTCGTGAAGATCGATCCGCTGTGGCGCGGCGTGAGGGAGGGTCGGTCGCCCTCGCGCTCGCCGCTCGGGGCGACGCCGAAGGCCGCCTTGTCGACCTTCGCGCTCGGGATCCAGGTGTACGAGCCGAACACTTCCCAGGCCGGCGTGATGCGGCCGGCGAGCTCGAGCTCGAGGCCGGTCGCATGCCGCTCGCCCGAGAGGATGAAGTCGACCAGGGGCTGACCCTCGGGCGAATCGCGGTTGCGCTCGTTGTACTTGGTCGACTGGAACACCGAGGCGCGGGTCGACAGGCGCCCCTCGAAGAGCTCGAGCTTGGTGCCGAGCTCGAGGTTCTTGCTCTTCTCGGGCGGTGCCTTGGCGCCGGGCGCGTCGTAGTTGTAGAGCTCGCCCGAGGTGTTGAACGAGGTGCCGTACGAGAAGTAGAAGGTGCTCGCGTCGTTGGGCTGCCAGAGCAGGCCCAGGCGCTTGCTCCAGAGCGAATCGGCGCGCGAGCGGAGCTGTTCCGGCGTGACCGTGCCGTTGGCCGCTGTCGTCGCCGGGCTCATGTAGTTCCCGCCGAACCTGTCCCAGCGGATGCCGGCGAGCACCTTCCAGTGCGGCACGACCTCGACCAGGTCCTGGGCGTAGACGCCGATCGCCTTGGCGACGAAGTTGCGGTTGAGCACCTTCTGGCGAAGCCCTTCGTTGACCCGGGTGCCGTCGTTCGGCGTCCCGAGCGTCGTCCGCGGCTCGTTCTTGTTGAGCACCACGTCCGACGGCAGCGTGATCGCGTAGTTGTTGAACTCCTCGCGCGCGAAGTCGGCGCCGGCCAGGACGTCGTTCGGCCTGCCGAGCCAGGTGAACTTGTCGGTGTAGTCGGTCTGAAGATAGCTCGCCCTCAGGTCCTGCACCTTGTTCTGGGCACCGCGCACGAGCGGCGTCGCGCCGCTGATGTCGCTCTGGGTCGGGCCCACGGTGGGGCAGTCGGGATTGTTGATGGTGCCGTTCTGGGCGGTCGTGCGGACGCAGAAGCGGATCGTGCCGGCGCGCTGGTCGCGGTCATAGCCGCCCGAGCGCAGCACCGTGTGCAGTTCGCCTCCTCCCTTGAAGCGGTGGGTGTGGTGGAAGCTGCCGTACGACGCGTAGCCGGCGCTGTAGTCGCTTGCCGCGCTGTAGTAGTTTTCGGGGTTGACCGGCACCAGCCCGCCCGGGTTGTCGGCCGTGACGGCGGTCGACGAGGTGTTCGCGCGCAGCCAGGGCATGCCGTAGTGGATGCCGTTGTCGTTCTCGAGGTAGTAATAGCCGAGCGAGAACTCGTCGGGCGTGCCGATGCCCCAGCGGAACGTCGGCGCGATGCCGTACTTCTCGATCCGGTTGCCGTAGTTGTCGGCGCTCGTCGTCATCGCGTTGAGGCGGACCGCCGCGGTCTCCGAGGTCTTGATGTTGAAGTCGCCGGTGAAGCGGAGATAGCTGCCGGAGCCGAGCGTCGTCGAGACTTCGTTGATGTGGGTGAGCAGCGGCTGCTTGCTGACCTGGTTGACGACCCCGCCGGTCGAGCCGCGCCCGAACAGCATCGAGGCCGAGCCGCGCAGCAGCTCGATCCGGTCGAAGTTGAAGACATCGCGCTCGTAGAACGCCGGGTCGCGCACGCCGTCGGCGAAGATGTCGCCGCTCGCGGTCAGCGAGAAGCCGCGCAGACGAATGTCCTCCTCACCGCCCTCGGCCGCCTGGAAGGTGATGCCGGCGGTGTAGTGCAGCGCCTCCTTGACGGTATCGGCGCGCCGGTCCTCGAGCAGTTTCTCGGTGACCACCGTGATCGACTGCGGGATGTCGCGCAGCTCCTGGTTGCCCCGGCCGATCGTGCTCGTGGTCGCCCGCACCGAGTTCTGGTCGGTCTCGGCCTTCGCCTTGAC
>JBDTUG010000319.1:0-4841 GCA_040007855.1 Caldimonas sp.
CGTCGTTCAGGTAGACCAGATGCTCGTGCCGGGCCAGCGTCGCCGCCTCGTTCATGGCGTAGCAGATGCCGATGTTGGTGGCCGAGGCGGTGTGCTCGATGCCCTGCTCGCGAATCCATGCGAGCGAGCCGTCGCTGCCGTCGTTGACGTGAACGACGATCTGGTGCGGCTCGGCCGAATGGGCGCGGATGCTCTCGACGACGAGGCGCAGGTGGGCCAGGTTGTTCCAGGTCGGGATCAGGATCGAGAACATCGCCGGTCCCGGCCTCAGGCGCGGGCGAGAAAGGCTTCGGCCGAGATGACCCGGCCGCGCATCCCCGGGTCGCGCAGCAGCAGCTTGTCACCGGTGACGAGAACCAGGTCGCCGCGCGCCGCCAGCAGGTCCCACAGCATCTGGTCGCCGGGATCGGGCGCCGGCGGCGCTGCCACGGGCTCGAGCAGGGTGGCGTGGCGGGCGACGTCGGCGACCAGTTGCGCCACCGCCTCGACGGCCAGCCCGTGCAGCCGGAAGACGTTCGGCCGGCCGAGGACCTCGCGGTACTCGGCCAGCAACGGCTCGGAGACGACGAACGGAAACACCGCGCCGAGCATGCCCTGGAGGATCTGCGCCACCGGTAGCGCGCGATCGGTCGGAAAGCCGGCGACGACGACGTTGGTGTCGACGATGACGGCCAGCCTCACAGCAGCACGATGTCGCAGCGAGGATGCGACGCAGGATACCTGTTGAACATCAACGCGTTGCGAAGCTCTTTGCGCGCATCGCGCTGCCAGCTACCCCGCCGGCTACCGCATCGCGCGGGCTCTGGGTGGACCTCGCGAGACTTCACGGCCCCAACGTCTCCAGCCAGGGCTGTTGCCGAGTTCATGCGGCGGCATTGTTGACCGTTCGCAGCATGGGCAACAAGGCTGGAACATCCGACACGACGATGCTCCACAGGGTATCGTTGTCGATGCCCAAGTAGCCGTGAGTGAGCCGGTTACGCGTGGCCACCAGCAGGCGCCACGGCACCTGCGGATGCGCGGCGCGCACATCATCCGGCACATGGGTTGCAGCCTCACCGATCAACTCCAGGTTGCGCAGCGTGGCGTCATAGACCATACCGCTGGCCACGAACGCCTGCTGATCCAGCCCATTCGTGTAGGCAACCACCTTTTCGGCGAACGCGATCATGTCGCCGATGTAGAAGCGCCACTCGCGGCCGACAGGGTCAGACATGGACTGCCTCACGTTCGATGAAAGGACGCAGCTCTGGCCGCAGCGCCTTGTCGGTGACGAGATCGACCGGCCGACCGAGCAGATCTTCCAGAAAGAACTGGACCCCGAAGTAGCGCTCCGACGTGGCGGGGCCATCGAAGGACACGAGGATGTCGATGTCGCTGTCGGCCCGGGCTGCGTCACGCACGGTCGAGCCGAACAGAGCCAGGCGATCGACACCGTAGCGGGCGACCAACGTCGGCTTGTTGCGTGCAAGCTGGTCCAGCACCTCATCGCGGTTCATTCGAGACTCCGTTCCTGGCATCGACAAGCCGCTCACGGTCATGACCGACACCTCCAAGGCTCAATTGTCGCCTTCTTGCCTGCTCGGGAAAGAGCTGCGCGAACCGGACCAACCACGTGAGTTCGGGGTTCTGTCGCGGGCTGAGCCATTCACGCATTGGTCATCGCGAACACCATGTCGCCGACCAGCCGCTTGAACGACTCGTTCTCGACAAACTGCTTGTAGACCTGGGTGTCGTCCTTCAGGAGGTGCTGCATCACCTTGGCCAGCGCCTGATCGTGCGCCATGCGTGCTGTGTGGGGCGTGTTCTCCTTGGCGTTCTGGTAGGCCGCGTCGGCCGCGACCTTCGGCGCGATGTCGTCACGAATGCGCTTGGCGACGCGATCGGTGTCGGTGAACAGCGTGCCGAACTGCTGGTTGAACGTCTCGAGGATGTTGCTCAGGCGATCCAGCTCAGGCTCAGGCTTGTGGCCGCTCGCATCGGCCGGCACAGGCTCGATCTCCGCATCCGCGTCCGCGAGCGCGATCTTCAGGACCGCCTTCTTTTCGACGCGGTAGCTGTCCATGTCGATCGCTTCGAGGATGCCCTTGGCAAGGTCCTCGTCTTGCGGCGCCGGCAGCTTGGGCAGCAGAAGATTGAGCAGGATCGAGAGCTTTTCCCACTCGGCGTTGCTGTACGCGATGAGTGACGACAAGAACGCATAGGTGCGACAGAACACCTTGGCCTTGCCCTTGAAGCCCACCTGGGCGTCCTCGTCGAGCGTGTCGGTGTACGTTGCCACGCACGCATCGAGGATCGGATCGAGCTGGTCGCGCTCCGCGCCACCGAGGAAGAGCTCGACGAAGCGGTTCACCTGCTCCGGCGAATACACCTGCGCCAAATCGAGCGCCGCCTTCAGGTCGTGCAGCTTGTTGGGGTCGGTCTCCTCGCTGAGCAGCGTCGTGCGGAAGTAGTCCTGAAACGCGAAGGTGATCGCCTCGCTGTTGTTCTGGAAGTCGAGCACGAAACAATCACGCTTCTGCGGGTGCGCACGGTTGAGGCGTGACAGCGTCTGCACCGCCTTGATGCCCGCGAGCGCCTTGTCCACGTACATCGTGTGCAGCAACGGCTCGTCATAGCCGGTCTGGAACTTGTCGGCGCAGATCAGGAAGCGGTACGGATCGGTCTGAATCCTGGCCGCGATGTCGTTGCTCGAAAATCCGTTGAGCGACGCCTCGCTGACCTTTGCGCCGTTGTACTCGTGTTCGCCCGAGAACGCGACGATGGCCTGATACGGACTCTTGCGCTCGGCCAGGTAGGTCTTGAAGGCGTGGAAGTACTGGATCGCCCGCTCGATGCCGCTGGTGACGACCATCGCCCGCGCCTGCCCGCCGATCTTGCCCGCCGCGATGACCTGCTCGTGAAAATGGTCCACCATGATCTCGGCCTTGAGCCGGATCGCGTGGTCGTGGCTCTCCACATAGCGGCGCAGCTTCTTCTTGGCCCGCTTGGTGTCGAACTCGGGGTCGTCCTCGGTCTTCTTGACCAGCTTGTAGTAGCTGTCCACCGGCGTGTACTGCTTGAGCACATCGAGGATGAAGCCCTCCTCGACCGCCTGCTTCATGGTGTAGCCGTGGAAGGGCCGGTGCTTGACCTTGCCTTCGGCATCCGCCGGCAGCGCCACGCCGAACATTTCCAGCGTCTTGTTCTTGGGCGTGGCCGTGAAGGCGAAGTAGCTGGCGTTCGTGAGCATCTTGCGCGCCGCCATGCGCTTCTCGAGCGCGTCGTTCACCGTGTCTTCGGGGTCGGGCCCGCCGTCGTCGCCATCGCCGCCGCTTGCCTCGGCCTTCGCGTCGTCGCCCAGCGCCTGGCTCATCGCCGCCGAAGTGCGCCCACCCTGGCTCGAATGCGCCTCGTCGATCACGATCGCAAAGGTCTTGCCGGCATCCAGCGCGATCTCGTCGAGGATGAAGGGGAACTTCTGCACCGTGGAGACGATGATCTTCTTGCCCTCCTCGATGTACTTGCGCAGGTCGCCGGACTTTGCGGCGTGGCCCACGGTGGCGCCCACCTGCATGAACTGCTTGATGGTCGCCTGGATCTGCTGGTCGAGCAGCCGCCGGTCGGTGACGACGATGACCGAGTCGAACACCGCCTTGTCGCCGCGCTTGACGCCGATGAGCTGGTGCGCGAGCCAGGCAATGGAGTTCGACTTGCCGCTGCCCGCCGAGTGCTGGATCAGGTAACGCTTGCCGGCGCCCACGGCGCGCACATCGGCCAGCGCCTGGCGCACGACGCCGAGCTGGTGGTAGCGCGGCCAGATCTGCGTGCGCTTCCTCTTGCCGGTCTTCGGGTCCTTCTCCTCGACGATCTGCGCGTAGTTCTCGAGGATGTCGGTCAGCCCCGCCGGGGTGAGCACCTCTTTCCACAGGTAGTCGGTCTTGAGGCCGTGCGGATTGGGCGGATTGCCGGCGCCGTCGTTGTGGCCCTTGTTGAAGGGCAGGAACCACGAGCCCTTGCCGCGCAGCTCGGTGCACATCCGCACCTCGCTGTCGTCCACCGCGAAGTGCACCACGCAGCGGCCGAACTCGAACAGCCGCTCGCGCGGGTCGCGGTCGCGCTTGTACTGCTCGACCGCGTCCAGCACGGTCTGCTTGGTGAGGCTGTTCTTCAGCTCGAAGGTGGCGATGGGCAGGCCGTTGATGAACAGGCCCAGGTCGAGCGCGCGGCGCGTCTCGTCCATGCTGTAGGCGAACTGGCGGGTGATGGAGAAGCGGTTCTGCGTATGCAGCGCCGTGGCCTTGGCGTTGCCCGGCGAGGGCGTGCCGTAGAACAGGTCGAAGTTCAGCGGCCCGTGGGCCAGCCCCTTGCGGATCACGTCGATCACGCCACGCTTGCCGATCTCGCCGGAGAGCCGCGCGAGGAACTTGAGGCGGTTGATGTCCTTGGCGTCGTTCGCATCGGCCATCGCCAGCTTCCTGAACGCCTCGGGCTGCGTGGCACGCAGGAAAGCGAAGAGCAGCGGCACATCGAGCGCGTGGGGGCGGTCGTAGTCTTGCGCGCTGCCCGCGGCGTAACCAGTGCCGCCGTAGGGCAATGGGCGTTCGGCCACGATGTTCGGCGGCACCGCGAGGCCGTCCGTGCCGGTCATGTGCCGCATGATCAGCGTCTCGAGGCCCTTCTCGCTGGTGTCGGTCGTCATCCTGAGTCTCCCGTGACCAGCAGGTGCATCACGATGCGCACCAGCACCTCCTTTTCGTCGGGGCGGCTTTCGGCAATCATCAGCGTCAGCGCGACCAGAGCGGCATTGGAAACGCGCAGCGTTCCGTCGTCTTTCAGCAGTGCTCCATTGCGCTCCAGAA
>JBDTUG010000320.1:0-4805 GCA_040007855.1 Caldimonas sp.
GCGCGCAACTCGACCGAGTGGTTCGAGCATGTCGACCGCTACGTCAACCTGCCGCCCGAGCAGTTCGCCTACTCGCTGCTCACGCGCAGCCAGCGCATCAGCCACGAGAACCTGCGCCTGCGCGACAAGGGCTACGTCGAGAGCTACGAGGACTGGATCGCCGCCGCCGCGGGCCGGCAGCGGGTCGCGCCGCACGGCCCGATTCCTCCCATGTTCACGCCCTTCACCCTGCGCGGCGTCACCCTGAAGAACCGCATCGTCGTCTCGCCGATGGCCCAGTACTCCGCGGTCGACGGCATCCCCGGCGACTACCACCTGGTGCACCTCGGCGCCCGCTCGATGGGCGGCGCGGCGATGGTGGTGGCCGAGATGACCTGCCCCACCGCCGACGCACGCATCACCCCGGGCTGCCCGGGCCTGTGGAACACCGCCCAGCGCGACGCCTGGAAGCGGATCGTCGACTTCGTCCACGCCAACAGCGACGCGAAGATCGCCATGCAGCTCGGCCACGCCGGCGCCAAGGGCTCGACCCGGGTGCCCTGGGAGGGCGAGGACCTGCCGCTCGAATCGGGCAACTGGCCGCTGATCTCGGCCTCGCCGCAGCAGTACCTCGACGGCACCAGCGACTGGTCGGAAGCGATGACCCGCGCCGACATGGACCGCGTGCGCGGCGACTTCGTGCGTTCGACCCGCTACGCCGCCGAGGCCGGCTTCGACTGGCTGGAGCTGCACTGCGCCCACGGCTACCTGCTCTCCTCGTTCATCTCGCCGCTCACCAACCAGCGCACCGACGAATACGGCGGCTCGCTCGCCAACCGCCTGCGCTACCCGCTCGAGGTCTTCCTCGCGCTGCGCGAGGTCTGGCCGAAGGCCCTGCCGATCTCGGTGCGGATCTCGGCGCACGACTGGGTCGAAGGCGGCATCACGCCCGACGACGCGGTCGAGATCGCGCGCGTCTTCAAGGCTGCCGGCGCCGACCTGATCGACTGCTCGTCGGGCCAGGTGAGCAAGCTGCAGAAGCCGGTCTACGGCCGGATGTACCAGGCGCCGTTCGCCGACCGGATCCGCAACGAGGCCGGCATTCCGACGATGGCGGTCGGCGCGATCTCCGAGGCCGACCACGTGAACAGCATCATTGCGGCGGGACGCGCCGACCTGTGCGCAGTCGCCCGGCCGCACCTGGCGAATCCGGCCTGGACGCTGCTCGAATCGGCGCGCATCGGCTACACCGAGGTCGAGTGGCCGAAGCAGTACCGCTCGGCGAAGACCCAGCTCGAGCGCAACCTCGAGCGCGAGCGGCAGATCGCGGCGCAGGCCGGTGGCCTGTCGGCGATCGAGCAGGCCAATAAGGCTCTGGGCGTCTAGATGAAGCCCCCACTCTCACTCCGTTCGCTGCCCCCCGACAGGGCGCGGCCGGCCTTGGGGCGGCCCGGCGGCCGGCCGACGTCATGAAGCACAACGACCCCTCGCACGCCGTGCTCGAAGACGCGCAGGAGCTCGGCCACGAGGCGCGCGCCGGCAGCGGCGACCATGCGGCGCTCAAGCTCTGGCTGCGCATGCTGGCGAGCACGACCCACATCGAGGCCGAGATCCGGCGGCGCCTGCGCGAGCGCTTCGACATCTCGCTGGCGCGCTTCGACTACATGGCGCAGCTGTACCGCTACAAGGACGGCCTGAAGATGCGCGAGCTGTCACGCTACCTGATGGTCACCGGCGGCAACGTCACCGGCCTGACCGACGACCTGGAGCAGGACGGTGCGGTGGTCCGCGAAAGCAGCCCGGGCGACCGGCGCGCCTGGATCGTCCGCCTCACCGCCAAGGGCCGGCGCCATTTCGAGACCATGGCGCGCGAGCACGAAAGCTGGATCCTCGAGCTGTTTTCCGGGCTCGACGCGGCCACCGTGCAGAAACTGCATGCCCAGCTCGGCCGGCTGCGCGTGCACCTGGTGCAGAACGATCAATCCGAAGAGGACAAAGCATGAGCCACCCGAACGATCCCACGGCCCCTGTCGACGCGCAACCCGCGAAGGACGCCATGAGCGCCCCGCCCCGGGTCGATCCGGCCCTCGCCGCCGGCAACCGCCGGCCGCTCGCCGGCTACGCGGCGCAGCACTTTGCCTGGAGCGTGAGCGACGGCGTCGGCCGCATCACGTTGACCCGGCCAGAGCGCAAGAACCCGCTCACCTTCGACTCCTATGCCGAGCTGCGCGAGCTGTTCGAGCGCATGCGCCATGCCGACGACGTGCATGCGGTCGTCCTGGCCGGCTCGGGCGGCAACTTCTGCTCCGGCGGCGACGTGCACGAGATCATCGGCCCGCTGGTCAAGCTGAAGGCGCCCGAGCTGCTGATGTTCACGCGCATGACCGGCGACCTGGTCAAGGCGATGCGCGTCTGCCCGCAGCCCATCGTCGCCGCGATCGACGGCGTCTGCGCCGGCGCCGGCGCGATCATGGCGATGGCGTCGGACCTGCGCGTCGGCACGGCGCGCTCGAAGACCGCGTTCCTGTTCAACCGCGTCGGCCTCGCCGGCTGCGACATGGGCGCCTGCGCGATGCTGCCGCGCATCGTCGGCCAGGGCCGCGCCAGCGAGCTGCTCTACACCGGGCGCGGCCTCGGCGGCGAGGAGGCCGAGCGATGGGGCTTCCTGAACCGGCTGGTCGACCCCGACCGGCTCGACGACGAGGCGCTGGCGCTGGCGCGTGACATCGTCGCCGGTCCGAGCTTCGCGAACGGCATGACCAAGGCGATGCTGCATCAGGAATGGGCGATGACGATCGAGCAGGCCATCGAAGCCGAGGCGCAGGCCCAGGCGATCTGCATGCTGACCCAGGACTTCACCCGCGCCTACGAGGCGTTCGCGGCGAAGCAGAAGCCGCGCTTCGAAGGCAACTGACGATGACGCCCTTCGCTGCGCCGACCCATCTCGACTGGCCGTTCTTCGAGCCGCGTCACCGCGCCTTCGCCGCCGAGCTCGGCGCCTGGGCCGACGCCCACCTGCCGCACGACCATGGCCCCGACGTCGATGCCGAGTGCCGCACGCTGGTGCGCTCCCTCGGCGACGCCGGCTGGTTTGCCCATGCCGTCGCCGGCAAGGCCTACGGCGGCGCCGCCGAGACGATCGACACGCGGGCCATCTGCCTCGCTCGCGAGACCCTGGCGCGCCGCTCCGGACTCGCCGACTTCGCCTTCGCGATGCAGGGCCTCGGCTCCGGCGCGATCAGCCTCGCCGGCACCGAGGCGCAGAAGCGCCGGTGGCTGCCCAAGGTCGCGGCCGGCGACGCGATTGCCGCGTTCGCGCTCTCCGAGCCCGAGGCCGGCTCCGACGTCGGCGCGATGCGCTGCGCCGCGCGCGAGGACGGTGACGCCTACGTGCTCGACGGCGAGAAGACCTGGATCAGCAACGGCGGCATCGCCGACTTCTACGTGGTGTTCGCGAGAAACGAGACCCCCCGATCGGCGAGTACGCCAATCGACCCCCCGGGGAGGTCCGGGCCCGCTTGGGAGCGGCCCGGCGCCGGGCCCGGCACGCCGCGCGGTTCGAAGGGCATCTCGGCGTTCATCGTCGAAGCCGGCACACCGGGCTTCGAGATCGCCGCGCGCATCGACGTGATCGCGCCGCACCCGCTGGCGCGCCTGCGCTTCACCGGTTGCCGCGTGCCGAAGGCGAACCGCGTCGGTGCCGACGGCGAGGGCTTCAAGGTGGCGATGCGCACCCTCGACGTCTTCCGCACCTCGGTCGCCGCCGCCGCGCTCGGCTTCGCCCGCCGGGCGCTCGACGAGGCGCTGCACCGCACGACCACCCGGCCGATGTTCGGCCAGACGCTCGCCCACCTGCCTCTGGCGCAGGCCAAGCTCGCCGAGATGGCGACCACCGTCGACGCGAGCGCGCTGCTCGTCTACCGCGCCGCCTGGCAGCGCGACCAGGGCAAGGGCGTCACCAAGGAAGCGGCGATGGCCAAGATGGCCGCCACCGAGGGCGCCCAGCAGGTCATCGACGCGGCGGTGCAGCTGTTCGGCGGCCGGGGCGTGGTGAGCGGCGAGACGGTCGAAAAGCTCTACCGCGAGATCCGCGCCCTGCGCATCTACGAAGGCGCGACCGAAGTGCAGCAGCTCATCATCGCCCGCGAGCTGCTCAAGGACACGGCGAAGAAGGAAACCGCATGAGCATGAACGAAGCGCTGCTGCCCGAAGGCTGGCCGCGGCCCAAGGGCTATGCCAACGGCGTTGCCGCCACGGGGCGGCAGGTGTATGTAGCCGGCCAGGTCGGCTGGGACCCGCAGGGCGTATGGACTACCGACGACTTCGCGGCGCAGACGCGCCTGGCGCTCGCCAACATCGTCGCCGTGCTGCAGAGCGCCGGGGCCGAGCCGAAGCACATCGTGCGCATGACCTGGTACGTGACCAGCAAGCGCGAATACCTCGCCGCCGGCCGCGAGATCGGCAAGGCGTTTCGCGAGATCATCGGCTTCTACGACATCGCGATGACCGCCGTCGAGGTGACGGCGCTGATCGAAGACCGCGCCAAGGTCGAGATCGAGGTCACCGCCGTCATCCCCGACTGAACTCCGGAAAGACCACCATGGCAACTTCCAAGGCATCGTTCCACTGGGACGACCCGCTCCTCCTCGACCAGCAACTCAGCGGCGACGAGCGCGCCGTGCGCGACGCCGCCCAGGCCTACTGCCAGGAGCGGCTCGCGCCACGCGTGCTCGAGGCGTTCCGCAACGGCACGACCGACCCGAAGATCTTCCGCGAGATGGGCGAGCTCGGCCTGCTCGGCTCGACCATCCCCGAGCAGTACGGCG
>JBDTUG010000321.1:0-4776 GCA_040007855.1 Caldimonas sp.
ACTGCGTTCGCTGCCCCCCGAGGGGGCGCGGCCGGCCTTGGGGCGGCCCGGCGGCGGGCCGGTCACCGACTGACGAGACTCTAGAGCGACTGCGACGATGGCGCTCGGCACCCTCGATCGCACGCCGCCGCCGTTCTTTCGCCAGGGCCCCTCGGCGCTGACGAAGCTCTGCTTCTGCTCGGCGCTCGCCCTGCTGCTGATGGTCGCCGACGCGCGCTTTCGCATCACCCAGCCGGTGCGCGCCACGGCCGCGACCATGCTCTATCCGCTGCAGCGCGCGCTGCTCGTGCCGGTCGAGGGGGTCGCCGGCCTGCGCTCGTGGTTCGCCGGCCTGGCCAGCGCAAGCGCCGGCGAGCAGGCGGCGCGCCGCGACCTGGCGCGCCAGTCGGAACGGGCGATGCGGGTCGACCTGCTGCTCCAGGAAAACGCCCGCCTGCGCCTGCTCCTCGAGCTGCGCCCGACCCTCAGCGTGCGCAGCCAGGCCGCCGAGCTGCTCTACGAAGCGGCCGACCCGTATTCGCGCAAGGTGATCGTCGACCACGGCGTCGCCCACAATGTCGTCCTCGGTTCGCCGGTGATCAACGAAGCCGGGGTGCTCGGCCAGGTGACCCGGGTCTACCTGCAGTCGTCGGAAGTGACCCTGCTCGGCGACCGCGACGCTGCCATCCCCGTGCTCAACAGGCGCAGCGGCGCGCGCAGCGCCGCGTTCGGCGGCGCGCTCGCCTCGGGACTGCTCGAGATGCGCTTCATGGCCGGCAATGCCGACGTCCAGGTCGGCGACGTGCTGACGACCTCGGGTGTCGACGGTGTCTATCCGCCGGGCCTGCCGGTCGCCACGGTCCAGGCGGTCGACCGCAAGGTCGACTCCGGCTTCGCGCGGATCACCCTCAAGCCGGCCGCCTCGGCGGACGGCGTGCGCCACGTCCTGATCCTCGAGCCGACCGGCGTGCAGCTGCCGCCGCGGCCCGAGGCCGCCGCTTCGGAGCCGGCGGGCAAGGCGGGCGCCAGGAAGGGAGTGCGCAAATGAGGCCCCCTCGCTCACTTCGTTTGCGGCCCCCCTTGGGGCGGCCCGGCGGTCGGCCATGATCATGCCGCGCACCTCCGACCAGCTGCTGATGCCGGTCAACCCGCTGTTCGTCTGGTCGACCCTGGCGCTCGCCTTCGTGCTCAATATCGTTCCGCTCGGCCGGGTCGCGGCGCTGCCCGACTTCCTCGCCCTGGTGCTGGTGTTCTGGAACGTGCACCAGTCGCGCCGGGTCGGCGTCGGCGTGGCGTTTGCGTTTGGCCTGCTGATGGACGTGCACAGCGGCGCCGTGCTGGGCCAGCATGCGCTGGCCTACACGCTGCTCAGCTTCTTCGCCGTGACGATCCACCGCCGCCTGCTCTGGTTCACGGTGCCCTCGCAGGCGGTGCAGATCCTGCCGCTCTTCCTCGCCGCCCAGGCGGTCTCGCTGATCGTCCGCATGGTCGCCGGCGGCATGTTCCCCGGCTGGGAGCTGATCCTTGCGCCGATCTTCCAGTCGCTGCTCTGGCCGGTGGTGACCTGGCTGCTGCTCGCGCCCCAGCGGCGCGCCCCCGACCGCGACGAGAACCGGCCGCTATGACCAGGGGGCTCCAGTGACCGAGCTGCGCAACACCGAGCACGAGCTGGCGCGTTTTCGCATCCGCCTGGCGGCGGCGGCGGCGTTCGTGCTGTTCGCATTCGGCCTGCTCGGCGCCCGCCTGGCCTGGCTGCAGATCGTCAAGCACGAGGAGCTCTCGACGCAGGCCGAGAACAACCGCATCGCGATCGTGCCGATCACGCCCAACCGCGGCCTCATCCTCGACCGCAACGGCATCGTCCTGGCCAACAACTACTCGGCCTACACGCTCGAGATCGCACCCGCCAAGGTGGCCGACCTCGACGCGACGATCGACCGACTGGCCGAAGTGGTGGCGATCGAGCCGCGCGACCGGCGCCGCTTCAAGCGCCAGTTCGAGGAGACCAAGAGCCTCGAGTCGCTGCCGATCCGCACCAAGCTGACCGACGAGGAGGTGGCCCGCTTCACCGCCCAGCGCTTCCGCTTCGAGGGCGTCGAGATCAAGGCGCGCCTGTTCCGCAGCTATCCGCTCGGCGAGGTCGGCAGCCACCTGATCGGCTACATCGGCCGCATCAACCCGACCGAGAAGAAGCAGATGGAGGACGACTGGGCCGAGGACGACCTCGCCAACTACCGCGGCACCGAGTACATCGGCAAGCTCGGCGTCGAGCAGAGCTACGAGAGCGAGCTGCACGGCGCGACCGGCTTCGAGGAGGTCGAGATGAGCGCCGGCGGCCATGCCGTGCGGCGCTTCCGCTCGAGCCCGGCGACCCCCGGCAACGCGCTCGTGATGTCGATCGACATCCGCCTGCAGGCGATGGTCGAGGAGCTGTTCGGCGACCGGCGCGGCGCGCTGGTGGCGATCGACCCGCGCAACGGCGAGATCCTCGCCTTCGTCAGCAAGCCGAACTTCGATCCGAACCTGTTCGTCGAGGGGATCGACGTCGAGAACTGGCGCGCCCTCAACGAATCGCCCGACAAGCCGCTGCTCAACCGGGCGCTGCGCGGCACCTATCCGCCCGGCTCGACCTACAAGCCGTTCATGGCGCTGGCGGCGCTGACGCTCGGCAAGCGCACGCCGCAGCAGACGATCTTCGATCCGGGCTTCTACAACTTCGGCAACCACCGGTTCCGCGACGACAAGGAAGGCGGCCACGGCACGGTCGACATGTACAAGTCGATCGTCCAGTCGTGCGACACCTACTACTACACGCTCGCCAACGACCTCGGCGTCGACGCGATCCACGACTTCATGGCGCCGCTCGGCTTCGGTCGCGTCACCGGCATCGACATGCAGGGCGAGCTGCGCGGCACGCTGCCCTCGACGGAGTGGAAGCGCACGGCCTACAAGAAGAAGGAAGCGCAGAAGTGGTACGCCGGCGAGACGATCTCGCTCGGCATCGGCCAGGGCTACAACGCCTTCACCATGCTGCAGCTGGCGCAGGCAACGGCCACCATCGCCAACGGCGGCGAGCGCTTCACGCCGCACGTCGCCCGCGCCGTCGAGCACTACGACAGCCGCAAGTCGACACCGCTCGCGTTCAAGCCGCTGCCGCCCCTGCCGTGGAAGCCCGAGCATGTCGCCTTCATCCACCGCGCGCTCTACGGCGTGACGCAGGAGGGCACGTCGGCGCGCTCGTTCGTCGGTGCCCTCTACCAGTCGGGGGGCAAGACCGGCACCGCCCAGGTCATCGAGATCAAGGCCAACGAGAAGTACAACGCCGCGCGCCTCGACGAGCGCCATCGCGACCACGCGCTCTACACCGCCTTTGCGCCGCTCGACGCGCCGCGAATCGCCGTCGCCATGGTGGTCGAGAACGCCGGCTTCGGCGCCGGCGCGGCGGCGCCGATCGCACGGCGGGTGTTCGACTTTGTGCTCTCCGGCGTGTACCCGAGCGAGGCCGACATCGCCGCCACCCGGCTCGGGCAGGCGACGGCGCCGATCGGCACCCCGCGCCCGATCGAAGCCGTGCCTCTGCGCGGCGCCGTCCGCGATGCGTCGGCCGCGGCCTCGGCAGCCGTCCGCGCCGACGACGAGTCCGTCCGGGCACTGGCGGCGGTGGGCCGATGAGCGCCGTCTTCGACAAGCCCACGCTCTGGCGCCGGGCGCTGCCCTTCCTGAGCGGCTTCGACGCGGCGCTGGTCATGGCGATCATCCTGCTCGCTTCGGCCGGACTCGTGACCATGTATTCGGCGGGGTTCGACCACGGCACCCGCTTCGTCGACCACTTCCGCAACCTGCTGCTGGCGTCGTGCGTGCTGTTCATCGTTGCCCAGGTGCCGCCGCAGCACCTCATGCGGGTGGCGATTCCGCTGTACCTGGCGGGGCTCGCGCTGCTCATCGCGACCGCCCTGCCGGGCCTCGGCGTGACCAAGAAGGGTGCGACGCGCTGGCTCAACCTCGGGGTGACGATCCAGCCAAGCGAGATCATGAAGATCGCCATGCCGCTCATGCTCGCTTGGTGGTTCCAGCGCCGCGAAGGTCAGTTGCGGGTACTCGACTTCGTGATCGCGACGCTGCTTCTCGTCGTTCCCCTGGCGCTCATCGTCAAGCAGCCCGACCTCGGCACGGCGATCCTGGTGCTGTCGGCCGGGCTGGCGGTCATCTTCTTCGCTGGCCTGTCGTGGAAGCTGATCATCCCGGTGGCGATGCTCGCCGTCGCCGCCGTCACCGCCGTGATCGCCTCGGAAGAGAAGATCTGCCAGCCCGACGTCACCTGGCCGCTGCTGCGCGACTACCAGAAGAACCGCATCTGCACCTTGCTCGACCCGACCACCGATCCGCTCGGCAAGGGTTTCCACACCATCCAGGGCGAGATTGCGATCGGATCGGGCGGCACCCGCGGCAAGGGCTTCATGAAGGGGACGCAGACGCACCTCGAATTCATTCCCGAGCGCACCACCGACTTCGTCTTCGCCGCGTTCGCCGAGGAGTTCGGGTTGTTCGGCTGCGTCGGCCTGGTGCTCGGCTTCTTGTTCCTGATCTTTCGCGGCCTGATGATCGCGGCCGACGCGCCCACCATGTTCACGCGGCTGCTCGCCGGCGCCATCACGCTCAGCTTCTTCACCTACGCCTTCGTCAACATGGGCATGGTGAGCGGCATCCTGCCGGTGGTGGGCGTGCCCTTGCCCTTCATCAGTTACGGCGGCACGGCGATGGTGACGCTCGGGCTCGGGCTCGGCATCCTGATGTCGA